>CAMCMG010000056.1:0-3104 GCA_945875895.1 Sphingobacterium thalpophilum | reverse complement strand
GTAAGTACCGGCACACGACCAATTAATTCTGGTATTAAACCAAAGGCTTTTAAATCTTGCGGACTAAGGTATTTGTAGAGATTTTCTTTATCTACTTCGTTGTTCTCTTTCTCTACTTTATAGCCTACGGTTTGTGTACGCAAGCGATTGGCAATTTTTTTCTCGATGCCATCAAATGCCCCACCACAAATAAATAAGATATTGTTGGTATTAACTGGAATCATTTTCTGATCCGGGTGTTTACGTCCGCCTTGAGGTGGTACGTTTACAATGGTTCCTTCTAATATTTTTAAGAGCGCTTGCTGCACCCCTTCGCCCGATACATCTCTGGTGATAGATGGATTGTCGCTTTTACGAGCAATTTTATCTACCTCATCAATGTATACAATACCCCGTTCGGCGGCGGCTACATCGTAATCGGCAGCTTGCAACAAACGGGTTAAAATACTTTCTACATCTTCGCCTACATAACCGGCTTCAGTTAAAACAGTAGCATCGCAAATGCAAAAAGGTACGTGTAAGGTTTTGGCAATGGTTTTAGCCAAAAGAGTTTTTCCGGTACCGGTTTCGCCCACCATCATGATATTCGATTTTTCAATCTCCACCTCATCGGCAGTTACCTTTTGGTTTAAGCGTTTATAGTGGTTATAAACCGCTACGGCTAGCACTTTTTTGGCTTCATCTTGGCCAATTACGTATTGGTCGAGGTGTTGCTTAATTTCTATCGGTTTTAATAAATTAATAGCCGATTGTGCCGATTTTTTAGCACGTACTGCCGATTCTTCGGATACAATTTGGCTGGCTTGGGTAACGCATTTATCGCAGATATGTGCATCGAGGCCGGCAATAAGCATGAGGGTATCTTGCTTACTAGAGCCACAAAAAGAGCAGATAATATCTTTTGAATGCTGTTTACTCATCTTATTTTGTTGAAGGGGTACTTGCCAATACTTCATCAATCATACCAAATTCTTTGGCTTCTTGTGCAATCATCCAATAATCGCGGTCGGAAGCATCGTGTACTTTCTCGTACGGAGCACCCGAGTGATTGGCAATAATTTCGTACAATTCTTTTTTCAATTTTAAAATTTCACGAGCGGTAATTTCAATATCAGAAGCCTGACCTTGAACTCCTCCCAAGGGTTGGTGAATCATTACACGTGAGTGTTTTAAGGCCGCACGTTTGCCATCGGCTCCGGCGCATAACAATACAGCTGCCATAGATGCTGCCATACCGGTACAAATGGTAGCCACATCGGGGCTAATGTATTGCATGGTATCGTAAATGCCTAAACCGGCATATACCGAACCGCCTGGCGAATTGATATAAATTTGAATATCACGTTTGGCATCGGTTGATTGCAAAAACAGTAACTGAGCTTGAATAATATTGGCAATATTATCGTAAATGGCATCGCCTAGAAAAATGATGCGGTCCATCATTAATCGAGAAAATACATCCATTTGGGCCACGTTTAATTGGCGTTCTTCAATAATATAGGGTGTCATAGACATAGGTATAGCGCTTTGCTCTACTCGAGCCATAAAGCTATCTACGTGTTGACTGCCAATGCGGTGGTGTTTTACCGCATATTTGCGAAATTCATTTTTATCTATATTCATAGGTGTAGAGTTAGGCAAGTTCTAAGAACTTGTTGTAAGCAATTTCCTTAGTATCTAAGGTAACTACAGATTTTAAATAATCAAATACTTTTACTGCCTTTACTTCATCAAAGATTCGGTTGGCGTTTTCTTTGTTCTGCAAAAACTGTACCGTGTATTCGGCCAACTGCTCTTCTGGCAGTGCTTGTGGGCTATACATACGAAACTGACCATCTAAACGGGTTTTTGCCGCTTTAAAAACGTCTTCGTATTTAATTTCAATGGCATTGTCCTTAATAATCTTGTTTTCAATTAAGGTCCATTTTAAATTTTGAGCAAAATTGGCGTAATCGGCATCAATTTCGGCGGCAGTTAAATTCTCATTTGTTGCAATTAACCAACGCTTTAGAAAGGCATCTGGCAAATTTAATTTAACTTTTTCGGTCCCAAATTTGTATAAATCATTTTGTAAGCGTTGCTCTGCATTTTGCTGCATCATACTTTCCAACTCTTCGGTAATTTTGGCCTCAAATTCTTTTTCAGTTTTAATAGTGTCTGGACCGAATAACTTATCGAAAAACTCTTGTGTCAAATCAGCTTCTTCTAAACGATTGATATTTTTAACGGAGAACTGAAAATCAGATTTCAATCCATTAACCGCTTCTTCTTCTACATTTAATAATTTTGCCAGTTGAGTAGCATCACCTTCAAAGGCTTTATTCAAATCTAATGTTACTACCGCCCCTTTTTCAAGGCCTATAAGTGACTTTTTAATTTTTGTATCGGCTACTAAATCTAAACGAATAGAAGCTTTATCGTTACCAAAACCGCCTTCGTAAGGCGAGCCATCTTTAGCCAATTGCAGCAATTCTCCAAAGAGTACATCATCGCCTGCAGCTACTTCAGGGTTGGTCATTTTACCATAGCTTTTACGTAGGTTTTTGGTACGTGAAGCCAAGGTTTCTTTATCCACTTTAATTTTGTAGTGGGGCAATTTATCTTTTGCAGAAAAACTTAATGCAAACTCAGGTGCTAGGCCCAATTCGTATTCAAACTCAAACTCGTCATTAAAATCCCAGTTTGGCTCTTTGCTATCGTCCATTTTAGGCAATGGCTGGCCCAATACTTCTATTTTGTTGTCTGTAATGTACGTGTTAACCGTATCGCTCAATAAGGTATTAATTTCATCTACTAAAATGCTTTTACCATACATTTTTTTGATGTGTGCAGCAGGCACCATACCGGGACGAAATCCTGGGATTTTAGCCTTTTTAGCTTGCTCTTTAATAGCTTTCTCTACCCGTTCTTGATAATCGGCAGGCGAAATTTTTACGTTGATGATAGCGTTTAGTTGATCGATTTTTTGTTGAGTGATATTCATTTTTAAACCTTTTGTTTAGGTTGATACAAAAATCCCCCCGTTTTATTGGAGGGATTTGGTGCGGATGAAGGGACTCGAACCCCCACGCCGTGAAGCGCCAGATCCTAAGTCTGGTGCGGCT
>CAMCMG010000055.1:0-3408 GCA_945875895.1 Sphingobacterium thalpophilum | reverse complement strand
TTGGGCGGGTAAATCATATAAACAATTATTGTACAGCTTTGGGTAGCTTGTTTTTACGATCAACTTTTTTTAAATCGTCGTAAATCTGTTTATACATAGAATCTAAAACAGTTGGTTTGCCTGCATAAAAGGCTAAACTGGCATTAAATTCGGTAAGCGAAGAATGGTGTTTGGTAAATATGTTTTTATAAAGTTTTCCGGATAGAGCCTTGATTTGTAGCGTATCCGATAAAGTACCTAAATAAGAATCGACTAGGTGCATATCCTTCAATACTGCCTTCATTTCATCGGGGGCCAATACATCTTTAGGCCGGCTGCTTAGCGCACAAGCATTTAGAAAAAACGGGATGTATAAAAGTAGTATTAAGCGCTTCATTTAGTACCTTTGGCCTTTATTTATCCAAAAATACTGATTAATGAGCATTGTAGCTAATCTTACCAAACTAAAAGCCGAATTAGACCCGATTGATGTGCGTCTTATTGCGGTTTCTAAAACCAAGCCCATCGAAGCTTTAAAAGAGGCATATGAATTTGGCCAGCGTATTTTTGGCGAAAATCAGGTACAAGAATTAGTACAAAAAGCAGAGGCTTTACCTAAAGATATTGAATGGCATTTGGTGGGACATTTACAAAGCAATAAGGTAAAATACATTGCACCCTTTATCTCCCTCATCCATTCGGTAGATAGCTTGAAATTGCTTGTAGAAATAGATAAACAAGCCCAGAAAAATAATCGGGTTATTGATTGCTTATTGCAAATTTATATTGCAGATGAGGATACTAAATACGGATTAGATTTTGCAGAAGCAATTGATCTTTTACGTTCGGAAACATACCTTTCGCTTAAAAATATACGCATTGTGGGCTTAATGGGCATTGCCACGTATACTGATAATCAGAAAAAAATAGCCGAAGAATTTTATGAACTTCGTACCTTGTTTAAAGGTTTAAAAGAATCTTTTTTTAAAGAAAGTGCTTATTTCAAAGAATTATCCATGGGTATGTCGGCCGATTATACCTTAGCTATTGAACAAGGTAGCACCATGATTCGTTTAGGAAGCACTATTTTTGGTGAAAGAATATATACAGAAACTGAATGAATACTGCCATTAGAGAAGCAACATTAGCCGATTGTAGCCGTATATTGGAATTAATTAACGAATTGGCCTTATACGAACGTGCGCCCGAAGAAGTTACTGTTACACTTGCAGAATTTGAAGATGCCGGATTTGGACAAAAACCAGTTTGGAAAGCATTTGTAGCCGAATTAGATGCTGTTATTGTGGGTTTTGCATTGTATTATGTACGTTACTCTACCTGGAAAGGGTGTAGATTATACTTAGAAGATTTTATAGTTACAAATAGCCATCGGGGAAAAGGAATTGGTAAACAATTATTTAATACCATTGTACTAGAAGCTCACGAAAAAGGTTTTAATGGCATGACTTGGCAAGTACTCGATTGGAACGAGCCTGCGCTTAATTTTTACAAAAAATACGAAGCTGGTATAGAATCCGGTTGGTTAAATGGTTCATTAAGCAAACAACAATTAGCTAGCTATTATGAAAAATAAAGTTTTTTACATGCTTATCCTATTTGGTAGTATAAGCTTTGGTGCAAATGCCTGTGCAGCAGACTCCCTCAGTTATCAATATAAAACCTTAAAAAAAGAGAGTAAAGCCCTTATTACAACAGATAAAGACACCATAGTAAGTACCATTGAATTGAAATATCCGGTATTTAAGAACCCTGTTTGGAATGAACAGGTGACACAACTCATTTTAAATAGCGAAACAGAAAAATCGAATTACGCTACGTATGATGAATACCTAAACGCTTTTATCAATGCATCGCTAGAAGCCAATGCCGAGGAAGAAGAGTATCCACGTTCTTGGTCGCAAGATATAACTGTACGAGTAGAACCCCAATTTACTGGAACGCAAACGCTAAGCTTGAGTTTTTTTTCTGATAGTTATACAGGAGGTGTACATCCTAATACTAGCCTTATTTATGTTAATTATGATATTTTTAGCAGGAAAATAATCAAATTAAGCGATTTCATAAATCCTATCATGATGGCTAGGTTAACTTACACTGCAAGTACTATTTTTAGAAAACAAGAGGGTTTATCTCCTACCGAATCGTTGGAAAATTTCTTTTTTGAGAATCAAAAATTCAGTTTAAATACCAATTTTTTAATTACTAAAAAGGGTTTGTTGTTTTATTACAATCCCTACGAAATACGTTCTTATGCCGAAGGTCCCATGGAACTTTTGGTACCATATAGCGCCATTAGTACCTTGTTAAAAATAAACCCCTACATTCCTCAAAATCGAAAATAAATGACCCAAGTTTTTAAGTTTGGTGGTGCATCGGTAAAAGATGCAGAAGGAGTACGTAACTTAACTGATATTTTAAGAAAGTATACTCCTAAAAACCTGCTTGTTGTGGTTTCGGCAATGGGTAAAACCACCAATGCTTTAGAGGAACTAAATGAAGCCTATATGGTAGGAGAAAGCCGTACAACTGCGCTTTTCGAAGCCATTAAAGCCTATCATTGGGCTATTGTATCCGATTTATTCCCCGATTCTAAACACGCTATTTACGATGATTTAGCTAATACTTTTGTAGAAATAGATTGGATTTTAGAAGAACACCCACATCCAGATGCTGATTTTAATTACGATCAATTGGTATCAATAGGTGAGGTTTTATCTACCAAAATTGTTGCTCATTTTGTACAATCATCGGGTATTCCATGCAAATGGGTAGATGCCCGGAATTATATTCAAACTGATAATACCTACCGTGAAGGCCAAGTTGACTGGGAGAAAACTACACAGTTAATTCGCCAAAGTTTACCACCAATTTTAGAGAATGAAATAGCCATCACTCAAGGTTTTATTGGTACTACTTCCGAAAATTTCACCACAACCCTTGGTCGCGAAGGTTCTGATTATAGTGCTGCCATTTTTGCCTATGGCTTGAAGGCTGAAAGTTTAACCATTTGGAAAGATGTGCCAGGTGTATTAAACGCCGATCCAAAACTATTTAGCGATACCCAAAAATACGAGCAACTAAGTTACGCCGAAGCTTTAGAAATGACTTATTACGGTGCAACAGTAATACACCCAAAAACCATAAAACCGCTACAAAATGCGGGCATTTCACTGCTAGTAAAACCATTTAATGCCCCAAACGAATCTGGAACACTTATTTCAGATAAAGCGGATAACCAAAACTTGATTCCTGCCATTATTGTAAAGAAAAACCAAGTATTAATTTCTATAAGCACCATAGATTTTTCCTTCATAACCGAAAATCACTTGAGTGAGTTATTTGCTACTTTTGCCCAATTGCATATCAAATTAAACACGATGCAGATATCAGCTTTAAGCTTTTCGGTAT
>CAMCMG010000054.1:0-4120 GCA_945875895.1 Sphingobacterium thalpophilum | reverse complement strand
ATGCCGGCATGCGCTCGGTTGAAGGCTATAAAAGGTGGCAAGCAGCCGTAGCTAAATTTGGTATTGGCTCTAAACTTAACATCGATTTACCAAACGAACGTAAGGGCTTACTACCTAGTGCCGATTATTATACCAAACGTTTTGGGAGTGATAAATGGACCTCCAGTTTTAATATTTCACTTTCAATCGGGCAAGGCGAATTGGGTATTACACCCCTCCAAATGGCCAATGTGATGGCTATTGTGGCCAACAGAGGTTATTTTTACAAACCGCACCTAATTAAAGCTATTGGAGCGAATAAAGTAGTTAAGAAAGAATTTACGGAGCGCATTAATGTAGGCATCAACAATGCTTATTTTAATTCGGTTATTGAGGGCATGAGCCGGGTGGTAAACCAAGGCGGCGGAACAGCAATTTATTCTAAAATTCTAGGTATAGAAATGTGCGGCAAAACTGGTACGGTCCAAAACCCTCACGGGGCCGATCACTCGGTTTTTGTGGCCTTTGCACCCCGGAATAACCCAAAAATCGCCATAGCTGTAATTGTAGAAAATTCGGGTTATGGGTCTACTTGGTCGGCACCTATTGCCAGTTTGTTGGTAGAAAAATATTTAAGAGATTCTATTACACGGCCACAAGCCTATATGGATCGCATCAGTAATGCTAGCTTATTACCTGCAGTAGCAAGGCCTATCAACAAACCCAAAATAGACACGCTTAAAGCAAAATTGAAAGCTAAACGATAGCCGTATTATGGTAACCAAACAACGCACCATATTTTTTAATGTAGACAAGGTTACCTTAGCTTTATTTGCTACCCTATGCATTATTGGCTGGTTAAACATTTATGCTGCAGTATATGATCCGGAGAAAGGCAACCTGTTCAATTTAGGTACCAATTACGGCAAACAATTTATTTTTCTGCTCACGGCAGGTATATTGGGCATACTTATTTTGGTACTAGATGTTAAGTTTTTTAGCACCTTTAGCCCGCTGTTTTATGGAGTAAGCATCTTTCTACTCCTAGTGGTTTTGGTGGTGGGTCGAAATGTGGGTGGAAACCAAGCCTGGATACCTTTAGGAAGTTTTAGGCTCCAGCCCTCCGAATTTGCAAAATTTGCTACCTGCTTGGTGTTGGCTCAATTCTTATCCACCGCCACCATAAAAAACAAAGCTTGGCAAACTACCTTACAAGCAGCCGCCATAATTGGCATCCCGGTTGCGCTTATTTTAGCACAACCCGATGTAGGTTCGGCACTTACCTTTGCTTCCTTAATATTTGTGTTGTACCGAGAAGGGCTGTCTGGCTATTTCTTGGTATTCGGGTTGTTGGGTATCGTACTTTTTGTTCTTACGTTATTGCTGAGCAAAATTATTCTTATTATTGGCCTAGTTGTTATTGCGGGGTTTTTGCTTACTCAAATACGCAATAAAAAACAATGGATGCGCCCAATTGTGCTCGGTACTATAGGCTCTATCCTATTTATTTTTACGGTAGATTTTACCTACACAAACATTTTAAAACCTCACCACCGTAACCGGATAGATGTATTATTAGGTAAAGTAGAAGATTTACGTGGCGAAGGCTACAATGTAAATCAATCTAAAATTGCTATTGGATCGGGTAGATTTTGGGGCAAGGGTTTCTTACAAGGCACACAAACTAAATACGATTTTGTACCCGAGCAAAGTACCGATTTTATCTTTTGCACCGTTGGCGAAGAGTGGGGTTTTGTAGGCAGTTTGGTAGTGGTTGGTTTGTATTTATTCTTATTACTGCGAATTATATTTATTGCCGAGCGACAGCGTTCTTCCTTCTCCAGAATATATGGCTACGGGGTGGCTTCCATTCTCTTTTGCCATTTCTTTTTAAACTTGGGCATGACCATGGGCTTGGTTCCCGTTATCGGAATTCCGTTACCATTTATAAGCTATGGAGGTTCTTCGCTTTGGGGCTTTACTCTCTTGCTGTTTATTTTGTTGCGTTTAGATGCGAACCGTATGGGAATTATTTAGCGAAGCGTCTGCTCAAAAGTTCGTAAAAACGAGCCGAAGTAATTTCATGGGCAGCCCAATCGTTGGCTTGGGCATAATTTTCGTCTAAATAGCTTTTTGCTTCTTCTAAACTGCCTAATTTATTTAGCGTATCAATAGCTTCTTGGTAGGCCAAAGAATAACCGTTAAACAAGTCTTTTACAAAAACTAACTTATCATTTAAATTGATAATCGCTTTTAAATCGGCAATAGGCTCAGATTCAAATTTGGTGGCCAAGGTTGCATCGGGTCTATCAGCTAGCAAATCATTAATAGTTGGCTTGGCCTCTTGCAAAAGCTCGGGGGGTGTCACTACAACTGGGGTTAATATACCCTCCTCCTCTATAAGTGGGGTGGGTACTGCTACCACAGGTTCTACAGTTGGCAGAGGAACCGCAGCAGAAACATCCTGCAAACGTTTCATGATGTGTGCATGATCTACCAAAAATTTAGTATTGGCCAAAAAGAGGTCTAATTCAATATCCGAAATTTGATAGTGGTGTTGCTCAAAAGCACTTATCTGCTGCTGAATTTCAGCCAAAATCTCTTTAGTTTTTTGTAAAATCTCTTTTTTATCCATCACAAAACGAGTTAAATAGTAATTATATTTCCAAAAATAGCATTAAATTCTGATATTAGCCGAGCCTCAGATAGGCTACAAAATCTACCTTACATGCTTCAGTACGAACATAATTTTAAGCGTAAACATCAATTGAGCGGCAGTATCGAAGTCATCTGCGGTTCTATGTTTTCGGGCAAAACCGAAGAGCTTATTCGTAGATTACGCCGGGCACAAATTGCCAAACTAAACGTAGAAATATTTAAACCTAAAACCGATACTCGTTACGACGAAACGGCCGTGGTTTCGCACGATTCGAATTCCATTTCATCAACTCCTGTAGAAAGCTCATCCGCTATTTTAGTATTGGGGGCCAATACCCAAGTGGTAGGCATAGATGAAGCCCAATTTTTCGACGAAGAATTACCGGATGTGTGCACCCAATTGGCCAATAAAGGCATCCGCGTAATTATTGCCGGTTTAGATATGGACTTTTCGGGCAAACCATTTGGCCCCATGCCTGCCCTCATGGCTATTGCCGACGATGTAAGTAAAGTACACGCCATATGCCTGCAATGTGGCGGACCGGCTATGTATTCTTACCGAACCGTAACGGACAAAAGCCAACTTTTACTTGGCGAAAAAGACAGTTACGAACCACGGTGCAGGGCTTGTTTTGAAAACGAAACCCCTTGCAAATAGATGTAACCAGAATTTTTTCATAAAAAAAGCCCAACAAATATTGTCGGGCTTTTTTTATGAAATTCTATACTAATTATTTCTTCTGTAAATTGAGACTTAAAGCTAATTCAAAGGTACCATTCACATAACCTTTAATTGCAGTGTTAGGAGTGTTGTAAACACCTAGAATATGCCATTTTTTATTGTGTAGGTAACCAATACCAAAACTCATGCTTTTAGATGAATGGTAGATAGTAGTAAAATCAAGTTTTTCATCAGCAGATGTTGCATTAAAACCAAAATCAACTATATTGGTATAATTGCGAACTACCCGATAAGCCAATTTTGATTTTACAGACCAATCTGATACTTGGAAGGAATAATCAGTTGCGATATAAGCTAATTGATTATCTGCAGAATTTTTGAAATCACCTTTAAACTGGCCTTTTAAATTATATAAAACCACTTCTGCACCAAATTTTGGGCTCGAATAGGCAATACCAGCATCTCCTTCAAACATCGGCTTGGTATCGTAGTTTAATAAACTTTGATCATTAGGGTCGCCAATTACACGATCGAGACCAAAATTTCGCTTATAAAAACCTAAACTTAAACCAAAATCAAGGTACCTTTTATCACCATTTAGTGGTAAATGATACGCATAAGTACCCATAACTTTGGTAAAGTCTAATAAACCAGCTTTATCTGTAATTACATTCAATCCTAAACCAACTTTATTCGCTTGGGTATCGTAACTAATCATCAGCCTCCTAGGAGAACCAGGCATACTGCTCCACTGGTTACGGTATGCAATGTTTAAACGTGCTGCTGTTAAAGCACCCGCTT
>CAMCMG010000053.1:0-4663 GCA_945875895.1 Sphingobacterium thalpophilum | reverse complement strand
CAAAAAGAACCGAATATTATTGCAACGCAACAAGGTTGAACTGCCTCAAAAACAAGTAAAAACATTGTTGAATGGCTATATTGAGCAAGATATAGACTTGCAGATAGAAGGCCCAGAGCACATGACTTGTGTAACCAACAAACAAGCCACCACCGCAGAATTAGCAGATTTATATTTTGCAAATAAAGTGGTAAAACACACCAAATCTAACACCATTGTATTTGCCAAAAACCAAACCTTATTGGCTAGCGGCATAGGACAAACCTCTCGGGTAGATTCATTAAAACAAGCCATTGTAAAAGCAGAAGCTTTTGGTTTTAGCCTAGAAGGATCCGTAATGGCCTCCGATGCCTTCTTCCCCTTCCCAGATTGTGTGGAGATAGCTTCCGATGCCGGAATTACTGCCGTATTGCAGCCCGGAGGCTCTATTAAAGACCAAGATTCGATAGAAATGGCTAACCAAAAAGGCATCTGCATGGTTACCACCGGAATTCGTCATTTTAAACATTAAAAAAATCGATAAAAAATTTAACTTTACATCTTATAGCATAAAAACGCATGGGAATATTTAACTGGTTTACACAAGAAATTGCCATTGATTTGGGTACTGCAAACACCCTTATCATTCACAACGATAAAGTGGTGGTAGACGAACCATCTATTGTAGCTTTTGATAGAGCAACCAACAAACTGATTGCCATTGGCAAGCAAGCCATGCAAATGGAAGGCAAAACGCACGAAAACATTATTACCGTTCGACCTTTAAAAGACGGAGTAATTGCAGATTTTAATGCTGCCGAACACATGATTCGTGGTATGATTAAAATGCTAAACAACGGTAAGGGTTGGTTTTTTCCATCGTTACGCATGGTTATTTGTATTCCATCGGGTATTACCGAGGTAGAAAAAAGAGCCGTGCGTGATTCTGCAGAAATTGCAGGTGCTAAAGAGGTGTACTTAATTCATGAACCTATGGCTGCTGCCGTTGGTATTGGTATCGACGTAGAAGAGCCTATGGGGAACATGATTATCGATATTGGTGGGGGTACCACTGAAATTGCTGTGATTGCCCTTTCGGGTATTGTGTGCGACCAGTCTATACGTGTTGCGGGCGATAACTTCGATAGCGATATCGTACAATATATTCGTCGTCAGCACAACATTATGATTGGTGATCGTACAGCAGAAAAAATTAAAATTGAGGTAGGTTCTGCCCTTCCAGAATTACAAGATCCACCACCAGATTTAGCCGTACAAGGGCGTGATTTGATGACTGGCGTACCGATGCAAATCATGGTATCATACACCGAAATTGCACATTGCTTAGATAAATCGATTTCTAAAATTGAAGAAGCAATTTTGAAAGCCTTAGAGATTACCCCACCCGAGCTTTCGGCCGATATTTACCAAACCGGTATATATTTAACCGGTGGAGGTGCCTTGTTAAGAGGTTTAGACAAGCGTATTTCTTCTAAAACCAAACTGCCTGTACACGTGGCCGAAGATCCATTGAGAGCGGTGGTTAGAGGAACGGGTATTGCGCTAAAAAATATCGAGAATTTTAAATTTTTAATGCAATAAGCACCTTTTTGGGCGTTTAGGAAGTTAAAAACTAAACGCCCAATTATACCCTAAACTGTAAAATGCGCAACCTCTGGATTTACATCAGCAAGCACAATGCAGTTATTCTATTTTTCATTTTCTTTGCTAGTTCCTTTCTTTTACTCATTAACAACAATTCTTTTCAACGAGCCAGCACGTGGAATTCTTCAAACGAATGGGTGGCTTCTCAGTACCAAAAAGTTCAAAACTTAAAAGATTATCTCCGTTTAAGAGCCATTAACGACAGTCTAGCTTCAGAAAACGGAAGGCTATTAAATGTACTCCCACAAAGAGACAGCAGCAAAACCAAAGGGCTTACAAAGGTTGTAGATACGGTATCGAATCAGCAATACAGCTATTATACCGCCAAAGTAATTAACAATTCTGTTCGCCAAAAAAACAATTATATTACCATAGACAAGGGTGCTTTGCAGGGCATCAAAAAAGGCATGGGAGTATTAGGGCCCAATGGTGTGGTGGGTATTGTGCTTAATGTATCGCCTAAATTTGCTACCATCCAATCGTTACTCCACAACGAAACACGTATTAGTGCCAGCCTAGCCGGCAACCGTGCTTTTGGTTCTTTAGTATGGGGAGCAGGTAATTTCAATTCGGCCTATGCAGTTTTGCAAGATATTCCGAACCACATTAAAGTAAAGGTGGGCGAAAAAGTAGTTACTTCAGGTTATTCTTTGTTCCCTTCCGGAATCCCTATTGGTACAGTGAGCCAAACCGGGGTAAAAGGCGGCGAAAACTTTTTAAGTATTGAAGTGAAATTAGCCACAAATTTTGCCACTCTAAGCTATGTATATGTGGTAAATAATGCCTTTGGCCAAGAACAAAAAGTGCTAGAAGCAAAAAATAAAACTGAATAAATGGAACGCATCCCGCTACATATTGCACGTTTTTTTGGCTTGGTGTTCATCCAATTATTCTTGCTTAAGAATATTGGTTTTTACAACCTGTCTACCCCTTACATTTACATCCTATTCATCTTATTATTGCCCTTTAAAATACCCAATTGGGCATTGTATAGCTTGGCTTTTTGCTGCGGAATAACTATTGATGTTTTTCACGACACCCTAGGTTTACACGCCTTAGCCTGCACAGTATTGGCTTTTGGCCGAATTTTATTTTTAAACCTTACCATTACCAACGATGCTTTGGAAACAGAACCAGAACCTAGCTTAAGTAGTATGGGCGCTCGATGGTTTTTGTTGTATGGTTTACTAATGGCTTTTTTACACCACCTCACACTTTTCACCTTTGAGTTGTTTAGCCTTTCTAACTTCGGCGGAACACTTTTACGAAGTATTCTGAGTGCATTTTTTACCTTATTTTTAATGCTAGTTATCTCACTGGTATTTTACCGTAAAAAAGCACGTTAATGAATCCGTATTTCGCTCGAAAGTTCGTTATTCAAGCAATATTTATTGCCACAGCGCTCATTTTCTTGGTACGCTTATTCTACTTACAAATTGTTAACGATAAATACCTGCTTTCGGCCAATAACAACGTACTTCGGAAAATACTCATCTATCCTGCTCGTGGAGTTATTTTAGACCGAAAAGATCGCATTTTAGTTCAAAATGAACCCGTATACGATGTCATGGTGATACCAAAAGAAGTAAAACCATTTGATACCCTGGCTTTTTGCCGACTCCTTGAAATCAGCAAAGAACGTTTCGATAAGCAATTTAAAAAAGCAGTTAACCAATCCATTTATAGGGCGTCGGTATTAGAAAAACAATTATCGGCCAAAGTATATGCTGCTTTTCAGGAGCGTTTGTATCAATTCCCAGGATTTTATGTACAAAACCGTACGGTACGCATGTATCCGGACAGTTTGGCTGCTCAATTTTTGGGTTACATTGGGGAGGTAAACGATAAAGCCATCGAAAAATCTAAGGGCTTTTATGCCAAGGGAGATTATATTGGCATAAGCGGAGTTGAAAAATCGTACGAAGATTTATTAAGAGGCCAAAGAGGCGTACAAAACTTAATGGTAGATGCCTTTAATCGGCCCAAAGGTCATTTTGCAGAAGGGCTATACGATACCTTGGCCATTTCTGGAGAGGGATTAAAATCATCGCTAGATATAGAACTTCAGAAACTGGGCGAAAAACTCATGAAGCATAAAATTGGCAGCATTGTTGCTATTGAACCCGCTACCGGAGAAATTTTAGCTTTTGTAAGTAGCCCAAGTTACAACCCCAATTTAATGGTGGGTAGGCAACGGGGCAATAATTATATGAAATTGCTTAATAACCCCTATAAACCCATGTTTATTCGCCCTATTCAGGCAGAATACCCTCCAGGTTCTATTTTTAAAATTGTAAATGCCTTGGTGGCCCAACAATTGGGACTTATTAACCCAAGTACCACTTTTGTATGTGGTGGTGGCTATCGGTATGGCAACCGTGTAATGGGTTGTACCCACGTACACGGACCCATGAATTTAAGCCAATCTATTCAATACTCTTGCAATACCTATTACGGGTATACCTTTAACCGCATGGTCGATCATGCCGGCATGCGCTCAGTTGAGGGCTATAAAAAGTGGCAAGCAGCCGTAGCTAAATTTGGTATTGGCTCTAAATTAAACATCGATTTACCAAACGAACGTAAGGGCTTACTACCTAGTGCCGATTATTATACCAAACGTTTTGGGAGTGATAAATGGACCTCCAGTTTTAATATTTCACTATCAATCGGGCAAGGCGAATTGGGTATTACACCCCTCCAAATGGCCAATGTAATGGCTATTGTGGCCAACAGAGGTTATTTTTACAAACCCCACCTAATTAAAGCTATTGGAGCGAATAAGGTAGTTAAGAAAGAATTTACGGAGCGCAGTAATGTAGGCATCAACAATGCTTATTTTAATTCGGTTATTGAGGGCAAGAGCCGGGTGGTAAACCAAGGCGGCGGCACAGCAATTTATTCTAAAATTCTAGGTATAGAAATGTGCGGCAAAACTGGTACGGTCCAAAACCCTCACGGGGCCGATCACTCGGTATTTGTGGCCTTTGCTCCCCGTAATAATCCAAAAATTGCCATC
>CAMCMG010000052.1:0-5380 GCA_945875895.1 Sphingobacterium thalpophilum | reverse complement strand
CACCATTATTAATATTAGTTTTGATAATTTTTACATCAATGGCGATAAAATTGAGGGTACTAAATCAATCGTTAATAATGGTCCAAATACTGCCGGAAATTACAGTTTTACAGTTACCATAAACCATAATCGTATCCGTACTAGAAGCGGAACATCTAACACATCTACTTTAACAGCGGTAAAAACGATCACCTGGATTGAAAATTCAAATACTAGTCCAACCGATGATGAATTTTCTATGAGTGGAAGTTTAAGCGCTACCGATTCTAAAGGTAGAACCTATTCGTACACCACTTTAGAACCACTAGTTAAAAAAGTAGCTTGTTTATACATTAGCTCTGGTAAATTATCAATAAACATTACCGGTAAACCTCAATTTACTTTAGATTATGGAACCGGTACTTGCGACAATAAAGCAACTATAAGTGCCAATGGAAAAACCAAAGAAATTACCTTAAGAAAGTAATAATTAAGAATCCTAGTTTGTAAAAGCCTTTACCAGTACTGGCAAAGGCTTTTACTATTATATGTGGTTTCTAGTGTGTGGACCTTGATTAAATAACAAATCTACTATACTTAGATTTTCTATAAAGCCATTACGGTCTTCAAATACTTGATAATATGGAGAAGCACTAATTAATAGATTTTTTTTAGGATGAATAGTCTTTCTAAAATCAAGCTCTGTTGCTACAATTTTGTACTCGGTTGTGGGTGTATATGAAAAATCTAGCTTCAATAAACGGCTTATTAAAGTGAATAACTCTTGATTATAATCTACCAAGAACTCCCATTTTTTTTCATAAAAGGGTGCAAAATCATCTTCATAAAATTCAAAAAATGCCGAACTGCGATAACTTGTTTGCAAACTCAACCAATGAATGCGTTGCCAATTAAACTCATAACTGATGCGAACATCTCTAATTGGACGATGTACCTCTGCTCCTCTTTCTACAGGCACAATAAGATCTAATTTGCCATTTGGCGAATGAATGGAAGCTCTATTGCGATAGGTTTGTTTCGGAAAATGTTCGTGTATTTCGAGTAAAATATCACCTTGACTTTCTTTTAATGCCGTAAAATAATGGATTGGTGGCAGATAAAATAGTGGGAATATGGTGGCTTTATGCATCCGAAATTTTATGTTTGTATTGATTTTAGCCAAAACTAAGCATTCAGACACGATTAGCAAATAGCACACAAGCCATACATGACCCTCAACCCTATTTTTTGGATTAGTTACGGATTGTTATATCTGATTTCTTTATTGCCCTTTTGGGTGCTATATTTTCTATCGGATGGCCTGTATTACCTCTTGTATTATGTAATTAGTTACCGCAAGCAGGTTGTTCGCGATAATTTACGCCGCTCTTTCCCTACAAAAAACGAACAAGAGCGTCAGGTAATAGAAAAATCTTATTTCCGTTTTTTAGCCGACAATTTGATAGAAAGTTTAAAATCACTAAGCATGGGTAAAGAAAGCTTTCAAAAACGCTTTCATTTAAAAAATCCGGAGATAATTACCCAGTTTACCGATAAAAAACAGTCTATATTATTGGCTATGAGCCATTATGCCAATTGGGAATGGTCTGCTCCTGGTTTAACATTGCAAATACCTGTAAAAACCATTTTGGTGTACAAGCCATTAAGTAATAAATCGGCAGAAAAGGTTATAAATGGTATTAGAGCACAATATGGTGCACTTATGGTGCCTATGAAACAATCCATTCGCAGTATAATAGAGCACCAAGGTGAACCCACTATCACCTTTATGGTGAGTGATCAAACCCCTTCTGCTAGAGATAATATGCATTTTGTAGACTTCTTAAATCAGCCTACAGCAGTGTTTAAAGGTTTAGAAAAAATTGCTAAACTCACCAAGAGTCCCATTGTATATATGCACGTTGAACGGGTAAAAAGAGGTTTTTACCAAGCTGAATTTTCGGTTTTAGAAGCCAATCCATTGGCAACTGCTGAAGACGAGATTACCGAAAAATACAACAAGAAATTAGAAAACATCATTATAGCTAATCCAGCTTACTGGCTTTGGTCTCACAAACGTTGGAAACATCAACCTAAAACATCATGAAAGCTGATAAACAACCTCGTGTAGCCGTTGTTATTCTAAATTGGAATGGTCAGCAACATTTAGCTAATTTTCTGCCTTCGGTATTGGCTAGTACCTATACGAATCTTTCCATTATTGTGGGTGATAATGCATCTACCGACACCTCGGTTGCCTGGCTTAAACAAGAGTATCCTCAAATAAAAGTTATTGAGAACGATAAAAACTATGGCTTTGCCGGTGGATATAACCAAATTTTAGCTCAGGTAGATGCCGACTATTTTGTACTCTTAAATTCGGATGTAGAAGTTACACCAGATTGGATTGAACCTGTAGTTGATTTATTAGAGAAAACCCCCGATGCCGCAGCGGCTCAACCTAAAATTTTAAGTTATGCGAATAAATCATTTTTTGAATATGCCGGAGCTGCCGGTGGATTAATCGATTTTTTAGGATACCCATTTTGCAGAGGACGCATTTTTGATACCATAGAAAAAGATTATGGACAATACGAGAAATAAACTGAAATTTTTTGGGCTAGTGGTGCTGCCTTATTTATCAAAAAAGAAGCTTGGCTGCTAGCAGGTGGTTTCGACGAAAGTTTTTTTGCCCACATGGAAGAAATTGATTTGTGTTGGCGCTTAAAACGTTTGGGTAAACAAATTTGGTACTGCCCTGCGGCTAGTGTATATCATGTTGGCGGTGGCACCTTATCAGCAGAAAGCCCGCATAAAACCTTTTTAAACTTCCGCAACAATCTACTTGTACTCTACAAAAACCTGCCAAAAAACAAACGAATATATATTATCATGTTGCGTTTTTTCTTAGATTTTTTGAGTTTGCTTAAGTTTTTGGTAGATAAAAAACCTAAAAATGCCTGGGCCATTAGCCGTGCACATGTAGAATTTTTAAAACGAGTTTGGAAAAATGAAGCAAAAGCCTTAGAACTAAAAGGCACTTTTAATGCAATAGGCCTGTTTCCACGAAGCATTGTTTGCCAATATTTTGTGCGTAAACAGAAGACCTATAAGCAATTATAGGAAACTATCTAAAGCCAGCTTGTAACTAGCTAAGCCAAATCCACTAATTACGCCTTTACAGTTTTTTGCCATCAAAGAAACGTGGCGGTACTCTTCTCGAGCATATACGTTTGAGATATGTACCTCAATAACAGGCGATGTTATACCACCAATGGCATCGGCAATGGCAACTGAAGTGTGCGTATAACCACCGGCATTAAAAATAATCCCATTGGCTGTAAAGCCAATTTCGTGTAATTTATTTATCAATTCGCCTTCTACATTACTCTGATAATACTGTAGATTTACGGTTGGATATTGCGTTTTTAACTCCTCAAAAAAAGACTCAAAACCTTGTTCGCCATAAATAGATTTCTCTCTAATGCCAAGTAAGTTTAAATTTGGTCCGTTGATGATATAGATATTCATTAGTCAAACTTAAAATTTAAAATCGAAAAAGGTGCAGTGGGCGTCAATAATTAAAGGATTTCAAGCGTATTCAAAGCTCGAGCGTTCGGTTTCGGCCAACACAAGTGCCGCTTATTTGCGTGATGTAGCACTACTAGAAAGCTTTTTAGAAAGTGAAATGGGCGGAAAATCACTCAATCAAGTCGATTTTTCTGATTTAAAAGAATTTATTACATGGATTCATGGCCGTGGTATGAGTGCTAGCTCTCAAGCCAGAATTTTATCCGGCATAAAAACCTTTTTTCACTTTTTGGTTCTCGAAGGGGTACTAACCGAAAATCCAACTTCACTATTAGAAAGCCCGAAATTGAGCCGAAAGCTACCCGATACATTGAGCATACACGAAATAAATAGCTTAATAGATGCCATTGATCTTTCTAAACCAGAGGGGATGCGTAACAAAGCCATTTTAGAGATGCTTTACGGATGTGGTTTACGGGTATCGGAGTTAGTTGACTTAAAGATATCTAACCTATTTTTAGATATAGAATTGGTAAAAATTTTAGGCAAGGGCAATAAAGAACGATTGGTACCCATTGGTTCCGAAGCGGCAAAAATTCTGCAAATTTGGCTTCAGGAGGTTCGGGTACACCTTAACATAAAACCCGGCAGTGAAGATTGGGTATTTCTAAATAATAGAGGATCATCGCTTTCTAGAGTAATGGTATTTTTAATTATTAAAGGCTTGGCCACTAAAATTGGAATCAAAAAAACCATTAGCCCCCATACGTTTAGACATTCATTTGCTACGCATTTGTTGGAGGGTGGCGCCGATTTACGTGCCGTGCAAGAAATGCTAGGCCACGAAAGTATTACCACTACCGAAATTTATACGCACCTGGATCGTGATTATTTAAAAAGTACGATTTTACAATATCACCCGCGTAGTTAGCCCAACCACTGCGCTTTTACCATGCGGTCTTTTCCACTCAAATCTTGATGCAATGCTACTTGCTTAAAACCTTTTTTTATAAGCAATTCCACCACCTCTGTTCCAAAGCGTTCGTTTATCTCGAAAAACAGAAAGCCATTCGGTTTTAATATTTCTTTAGCCATAGACGAAATGCTTTCGTAAAAAATCAGCGGATCGTTATTCGGTACAAAAAGAGCTAGATGTGGCTCATTTGCTAATACATTGGCTTTCATAGTATCTTTTTCAGCCAAAGCAATATATGGCGGATTGCTCACTAATACATCGAATATGATGGCTAAATCGCTGGCCTTCATGAGCAATACATCCAGTTCTATAAACGTAATTGCTGCTTCATGTAATGCAGCATTCTCTTGAGCAAGCGCCAAGGCGTCGGCAGAAATGTCTAAAGCAAAAACCTCTGCTTCAGGTAATTCTATTTTTAAGCTGATAGCAATACAGCCACTTCCAGTTCCAATATCCAATATCGAAGGATTTGTTATCGAAAAACTGCCTAAAACCCACTTTACCAATTCCTCTGTTTCGGGTCTTGGTATCAATACGACAGGGTTTACCCGAAATGTGCGTCCGTAAAAATCAGTTTCACCCAAAATATATTGGATGGGTTTAGAGGCTTTAAGTTGGCCTAAGATATCTAAGAAATAGGCCTCATCCGCATCCGCAATTAGGTCTTGTTTGTTAAGTAGGTAGATTGCCTTTGTCCATAATAAACGATGTTGAACGCTTAAAAAGCAAAGCATTGCAGCTTCTTCGGCAGCATAAAAGGCATGTAGTTCGACACTAAATTGTTTTTCGAGATCAGAAAAAGTCATCCCTGCAAAATAAATAAAAGCTTTGGTAATAAAGTAGACTTAGCTTCAAAAAGCGAATGATTTGCTTAATTTGCAACATATTCTAAGG
>CAMCMG010000051.1:0-5683 GCA_945875895.1 Sphingobacterium thalpophilum | reverse complement strand
TTAATGGCCAATTTTGGCATTACTTCTCAATTTAAAAACGGAGAACTCCTTTTAACCAAAGAGAGTAAAACCCCCGAGCGTAAAATTTTCGATTTAAAAGAATGTCCCGATTTAGCGCAAACACTAATTGTATGTTGCGCTGCACTAGGACACGAGGCCACTTTTACCGGCTTAGAAACCTTAAAAATTAAAGAAACCGATCGAGTAAAAGCCTTAAAAACCGAATTGGCCAAAATTGGCGTAAGTCTCATTGAAAAAAACTTGACGTATAAATTAGACTGTACACACCGAGTATTGCCTAAAAAAATACAAATAGCCACTTACGAAGACCACCGCATGGCCATGGGCTTTGCCCCTTTGGCTTTACTAATTGATGAAGTGGAAATTATAGACCCCGAAGTGGTAGCTAAATCGTATCCTCATTTTTGGGACGATTTGAAAACCGCTGGTTTTGAAATAAAAATGTAATTTTAACCCCTATGGCAGGCAATACTTTTGGACAACACTTCAGAATAAGCACTTTCGGCGAATCGCATGGAGTGGCCATTGGTGTAATTATTGATGGTTGTCCGGCCAATTTGGCAATCGATATTGATTTTATTCAGCACGAATTGGATAAACGCCGTCCGGGACAGTCGCAACTAACCACCCAACGTAAAGAAAGCGATACGGTACAAATTCTATCGGGCGTGTTTGAAGGAAAAACCACCGGAACGCCTATTTGCCTGCTTATTCCCAATGAAGATCAGCGTTCGGCCGATTATAGCCACATCCAAGATGCCTATCGTCCGTCGCATGCCGATTATACCTACGATGCCAAATACGGACACCGCGATTATCGTGGCGGAGGCCGCTCATCGGCAAGAGAAACCGCAGCAAGAGTAGCTGCAGGAGCTATTGCCAAATTACTTTTAGTCCAAGCTGAAATTGAAATTTTTGCCCATGTATCGGCTGTAGGAAACATAGAAGCTCCGGGCTTGGGCAACGAATCGATTGACGTATTAACCCAACAACGAGAGGTTACGCCCATTCGATGCGTAGATCCGGCCACGGCTAAGGAAATGATTAGCTGCATTGAAACTATTCGTAAAGATGGAGATACCATTGGCGGAAAAATTTCGGCAATTATTCGCAATTGCCCAGCCGGTTTAGGCGAACCCGTATTTGATAAAATACATGCCGATTTAGGTAAAGCCATGCTGAGCATCAATGCCGTTCACGGCTTTGAGTATGGCTCTGGTTTTGATGGAACCCGAATGAAAGGCTCGGAACATAACGATGTTTTTGTAGCAGCCGATAGTGAAAGCGCACACACCCTCACTAACTTTTCGGGAGGCATTCAAGGAGGAATTACAAACGGGATGGAAATTAATTTCCGAGTAGGTTTTAAGCCTGTAGCCACCCTTATGCAAGCGCAAGCCAGTGTAAACAAAGCAGGCGAATCCGTAAGCGTATCGGGCAAAGGCCGCCACGACCCTTGTGTGGTGCCTAGAGCCGTTGCCATTGTAGAAGCCATGGCCGCCTTGGTACTGGCCGACCACTACCTACGCAATAAAACCGCTAAAATTTAAAATATTGCAGGAAACTGATTCGGTTTGCTATCGTGCATCATGGCATAAACCGTTTCCACCACATCTTCTACCGATGGCTTGGTGAAATAATCTCCATCAGAACCGTATGGTGGCCGATGTGCTTTTGCGGTTAGGGTTTTAGGTTGTCCGTCTAAAAAATAATAGCCTTTCTGGTTTTCGAGCACGTGTTGTAAAATATACGCCGATGCACCACCCGGTACATCTTCATCAACCACCAATAATTTAGAGGTTTTTTTAAGCGACTGTGCACAAATTCCGTTCACATCAAAAGGTAATAAGGTTTGTGGATCTACTATTTCTACCGAAATGCCTAATTTTTCTAATTCATCGGCGGCTTCTTGCACAATACGCAGCGTAGAGCCGTAAGAAACAATAGTTACATCTTTTCCTTCACGTATAATTTCGGCGGTACCTAAAGGCACTGTAAAATCACCAATATTTTGAGGCAATTTTTCTTTTAAACGATAGCCATTTAAGCATTCTACCACCAAGGCAGGCTCATCGCCGCGAAGCAATACATTGTACAAGCCGGCAGCTTGCGTCATATTTCTGGGCACACATACGTGAACGCCTCTTAAGGAGTTTACAATCATACCCATTGGCGAACCCGAATGCCACACCCCTTCTAAGCGGTGTCCACGGGTACGAATAATTAATGGGGCTTTTTGGCCGGCCTTGGTACGGTAACTAACTGTGGCCAAATCATCGCTCAAAATGTTTAAGGCAAATAATAAATAATCTAGGTATTGAATTTCGGCAATAGGTTTTAAGCCACGCATGGCTAAACCAATACCCTGGCCAATAATGGTCATTTCTCGAATACCTGTGTCGGTGATTCGTAAATCGCCATATTTTTCCTGCAAGCCGGCAAAGCCTTGGTTTACATCGCCAATTTTACCTACATCTTCTCCAAAGGCCAATACTCTGGGATCGCGGTTAAAATGGGCATCAAAACAAGCATTTAAAATTTCACGACCGTCCAAAAGTGGAGCATCGGTTGCATATACAACAGCTACAGCCGGCACCTTCTCCGGGCTTTGGCTCGTTTCGGTAAATAATTTAGAGTTATAGGCATCGGCCATCTTTAGTTGTTGTTGGCTATACCAATTCAGCAAGTCTGTTTTGGTAGGGCTTTGCACCGAACGTAAATGGCGTACTGCTTTACGTACCGTTTGGTATACGTCTTTACGAGAAACTTCGCTCGTTTTAGCTAAGGTTTCGGCCAAGGATAATACCTCGGGTACTTGGGTAGCTTGCAAGAGGTTAACGGCAGCATTGGCTTCTGTTTGTATGGCACTTAAAAAATCGGCCAAGGCCTTTTTCTGACATTCACGTACATAGTTTTTAGCCGTTTCTTCTAATGCTGTAAGTTCCGTTTCGCTACTCATGGCAGCTTCAAGCATCCATTTGCGCATTTGCGTCAGGCAATCGTATTCTTGCTCCCAAGCCAAACGTTCGGCAGATTTATAACGTTCGTGCGAACCCGAAGTGGAGTGCCCCTGAGGTTGCGTAAGTTCAGTTACATGAATTAGAGTAGGCACATGCTCGGTCCGGCAGGTAGCTATGGCTTCCTGATACACTTGGCATAAGCCAGGATAATCCCAGCCCTTTACTTTATAAATTTCAAAGCCTTCGCCTTTTTCATCACGCTGAAAGCCTTTTAATATTTCTGAAATATCTTGTTTGGTTGTTTGAAATTCTGCCGGAACGGAAATGCCATAGGCATCGTCCCATACCGAAACGGCCATTGGTATTTGTAAAACTCCGGCGGCATTCATAGCTTCAAAAAATACTCCTTCGGAGCTGGAGGCGTTACCAATGGTTCCGAAAGCAACTTCGTTACCTTGTACCGAAAAGTTTTTTAAATAGCCTAATTCTTGATTTTGACGATATAATTTAGAAGCATAAGCCAAACCAACCAACCGGGCCATTTGGCCGCCGGTAGGCGATATATCGGCCGAGCAATTTTTTATAGCGGTTAAATCTTTCCAAGAGCCATCATCCTGTAAGGTACGGGTAGCAAAGTGTCCGTTCATTTGGCGGCCTGCCGAAGCTGGCTCTGCCAGCACATCGGGGTTGGCATACAATTGCGCAAAAAACTCGGTAATGCTTAACATACCGGTAGCAAACATAAAGGTTTGATCGCGGTAATAGCCCGAACGCCAATCGCCGGCTTTAAATGCCTTAGCCATTGCCAATTGAGCTACTTCTTTACCGTCACCAAAAATACCAAACTTAGCCTTGCCGGTAAGCACTTCTTTTCTTCCCAATAAACTGGCCTGTCGGCTTTCGTAAGCTAGTTTATAATCCTGAATGACTACCTGCTTAAAGTCTTCAAAGCTAAGCTCTGAAGCATCAAAAGCTGTGGTTTCGGTATGGTTTAGTGCTGACATATTGGTTTTTAAATTGTACAAAAATAAGAAAATATACGCTATACGAAGTTGCAGCGTTATAAGGTTTGTTAAAAAGCTTTTACGAATAGTGTAAATAGTTTATATTTGTGTGTGTATAATCAAAAAATAATGAAAAAAATAGTCTTCTTATTTACTCTTGCAACCTTGTTTGTAGGATTAAGTGCCATGAAATTTCAGCAAGAAGCTGAGTTTAAATTTGATAAAGAAACCTACGATTTCGGAAAAATTCCTCAAGGAAAACCTGTTACTGTAGATTTTAAATTTACTAATACAGGTGAGGCGCCTATTATTATCACTAACGTAGAATCTACTTGTGGTTGTACCGTACCTAAATTTACCTCTACTCCTGTTAAAAAAGGAGAAGCTGGGGTAATTACAGTTACTTACAACGCTGCAGCTGTAATGCCGTTCAGTAAAGCTATTACTGTAAAGTCAAATGCTAAAACACCTGTAAAAATGCTATACATTAAAGGTGAAGTATTGGCTGCGGCGCCGCCCAAACAATAATTTTAAAAAACATCTTACAAAAACCCCGTTGGAAACAGCGGGGTTTTTGTATTTTTGGGCCATGCCTACCATATCTCTAAAAGGAGTGCAGATGCCTGCCTCTCCCATTCGTAAATTAAGTCCATTTGCCGAAGCGGCTAAAGCTGCCGGCAAAAAAGTGTTTCATTTAAATATTGGCCAGCCCGATATAGAAACGCCAGCATTAATGCTCAATGCCATCAAAAATTTTGATGAAAAAGTGTGGGCCTATACCGCTTCTGAAGGTACGGCATCATACAGAAAAAAATTAGCCGAATACTATAATAAGTTAGACTATGCTATACAAGCAGGTGATATTCTCGTAACTAATGGAGGCTCCGAAGCCATCACCATTGCCATGCAAACCTGCTTAAACCCAGGTGATGAAATTATCATTCCAGAACCTTTTTATGCCAATTACAATGGCTTTGCCTGCATGAGCGACGTGGTGGTGAAACCCATTTTATCGCATATAGAAAATGGCTTTGCTTTACCTGCTATTGCCGAGTTTGAAAAAGTAATAACACCAAAAACCAAGGCTATTATTATTTGTAACCCAAATAACCCAACTGGTTATCTATATTCTAGAGAAGAGCTTGAAGCTTTGAAAGAGCTTTGCTTGAAACACGATTTATTTTTATTTTCTGACGAAGCTTACCGTGAATTTTGCTACGATGGTCGCGAATTTATTTCGCCCATGCATTTAAGCGGATTGGAGGAAAATGTAGTCGTGCTAGATACCGTATCGAAACGCTATAGTGCTTGCGGAGCCCGTTTGGGTTGTTTAATTACCAAAAATAAAGCCGTAATGGCCGCGGCATTAAAATTTGCCCAAGCCCGATTAAGTCCGGCCATGGTTTCTCAACTAGCGGGCGAAGCCGCCATTGATACTCCCGATTCGTATTTTGAAGCCGTTACTGAAGAATATACAGCCCGCAGAGACGTATTGGTAAACAGATTAAATAAAATGGATGGCGTTTATTGCCCCAACCCGGGTGGTGCCTTTTATGTTGTTGCCCAATTACCTATTGATGATGCCGATGTATTTTGTCAATGGATTCTTTCTGATTTTAGCTATCAAAACCAAACCGTAATGTTTGCTCCGGCTACTGGTTTTTACAGTACACCTGGCGCCGGCAAGCAAGAAGTGCG
>CAMCMG010000050.1:0-5967 GCA_945875895.1 Sphingobacterium thalpophilum | reverse complement strand
AATTTTTCGGCTACCAGAGGGATGAAGAATTCAGCTTTCGGATTGTCTTTATTGGCCAAAGCAAACTCAACAAACATCGCTACCGAATCTTCAAATACTTTTGGGGTAAAGCCCCAGAAATTCATCGATACGGGTGTATTGGTAGCTAAGGAAAATTCTACTCCGTTTTCCTCATACACCACGTCGCTCCCTTTGAAATATACTTGAGTACGTTCGTGAATATCGGTTAATAATTCGGCATCATTTACTTGGCACACACCACGAGATACTGAACCGTAATCGGATAAGGTTTTATTGATTTGGAAACCCATTAAAGAATAGGTTTCGTCGTTTACTTCGCTGGTTAAAAATTTAGCCATTTGCTCATACGAATCACGGCTATAAAAATCATCGGCATTGATGACGCAAAAAGGCTCTTTTACGGCATTTCTTGCGGCTAAAACGGCATGTGCAGTGCCCCAAGGTTTTGCTCGTTCAATAGTTTCGGTAATGCCAAAGGGGCTTAAGTCGTACGATTGGTACACATACTCGGTAGCAATCTTACCGGCTAATTTTGGTTCAAAAATGGCTTTAAAGTTTTCTGCAAACTCTTCTCTAATAATAAATACTACTTTCCCGAAACCGGCCTGAATAGCATCGTAAATAGAATAATCGATGATGGTTTCTCCATTTGGGCCAAAGCCGTCAATCTGTTTCATGCTGCCATAACGGCTTGCCATGCCAGCGGCTAAAATTACTAGAGTGGGTTTCATTTATATTGTATAGGATTATTGAGTTCAAATTTTTATACTTGATACAAAATTAAGAATGTATTCCGAAGAATGGTTATGCTGTCTTAATTAATTTGAACAACCAAATTAATCCATGGAACGAAGAAAATTTATACGAGCAACCCTGGCGGCTGGTGCTGCTGCTACGGTACTTAACCCTACTGTATTGTTTGCAGCTAAACAGCCAAAAGTGCGTGTAGGGTTTATTGGCGTTGGCTTACGAGGTAGAGATCATTTAGAACTTTGCTTACAGCGTGATGATGTTGAGATTGTTGCCATAGCCGATCCGGATAGCAATAGCGCTTTAGAAGCACAAGCACTGATTGCTAAATACGGACGTAAACGGGCTATAGAATTTACCAAGGGTGATGAAGATTTTTTGAATCTCTTAAAACGAGAGGATATTGATGCCGTAATTATTGCCAGCCCCTGGGAATGGCACATTCCACAAGCCATTGCTGCTGTAAAAGCAGGTAAAATGCCAGCTGTAGAAGTATGTGGTGCCAGCGATTTGCAAGAATGTTGGGATATTGTAGATGCGGTAGAAGAAACCCGCGTTCCCTTGTATATGATGGAGAATGTATGCTACCGAAGAGATGTAATGGCGGTACTTAATATGGCTCGTCAGGGTTTATTTGGTGAATTATTACACTTGCAAGGAGGTTACCAACACGATTTGCGTGAGGTGAAATTTAACGATGGTAAACAACCTTACGGTGGTGGAGTAGAATTTGGTGAAAAAGGTTTTTCGGAATCAAAATGGCGCACCAATCATTCGGTTAAACGCAATGGTGAGTTATATCCAACCCATGGTTTGGGCCCAGCTGCCACCATGCTAGATGTGAACAGAGGCAATCGTTTAACGGCCTTGTCAGCTGTAGCTACTAAAGCTCGTGGCTTGCATAATTACGTGGTAGATAAAGGTGGTGCCGACCATCCGAATGCGAAAGTAAATTTTAAGTTGGGCGATATTGTGACTACTTCTATTCAAACCGCCAATGGCGAAACCATTGTGCTTTCGCACGATACCAGTTCTCCTCGTCCGTATTCGTTAAACTTTAGGGTACAAGGTACAAATGGCCTTTGGATGGACGATATGAATTCTATATATATACAAGGAAAAAGCCCGAGAGCACATGTTTGGGAAAAAGATGAGGCTTATATGAAAGCTTACGACCATGCACTTTGGAAAAAATATGAAAATCAAGCCGATGGTGCAGGCCACGGAGGAATGGATTTCTTTGTGATCAATTCATTTATTGAATCGATAAAACGGAAAGAGCCTTTTGCCATGGATGTGTATGATTTGGCTACTTGGTATGCCATTACACCTTTATCCGAATCGTCTATTGCCCAAGGAGGTTCGTTACAGCAAATACCCGATTTTACTCGTGGTAAATGGCTGAACCGCAAACCGATTTTTGCCCTAGATGAATTAGGCTACTAAAAAAAGCCCCGAACATTTGTTCGGGGCTTTTTTTATTTAAGCGATCTAAAATCCTGCCCGGCTTTAATATCGAGTAGGGCTTCGTAAATTAAGCGAATCACATTGTCTACATCTTCTTTGTGTACCATTTCTACAGTGGTATGCATGTAGCGCAAAGGCAAGGAAATTAAGGCCGAAACTACCCCATCATTGGAATAAGCAAAGGCATCGGTATCGGTGCCGGTAGAACGTGAAGAAGCTTGACGCTGGAATGGAATGTTATTTTCTTCTGCCGCTTTAATCAATAATTTATTCAAATTGCTTTGTACCGCCGGAGCATAAGAAACCACAGGACCTTTTCCACAAGCCAAATCGCCTTGAGTAATTTTGCTAATCATGGGCGTTTGCGTATCGTGGGTAACATCGGTTACAATGGCCACATTGGGTTTAATGCGGTGGGCAATCATTTCAGCACCACGTAGGCCAATCTCTTCTTGTACCGAGTTTACAATGTATAAGCCAAAAGGCAATTTCACTTTGTTTTCTTTCAGTAAACGAGCTACTTCGGCAATCATAAAGCCGCCGGCACGGTTATCTAGCGCCCGACCTACATAATAGCGATCGTTCAAAATCATAAATTCATCTTCGTAGGTAATTACGCAACCTACGTGTATGCCTAATTTTTCTACCTCTTCTTGGCTTGTGCAACCGCAGTCTAAAAAGATGTTTTTTAGCGTGGGTGCTTCTTCTTTTTCGCCACTACGGGTATGAATGGCCGGCCAGCCGAATACGGCCTTTACAATACCTTTATCGGTATGGATATTTACCCGTTTAGAAGGCGCAATTTGATGGTCGGAACCACCATTACGAATTACATAAATTAAGCCGTCTTTGGTAATGTAGTTTACATACCACGAAATTTCATCGGCATGTGCTTCAATAACCACTTTATACTCGGCTTTCGGATTGATAACACCTACGGCGGTACCATAATTATCTACAAAATGTTCATCAATATATGGTTTTAGGTAATCTAACCATACTTTCTGGCCTTCCCATTCGTAGCCGGTAGGAGAGGCATTGTTGATGTATTTTTCAAAAAATTCTACTGATTTTTTGGTTACTACGGATTTGTGTTTTACTTCTTTTTTTGCCATGTTCTTATAAATAGATTTCCATAATCACGAAATCGTGCTCGTCTTGATGGAATTTTTGTTCAGTTTCTGTAAAGCCAAATTTAGCATAAAATGCCGATGCATTACAACGGGCATTGCACCAGATGCGTTTGCAGTGTTCATCTTTTGCAAATTGAATGATATGGGCCATTAACAAGCTGCCGTAGCCTTTTCCCTGCTCGGAGTTTAGCGTGGCAAATTTCCGGAATTGCATGGTATCTACTTTAATAAAGGTAGATACTACACTAATTAAGGCATTTTTGTCGAACAAACCGAAGTGTATGCCCTCAAAATCATTGGCTAATTTTACCTCTTCTATGCTCCAATTTGGGTACATGACTACTTGGCGTAAGGGCCAAGTGAGCTCGGGAGTTATTTGTTCTATGCTTGCCAAGGATTTATAAAGGAATGTTGCCGTGTTTTTTACGCGGATTGTTTACCACTTTGTTTTCTAGCATGGCAAAGGCCTTAATTAATTTGCTGCGTGTTTCTGATGGTGCAATAACTTCGTCCACAAAACCACGTTCGGCAGCTCGGTAAGGGTTTGCAAATAAATCGGAATACTCTTTTTCCTTCTCCAACCATTTCTCGGAAGGGTCGGCAGCAGCATTAATTTCTTTTTTAAAGATAATTTCGGCTGCTCCTTTGGCTCCCATTACGGCAATTTCGGCACTGGGCCAAGCATAATTCATATCGGCACCAATATGTTTGGAGTTCATTACACAATAGGCACCGCCATAAGCCTTGCGGGTAATTACGGTAATTTTGGGCACAGTGGCTTCGCAAAAGGCGTATAATAATTTTGCGCCATTGGTAATAATGCCGTTCCATTCCTGGTCGGTGCCCGGTAAAAAGCCTGGTACATCTTCTAAAACCAATAACGGAATATTGAAACTATCGCAAAAACGCACAAAACGAGCACTTTTTACAGAGGCATGATTGTCTAACACGCCGGCTAAAAATGCAGGCTGATTAGCTACAATGCCAATACTCTTGCCGGCCAATCGGGCAAAGCCCACTACAATATTTTCGGCATATTCTTTATGTATTTCCAGGAAAGAGTTTTCGTCGGCTAATTCGCTAATAATATCCCGTACATCGTAAGGTTGAAAAGCGTTTTCGGGCATCAATTCATCTAGTTTCGGACGGTTTTCATTACCTGCCTCGTAAGGAATGGCCAGTGCTTGCTCTTCGCAATTTTGCGGCATGTAGCTCAGCAATTTTTTAACGTGATTAATGGCATCCAACTCATTGGCACAAGCAAAATGGGTAACCCCCGATTTGCTGGCATGCGTAGCTGCTCCGCCCAATTCTTCGGCGCTCACTTCTTCGTGGGTAACGGTTTTTACCACGTTGGGGCCTGTTACAAACATGTATGAAGTATTTTCTACCATCAAAATAAAATCGGTAATGGCCGGAGAATATACCGCACCGCCGGCACAAGGGCCCATAATGGCCGAAAGCTGAGGCACTACGCCCGAAGCTTGCGTATTGCGGTAAAATATATCGGCATAGCCACCCAAGGAAACTACACCTTCTTGAATACGGGCACCGCCCGAATCGTTTAAACCAATTATTGGAGCACCATTGGTCATAGCCATCTCCATTATTTTGCAAATTTTCTCCGATTGGGTTTCCGATAAAGATCCGCCAAAAACGGTAAAATCTTGAGAATATACATACACCAAGCGTTCATTAATGGTCCCATAGCCAGTTACCACACCATCGCCATCGTATTTTTCTTTTTCCATTCCAAAATCGGTGGAACGGTGGCTTACAAACATACCAAGTTCTTCAAAAGAGCCTTCGTCTAATAAGAAATGTAAGCGTTCGCGGGCAGTAAGTTTGCCTTTTTTATGCTGACTTTCTAAACGGGCTTCTCCACCACCTAATTTGGCTTTTTCTCGTTTTTGGTATAAGTGTTTTATCTTATTGTTCAAAGTAGTATTGTGTTTAAGTGGTTAAAAATACAAAATGTATGGGATGTATTGAACATAGAATGCATCTTATCTTTTTGAAAAATTAATGTTCAATTCCCATAAATAATCCACAAATTTGCTTAATTCTTGTCATAGAATAACGATGAAAAAACCACAACATACCTACGAGGAGCTTTTGCAAGGAAATAGAGATTGGGTAGCTAAACAAATGGCAGCCGATCCTGATTTTTTTACAAAATTGGCGAAAGGGCAAAATCCAGATGTATTGTGGATTGGTTGTTCCGATAGTCGGGTGCCGGCAAACGAAGTTACCAATTCTAAGCCTGGAGAGGTTTTTGTACACCGTAATATAGCGAATATGTGTGTGCACTCGGATATGAATATGTTGAGTGTGCTCGATTATGCGGTGAATGTGTTAAAAGTAAAACACGTAATTGTAGCCGGACATTATAATTGTGGGGGTATTGCCGCTGCATTAAGTAGTCAACAATTTGGCTTAATTGATAATTGGTTGCGTCATATAAAAGATGTGTATCGTATGCACAGCGATGAATTGGATAACATTGAAAATGAAGCGGATAAAATTAACCGCTTGGTAGAACTTAATGTGGTAGAACAAGTATACAATTTATGCAAAACTACCATTGTGCAAAATG
>CAMCMG010000049.1:0-6789 GCA_945875895.1 Sphingobacterium thalpophilum | reverse complement strand
GATATTACCCAATGCTCCGGCAAAAATTAAGGAAACATTGATGATTAAGCCACGGTGGTATTTGTGTTTAATTAAATGCACCAAGCCATAACCAATGCCACTTACGGCCAAAATACGAATTAGAGATAAAGCTAATTTACCAGCTTCGCCACCGAACTCTACACCGAATGCCATACCGTTATTCTCGGTAAAATGGATGATAAACCAATGACCCAATACATGAAATTCTTGACCTAGGCTCATGTTCAGCTTGATCCAAAATTTTAAAACTTGATCTGCTAACAGAACCAATAAAATGATTGCAAATGGTTTTGTATAGCCTTTCATTACTTCTGTTTTATTTTGGCCTCCATACTTAAAGTTGCATGTGGTACGGCCATTAAACGCTCCTTCTGAATCAGTTTTCCAGTTTCGCGACATAAACCATAGGTTTTATTCTCTATACGCACCAAGGCTGCTTCTAAATTATCAATAAACTTTTTCTGACGGGCAGCAAACAAATTGGTTTGCTCTTTTTCTAAAGTGGCCGAACCATCTTCCAACGTTTTATAGGTGCCGGCAGTATCGTCGGTACCATTGGCATTGGGGTTACTTAGAGCAGTGGTAAAAGCCGATAATTCTTCTCGGGCAATTCTAATTTTCTCTAAAATAAGTTCTTTAAATTCTTGCAACTCTGTATCCGAGTAGCGGGTCTTTTCATATTTATCCATCTTATACTTTAGTTATAGAAACAAATAATTTAATATCATCTATTTCAAAGGTTTCTGTGGTGTTTAAATTGGCTTCCAACACCAAGGAGTCTGCCAAAATTTCGGCACAAATATAGGCTAAATTATTGTTCACTGCAGGGCTAATTGTTTGATCGTCAGAAAGTCGAACCTGAATACGATCGGTTACCAAGAAATCTTGTTCTTTACGTAAGTTCTGAATTCTATTAACCAGTTCTCTGGCAATTCCCTCTTGCTTTAATTCTTCAGAAACATGTATATCTAAGGCTACCGTTAGTGCGCCTAAAGTGGCTACTTGCCATCCCGGAACATCTTCTGCCAGCATTTCTACATCGCTTAAATCGACCACAAAAGAAGTGTTTGGGATAGCGAATGTGCCCTCTTTTTCGAAGCTAGCAATTTCTTCTTGCGATAAGGCCGTAAGTACAGCTGCCACTTCCTTCATTGCCTGCCCTACTTTGGGACCCAAAGTTTTGAAGTTGGGCTTTACTTTTTTACTAATAAAACCTGCCGTATCGCTAATAAACTCAATGTCCTTAATATTGGTTTCAGATAAGATGAGATCTTTTACCTGCTCCACTTGATTTTGAAAACCTTTATTGATAACCGGTAGTAATATTTTGCTTAAAGGCTGACGCACATTGATGCTTACCTTTTTCCGCAAAGACAAAGTGAGAGAAGAGATATTTTGTGCCAAAGCCATGCGCTCTTCTAAAGCTACATCAACCAAATTGTCTTGATAAGCTGGGAAATCAGCTAAATGCACCGATTCTACGCTTTCTTTACCACTCACTTCATTTAAATCTAAGAATAGCCTATCTGCATAAAATGGTGCAATGGGCGACATTAATTTTGAAATAGTAGTTAAACAGGTATATAAGGTTTGATAAGCCGAAATTTTATCTTCGGTATACTCCCCTTTCCAGAAACGACGACGGCATAAGCGCACATACCAATTACTCAAATGCTCGTCTACAAAACTTTGAATAGCACGGGCTGCCTTGGTAGGCTCAAAATCCTCGTAGTAGCCATCCACCTCTTTAATCAATGAATTTAATAAAGAAATTATCCAACGATCAATCTCCGGGCGCAACTGAATATCCATTTCGGGCTCTTTGTAGCTAAAACGATCGATATTGGCGTATAGTGCAAAGAAGGAATAGGTATTGTATAGGGTACCAAAAAACTTACGACGTACTTCGTCTAAGCCTTCTAGATTAAATTTCAAATTATCCCAAGGCGATGCATTGCTAATCATATACCAGCGGGAAGCATCGGCGCTGTAGGTTTCTATAGTTTCAAACGGATCAGCGGCATTGCCCAAACGTTTAGACATTTTGTTGCCGTTTTTATCCAATACCAAACCGTTTGATACCACATTTTTGAAAGCCACGCTATCATTCAGCATTACGGCAATGGCATGCAAGGTAAAGAACCAGCCACGGGTTTGATCTACCCCTTCGGCAATAAAATCGGCCGGGTAAGCATTAGCAAATTCTTCTTTATTTTCAAACGGATAATGCCATTGGGCATAAGGCATGGCACCCGAATCGAACCACACATCAATGAGGTCGGTTTCGCGAAACATGGCTTTACCTGTTGCCGAAACCAATACTACCTCATCTACATAAGGGCGGTGCATATCGGCCGTACCATTTTCTAAAGCGCTTAAATAACTTTGCATATTGGCTTTTTGCTCAGTAGTGGGCACTGCAGAAGCCAGGCTTTCCTTCATATTGGCTTTTAGTTCTTCTATCGAACCAATGCAAAGCTCTTCGCTACCATCTTCGCTACGCCAAATAGGCAAAGGTGTTCCCCAATAGCGTGAACGCGATAAATTCCAGTCTACCAGGTTTTCTAACCAGTTACCAAATCTTCCGGTTCCGGTAGCTTCAGGTTTCCAATTAATAGTTTTGTTTAGTTCTACCATACGGTCTTTTACAGCCGTGGTTTTAATAAACCAACTATCTAGCGGGTAATATAAAATGGGTTTATCGGTACGCCAGCAGTGCGGGTAACTGTGTTCGTATTTTTCTACCTTAAAGGCTTTATTTTCTTCTTTTAGCTTGATGGCAATTTGTACATCTACCGGTCTAAAGTCAGGGCTTTTGCGTACTTCATCGCTATAAAACTCCTCTTTTACATACTGGCCGGCAAAGTCGCTTACTTGTGCTACAAATTTGCCTTGCTTATTAACTAATGGCGCTTCGGTACCATTTTCGTCGAGTACCATCACTGAGGGTACATCATTTTCTTTACAGGCTCTAAAGTCATCGGCACCAAAAACAGATGCGGTATGCACTACACCCGTACCATCTTCGGTAGTTACAAAATCAGCAGGAATGACACGGAATGCTTTTTCTTCTAGTTCAGCGTTGCTTACATAAGGCATCAATTGGTGGTACCGAATGCCAACTAAATCTTTACCGCTAAAGCTAGCAGCAATGCGCCATGGGAGCACTTTATCGCCGGGTTTTACCGCAGCGAAATCACCATTTTCGGCTTCTGCTTTAAAATATTTTGACACCAAATCTTTAGCCAATACCACGCTTACGGGGGCAAAAGTGTAGGAGTTAAAGGTGTTTACTTTTACATAATTTATTTTTTCACCAACGGCTAGGGCACAGTTCGATGGCAAGGTCCAGGGAGTGGTAGTCCAGGCTAAAATTACCGTATCTTCTTGCCCATCGGCAAATAACGTATTTATTAAAGGATGCTTTTGATCTTTCTTTGGGCGAAATTGAGCCACAATAGAGGTATCCTTAAGCATTTTATAGGTGCCCGGCTGGTTTAATTCGTGCGAACTTAAGCCGGTACCTGCTGCCGGAGAATAGGGCTGTACGGTGTAGCCTTTATACAACAGGCCTTTTTTATAAAATTCTTTTAAAATCCACCAAAGCGATTCGATGTAGTTGTTTTCGTAGGTGATGTACGGATGGTCTAGATCTACCCAATAGCCCATTTTTTCGGTTAAATCGTTCCACACATCGGTGTACTTCATAACCTCTTTGCGGCAAGCGGCATTATAATCGGCTACTGAAATTTTCTTCCCAATATCGTCTTTAGTAATGCCTAGGGTTTTTTCTACGGCCAATTCAATGGGTAGGCCATGGGTATCCCAGCCGCCTTTGCGTTTTACTTGGTAGCCTTTTAAGGTTTTATAACGGCAAAAAATATCTTTAATGGAACGGGACATAACGTGGTGTATACCCGGCATTCCATTGGCCGATGGTGGCCCCTCGTAAAAGGTATAGGGTTTGGAGGCTGGTCTGTTTTGAATACTTTTTTCAAAAATCTGACGACTTTTCCAATACTCCAGAATATCCTTTCCGGTTTGCGATAAATTGAGTTGTTTATATTCTTTGTACATCAGCGCTATACTCTCCACGTTAAGCCTGCAAAGTTAAAAAAAACCAGTTGAAAATAGGATATAATACGCAGCACCCTTTTTGAGTTAGTAGTATATATTTTTTAGCACCAAAAACATGAAAGATAATCTCGTAAAAAAGTTTTTTAGATGCCGTTATGTCTGCATGGGCATTATCCTGCTGCTTATTGGAATGGCTTTAGTTGCTATTGGCTACCGTGTTCAAACAGAACTAGGACCAAACTACGGATGGATAATGGTTTTAGGTGTGTTAAGCATGGGTTTTGGCTGCTTGTGCTTTTTGCTCAGTTTAACCCGAAAAGAGAAACATCAGCATAAACTGCTAGACCGCAAGAAAAACCAACAACAGGCTAACAAAAAAAATTAACTCAATTCCTCAGCTGATAGTTCCACCAGCCCTTTCTTTATTTTTTCTTTTTGGTTACGCTTCTCTAGGCTTAATAACAACGCTGGCAAGAGGGTAAGATTAGAAATTAAGGCTACCAATAAGGTAATGGACAGCAATAAGCCCAGGGCAACAGTACCACCAAAGCTAGAGGCGGCAAAAATGCCAAATCCGAAAAATAGGATTAAGGCCACATAAATCATGCTTAGGCCTGTTTCTTTAATGGTATCGCTTACAATTTTAGAAATTGTCCAAGTAGTGGTACGTAATTCTTGGCGGTAACGGGTTAAGAAATAAATGGTTTGATCGGAGGCTATACCAAAAGCAATACTAAAAATAAGGATGGTAGATGGTTTTAGTGGGATGCCTGCAAAACCCATAATGCCGGCTGTGATAATGAGCGGAACGATGTTTGGGATGAGTGAAATGAGAATCATGCGGAAGCCTCTAAATAAGCCCCACATTAACAGTGCAATCAGTAGAACTGCTAGTATTAAACTATCGCGGAGGTTTTGTACCAAGTAATTGGTGCCTTTAATAAAAATGATACTAGAGCCTGTTAGTTCTACGTGGTAGCGTTTCGGGTTGAAAATAGAATCGATTTGGGGTTCTAATTCATTAATCAGTTTGTTCATTTTATCGGAACCTACATCGGCCATTTGGAAACTTAGGCGGGTAACTTGGCGGTTAGTATCTAAAAAGTTTTTTACCAAATTGCTATTGCCCTTGCCCGAATTGGAGGCATAGCCTAAAATGAAATTCTTTTCCAATTCGTTAGGCAAGCGGTAAAAAGTGGTATCGCCGCCATAAAATGTTTGCGATGAAAATTTCAATACTTCTACTAAAGATACGGCTCTCGAAAATTCGGGGTGTGCGGAGATGAGGTCTTGCAATCGGTTCATTTTAGTTATTACCGATAAGTTCATTACGCCGTTTTTCCGACGGGTATCTACACTAATATCAAGTGGTAGAATGCCTTTAAAGTTTTGAGCAAAGAAGCTCATATCTTTATACACGGCATCTTTTTTAGGTAAATCATCTACCACATAACCATTTATTTTAATGCGGGATATTCCTATAAAAGAAATAACCACTACCAAAAGTGTGGCCACATAAATAAGGTTGCGTTTTTGGTGTGCCAGGCGGTCTAAAAAAGCTAACAGTTTTACTGTTTTAGGGCTACTGAGGTGGCTAGTATGTTTGCTATGCGGTACGGGCAAAAAGCTGAAAATAATGGGAATGAAAATGAGCGAAATGACCCAGGTAGCCATTACGTTAATGGCGGCCACACTTCCAAATTGCATCAACAACTCACTATTGGTAAAGTACAATACGCCAAAACCTATGGCGGTAGTTAAATTGGCAATAAAGGTGGTAATACCTACACGGGTAATTACGTGTTGCAGGGCTTTAATTTTATCCCCTTCCTCGGCCAGGCAAGTATGGTATTTATTGATGAGTAAAATGCTGTTGGGAATACCTATCACCACAATAAGTGGCGGAATCAGTCCGGTGAGCAGAGTAATTTCATAGCCAAATAATACGAGGGTTCCCAAGCTCCACACCACGCCCACAAGTACCACCAATACCGGGTAAAATACGGCGGCAAAGGAGCGGAAAAAGAGGTATAAGATGAGTGCACCTATAGCAATAGATAGCCCAATAAAGAGGGCAAACTCTTCGGATATTTTTTTTGAAATAACAGTACGGATATAAGGCAAGCCCGAATAATGCACAGCTACCTGATGGGTGTCGCTAAACTGCTTGCTCTGATCTAAAATGGATTGTATAACGCCAATACGTTTGGCAGAATTAAGCACCGAATCGGCAAAAGTGATGGCCATTACCGTGGCTTTGGTATTCGGGTTGTAAATAAGATCTTTATAAAAAGGCAAATGATTCAGCTCTTGTTTCAGGCTATCTAATTGTGCTTGGCTGGCTACCGGACCAGCTGCCAAAGGCCTTGCTGTAAATTTTTGTAGCAGGGTATCTTTTTCTAAAACCGACAATTGACCTATAGAAAGTACCTGCTTAATTCCTTCTATTTTTTGCACGTCGGTGCTTAGGTTTAGCCAATCGTTAAATAAGCCGGGGCTAAACAAACTGTCCGATTGAATGCCCACAACCATCACGCTACCGTCTTCGCCAAAGGTTTTTTTGAAGGCATTGTAGTCTATATAAGCCGAATCGGTGAGGGGTAATACTTTGCCCGCATTAAAAGATAAACGAACCTGAGAGGCCTGCCAAGCCATAAAAACGGTGCTTGCCAGCAATAAAATAAGTAAACT
>CAMCMG010000048.1:0-7819 GCA_945875895.1 Sphingobacterium thalpophilum | reverse complement strand
ATCCTTTATCGTTAATACCTTTGAAATCGCGGATACGTGGTAATGCTACAGCTACCAAACGATCTAAAAACTCGAACATGGTATTATCGCGTAGCGTTACACGCACACCTACTGGCATGCCTTTACGCAATTTGAAGTTTGAAATATCTTTTTTAGATAATGTAGCCACTGCTTGCTGACCGGTAATAGTGGTCATTTCTTTAATGGCATTTTCAATCAATTTTTTATCAGTAGTAGCACCACCAACACCTTGGTTGATTGAAATTTTCTGCAATTTTGGAACTTCCATTACACTTTTGTATTGGAATTTCTCTTTCAACGAGCTGCGAATCTCGTCTGAATATTTTGTCTTTAATCTTGGTACGTACGTCATTACTTAATTTCCTCCCCAGATTTTTTAGCTATACGAATGGACTTTCCATTGGCATTTTTTTGTTTACCCACACGAGTTGGTTTACCAGATTTGGCATCAACTACCATGAGGTTTGATACATGGAGAGCGGCTTCTTTTTTCACAATGCCTCCGTTAGGGTTGGCAGCGTTTGGCTTGGTGTGTTTAGATACCAAGTTTGCGCCTTCTACAACTATTCTATTAGTGGCTAATATTACCTCTAATACTTTGCCTTGTTTACCTTTAGAGTCGCCTGCAATTACTTGCACAAGATCTCCTTTACGGATTTTTAATTTAGGCTGTTTGTTATTTTTTCTTTCCATATTACAATACCTCTGGTGCTAAGGATACAATTTTCATGAACTGTTTTTCACGCAATTCTCTGGCAACTGGGCCAAAAATACGTGTACCACGTGGTTCGTCCTGAGCATTTAGCAAAACCGCCGCATTGTCGTCGAAACGAATGTACGACCCATCTTTGCGTCTAACTTCTTTTTTGGTTCTTACCACTACGGCTTTTGAAACCGTACCTTTTTTAATGTTACCAGCTGGGATAGCACTTTTTACGGTAACGACAATTTTGTCGCCCAATGAAGCGTAACGCTTACCGGTACCTCCTAACACACGAATTACCAAAACTTCTTTGGCTCCGCTGTTGTCAGCAACATTTAATCTTGATTCCTGTTGTACCATTACTTAGCTCTTTCTAAAATTTCAACTAATCTCCAGTTCTTAGATTTACTCAGCGGACGAGTTTCCATTATCAACACCGTGTCGCCAACGCCACACGTGTTAGCCTCGTCATGAGCCATAAATTTGGTAGTTTTCTTAACGAACTTACCATAGATCGGGTGCTTCACTTTACGTTCAACCGCCACAACAATAGATTTATCCATTTTGTTGCTTACTACCAACCCGGTTCTTGTTTTTCTTAATTGTCTTTCCATTTCGACTTTTATTAAACTTATTCAGCAGACTGTTTTACTGCTTCTGCAGCTTTACGATTAGTCAGTTCGGTATTCAAACGAGCAATGTCTTTTCTTACTTTGTTAATCCGTAATGGATTTTCAATAGCAGAAACTGCATGCGCAAATTTCAATTTAGTGAGATTTGCTTTTTCTTCGCCAATACGAGCTACTAATTCTTCTGTTGATAGCTCTGTTACTTCTGAGTATTTCATCTTTTTAAAATTGTGTTCGAGTGAGTGATTAGCCCACGCTAACTAATTTATGCTTCTACGTAATCTCTACGTGTTACAAATCTTGTTTGAACCGGTAATTTTTGAGCGGCTAAACGCAATGCTTCTTTAGCAACTTCTAAAGGCACACCTTCGGCTTCAAAAATCATACGTCCCGGGCGAACAACTGCTACCCAATATTCGGGAGCACCTTTACCTTTACCCATACGTACCTCTGCTGGTTTTTTAGTAACCGGTTTATCAGGGAAAATACGAATCCACACCTGACCTTCACGTTTCATAAAACGGGTAACCGCGATACGGGCTGCTTCAATCTGGCGGCTGGTAATCCAGGCTGCTTCTAAAGTTTTAATTCCGAAAGAACCGAATGCTAACTCTGCACCACGACCGGTGAGACCTTTCATTCTTCCCTTCTGCATCTTTCTGAACTTCGTTCTTTTTGGCTGTAACATTGCTATTTATTTATTTATCGTTAAACGATGCGTTATAAATCTTATTTATTTTTTTCCTTTAAATCCACCACCACGGTTTGCACCACCACCGCCTCTGCGATCATTGTTGCCACCTCTGCGATCGTTACCACCTGGGCGACGGTCGTTTCCACCAAATGGAGGAGCTACTTCGCCACGGGTACGTACACCGGCTGTTTGGCCAATGTTTGGAGATAAATCGCGTTTACCGTATACTTCACCTTTACAAATCCATACTTTAATACCAATTTTACCGTAAGTGGTTAATGCTTCAGATAAAGCATAATCAATATCGGCACGGAATGTATGTAATGGAATTCTACCGTCTTTGTATTGTTCGGTACGGGCCATCTCTGCTCCACCTAAACGGCCTGAACACATGATTTTGATACCTTCAGCTCCCATTCTCATGGTTGATTGGATAGACATTTTCATTGCTCTACGGAAAGAGATACGAGCCTCTAGTTGTTTTGCAATACTTTCGCCTACTAAACGAGCATCTAATTCTGGACGTTTGATTTCGAAGATGTTGATTTGAACGTCCTTTTTAGTCAGTTTTTTTAACTCTTCTTTAATTTTATCTACCTCGGCACCACCTTTACCAATTACAATACCCGGACGGGCCGTGTGAATGGTTACCGTAATGCGTTTTAAGGTACGTTCTATAACTACTTTAGCTACGCCACCTTTATTGATACGTGCAGCTAGGTATTTACGAATTTTTTCGTCTTCAACTAATTTATCAGCGTACTTATTGCCACCGAACCAGTTAGAATCCCAACCTTTGATGATTCCTAATCTGTTACCTATTGGATGTGCTTTTTGTCCCATTCCTAATTAGTTTTTAACTTCATTATTTTTACTATCTACCACTAACGTAACGTGGTTAGAACGCTTACGAATTCTATAACCGCGACCTTGCGGGGCTGGTCTTAAACGCTTCAATTGGCGTCCGCCGTCAACCATAACTGTTTTTACAAACAATTCACTGTCTTCGGGGCGTTGGCCTTCATTTTTAGCTTCCCAATTTTTGATAGCTGATAATAATAGTTTTTCAACTCGTATTGCCGCTTCTTTGTTGGTGTACTTTAAAATGTACAATGCTTTTTCTACACGTTCGCCACGGATAAGATCAACTACTAATCTCATTTTACGTGGTGAGGTAGGGCAATTATTTAATTTTGCTACTGCTTCCATTGCTTATTTTCTCTTATCAGCGTGACCTCTAAATGTACGGGTTGGGGCGAATTCGCCTAATTTATGACCAACCATATTCTCTGTAACATACACAGGGATAAATTTGTTTCCGTTGTGTACTGCAAACGTATGACCAACGAAATCCGGAGAAATCATAGAACGACGTGACCAAGTTTTGATCACAGTTTTCTTGTTGCTTTCATTCTGAGAAAGTACTTTACTTTCTAAGTTATGATCGATATACGGACCTTTTTTAATTGAACGAGCCATTATTTCTTTCTTCTTTCAATGATGTAACGATCTGATGCTTTTTTCTTGTTGCGGGTTTTAAAGCCTTTAGCTAATAAACCTTTACGTGAACGTGGGTGACCTCCTGATGAACGGCCCTCACCACCACCCATAGGGTGATCTACCGGGTTCATGGCTACACCTCTTACTCTTGGGCGGCGTCCTAACCAACGGTTTCTTCCTGCTTTACCTAATACTTCGTTTGATTTCTCGGCATTGGATACGCTACCAATTGTAGCCATACATGTCGACAAGATCATACGGGTTTCGCCAGAAGGTAGCTTAATGATGGCATATTTACCATCACGAGCTGATAACTGAGCATATGTTCCGGCAGAACGAGCAATAGACGCTCCTTGACCAGGATTTAACTCAATGTTGTGGATAATAGATCCCAGTGGTATGTTTTTCAATGGGATTGCGTTACCTACTTCCGGAGCAGCAGTGGCGCCAGATACTAGTACCTGACCTACTTGCAAACCATTCGGAGCAATGATGTAACGTTTTTCACCATCGGCATAATTTACCAAAGCAATACGAGCCGTACGGTTAGGGTCGTACTCAATTGTGGCAACAGTTGCGGGGATATCGTGTTTATCGCGTTTAAAGTCAATCAATCGGTAAGCTTTTTTGTGCCCCCCACCGAGATAACGCATAGTCATTTTACCGGTATTGTTTCTACCACCCGATTTTTTGATGGCAACTACCAACGACTTTTCTGGTACGTTGGTTGTTACATCCGAATAATCGGCACCTACTCTGAAGCGGGTACCCGGGGTAACCGGTTTAAATCTTTTTACTGCCATGATCTAATTAAATATTGCTATAAAAGTCAATAACTTCACCTTCTTTAAGCGTAACAATGGCTTTTTTGTATTTAGGTGTTCTACCTGATACTACTCCAGCTTTAGTGCCACGACTTTTAACTTTTCCTGAAACTACTAAAGTATTTACTGCTTCAATAGTTACGCCATACATCTTTTGGATTGCATCCTTAATTTGTAATTTATTGGCTTTGGGATCAACTTGGAAAGCATAACGGTTTAACTTTTCGGTTAAGCCAGTTGCTTTTTCTGTTAAAATTGGTTTCTTTAAAATTTCCATCTTATTTGGCAAATGCCTCCTCCAATTTTTTTACAGTTTCTGTAGTTAACAAGAGTGTGCCTGCGTTTAACACATCGTACGTGTTAAGGTCAGCGGCGGTAACCACTTTTGCTTTCTTCAGATTTCTGCTTGATAAATACACATTGTTATTTGCAGCTGGTAACACCAATAGGGTTTTTTGATCAGCAACTTTTAAATCGCTTACCAATTTGATGTAGTTTTTAGTTTTGATAGAATCAAAGCTAAAATCTTCTAAAACCACAATATTGTTATCTTGTGCTTTGTACGTTAGAGCTGATTTACGAGCCAATGATTTCAATTTCTTATTTAATTTAAAACTGTAATCACGTGGCTGTGGACCGAATACACGACCACCACCATTGAACAATGGTGATTTGATGCTACCGGCACGAGCTCCACCTGTACCTTTTTGTTTATATAATTTGCGGGTTGAACCGGCAATTTCGTTACGTTGTTTAGATTTATGCGTTCCTTGGCGTTGGTTAGCTAAGTATTGCTTTACGTCTAAATAAATGGCGTGATCATTCGGAGTTACCCCGAAAATCGCATCAGGAAGTTGCACCTTGGCACCTGTTTCTTTACCTGAAATATTTACTACTTTAACTTCCATCTTATTTATCCACTATAACGTAAGAACCTTTAGCTCCCGGAATAGATCCGCTAACTACCATTAAGTTGTGCTCTGGATACACTTTCAATACTTCAAGATTTTGAATTTTAACACGATCGCCACCCATACGGCCGGCCATACGCATACCTTTAAATACTTTAGAAGGCCATGAAGACGCTCCTAATGAACCTGGTGCACGCAATCTATTGTGCTGACCGTGAGTTTGGCCACCCACCCCGGCAAATCCGTGACGTTTAACAACCCCTTGAAAACCTTTACCTTTTGAAGTACCTACCACGTCAACAAAATCGCCTTCAGCGAAAATTTCAACGGTTATGGTATCTCCTAGGTTTTTTTCGTCTTCAAAGGTTTTAAACTCAACTAATTTGCGTTTTGGGGTCGTTTTTGCTTTCGCAAAATGACCTTTTAGTGCTCCAGTAGTGTTTTTCTCTTTTTTCTCGTCGAAAGCCAACTGAACGGCAGTGTAGCCGTCGGCATCGACGGTACGTAGTTGAGTAACTACGCAAGGCCCAGCTTTGATAACAGTACAGGGGATGTTTTTCCCTTCAGCATCGAAAATGCTGGTCATTCCTACTTTTTTTCCAATAATTCCTGACATTTTTCTTAATTCGTTTGTGTCCATCGAAGCAGTAGGGCTTCGTTCAAGACATGGTAAACCCCTCTAAAGGGACGGCAAAGATAGGAAACGCTTATTAATTATCAAACACTTATGAGATTATTTTTTAAAATAATTACTTATTTTAAAAAAAACGCTAGCAAACCCGTTTGGCTTGGGTTCTGCTAGTAAAAATCATAGCAACGTTTACCGCTATTCTGATTATTATATGATTTTGAACTATTCGGGAAAATGATTTCATAGTTCACTGCGGCTTCGGTTGTGCCAGCTGTTTTACCCCAGCTTAATTTAGAGGTGGTGGCATCGTGACTTACTCCTAGCCGCAATTTATCGTAGGTATCTCTTCGTGGAAATAAATCTAAAATAAGGGTAAATGCAACCGCATCTTGCTGAACACCACTCCCTTTATACCAGAGACCTAAATTTACATTTCTGGTCTTAAATTGTAGCCCAGCACTGTATTCTTTAACGGTACCTTGCTGGAAATATACCACCGATGGAATAAGTTGAGGCGGCTCATCGGCATAGGTATTGGTAGTAATACTATAGCTAAAATGAGCATTATAACGTGGTTCTAACGCAAATCTAGATCCTGTAAGTGATTGATCGGGTTTGTTAATGTGTTGGGCAGAAAACCCAAGCATTAAATTTCCTTTTACCAAATTAATGCCTGCACCAGTATCAAAAAAAGATCGCCCATTAAATGGTAATGCAGATGCTGAGCTCATAGAACCTGGAATAATGCCCGTTATAGGATCTATTTGATCGGAGAAGAGTAATTTCTCGAAATCAATCTTCCGGTTCGTTAAACCCGCTTGTAAGCCGAAAGAGAGCGCACCATTATCAAACTGAACGCTGTATGAATAAATTCCAGAAATATTAGTTTTATTGTAATACGCAATCCCTTCTGATGATTTAGTAACCATTAATCCAAGACCTCCTCCGAACCGTGGCACCTGATAATCTACCGAAAAGGTATAATAGTTTAAAGGACCAGGTAGATTTGTCCATTGGCTACGATAGATCATATTGAAACGCAAATCGCCATTAAACTGCCCATTAAGCGCCGGATTTAGATAATTAGGTGAATTATAAAATTGCGTATATAAGTGATCTTGGGCCTGTAAACGCAAGCAAGCAACGCTACACAATAACACAACTAGTTTAAGTGCTCTATTCATCACTTTAGCGTATTAAATGAATTGATCCAGTTGCTTTAGGCTTATCGCTAGATTTATAGCGCATACCTGGCCATACCGTTTGGTTAATAAACTGGGCGTCAATAGTCCACACATATACATCGGGTGGTGCAGGTACACCATTCATCATCCCATCCCAACCTTCAACCGGTGTACCATCGCTATCAATCATAGTGGTTTCCCAAACCAACAATCCCCATTTATTAAAAATTTGCAAATGGTATCTTTCTATGCCCGAACCTTTTGGCTTAAAGGTTTTTAGCTCATAGGTTTGACTGCCTGGCTCAAAAGCATTGGGTACAAATAAATAACCCGGAACGGTTTTTACTTCTACCTGACGACTTAGTGTATCTGAACAGCCTTCTTGGTTAAAAGCTATTAGATTAACTTGATACTGGCCTATCATTTTATAGGTATGGGTTGGGCTAACTTCTGTGGAACCAGTACCATCGCCAAAAGACCATTTGTAAGACTTTACTGCACCCAAGGTGGTGTTTTGGAAACTAAAGGTATAGTTCGGTATTTTAATGATTTGGGATGGCAGAACCACGAAATTTGTTATTGGCCGGGGGGACATTTGAACGGTTTGCTCCACAGATACAGAAGCACATCCTTCTGTATTTTCAGCTACTAAGCGTACTTTTACCGCTCTATTAGTTGCATAGACCCATAAATTTAGAGAGGATTCATGGGTTGACACTAAA
>CAMCMG010000047.1:0-8347 GCA_945875895.1 Sphingobacterium thalpophilum | reverse complement strand
ACCATTATTCTCATGTCGCGACATATAGAGTATGATTTAAAGAATGAGATTTATAGTCATTACCAGTCCTTGTCCTTAGCTTTTTTCAGAAAAAATACTACAGGCGATTTAATGAATAGGGTGACCGAAGATGTGAGCCGTGTGCGTATGTATTTAGGTCCAGCTATTATGTATTCTATCAATACTATGGTGCTCTTCATTTTGGTTATATATGCCATGGTTACGGTGAATTTAAAATTGGCCATTTTAAGTCTTTTACCTTTGCCATTTTTAGCATTAACCATTTATTTGGTAAACAACATCATCAATAGCCGTAGCGAACGCATACAAGCTCAACTCTCCAACTTATCCTCCTTTGTACAAGAAACCTTTTCAGGCATTCGCTTAATTAAAGCCTATGTGAGAGAAAAAGAAGTAGCAGGTCGGTTTACCGAATCGAGTTTAAACTACCAACGCAATTCTATGGATTTGGTAAAAGTGCAAGCCTTTTTTTACCCCATTATGTTGTTACTAGTAGGTTTAAGTACCATCATTACGGTTTACGTCGGCGGTTTTGAAGTCATAAATGGAAACATCACCGCTGGTAATATTGCAGAGTTTGTAGTGTATGTCACTCAACTTACTTTCCCAGTAATGTCGTTAGGTTGGGTAACTTCCCTCATTCAACGGGCAGCAGCTTCCCAAAAGCGCATCAATCAATTTTTACACACCGAGCCAGAGATTAAGACCGGACATATCAATATAAATTTGAAGGGCAATATTCGCTTCGAAAACGTAAGTTTTACCTATCCAGATACCGGAATACAGGCACTTAAAAACGTGAATTTTGAACTTAAGCAAGGAGAATTATTAGCTATTATAGGTAAAACGGGCTCTGGTAAATCGACCTTAGCTAATTTATTGATGCGTATGTACGATGTAGATGCTGGAGAAATATGGGTAGAAGAACAGCCCATTCAAATGCTTAATCTGGTTCAATACCGCAGCCAATTAGGTTTTGTACCTCAGGAGGTGTTTTTGTTTTCCGATACTATTGCCAATAATATTGCATTTGGCTGCAGTGCCACCTTGCCCGAAATAGAAACAGGCGCCAAGCAAGCCGCTGTACACGAAAATATAAGCAATTTTGATAAAGGGTACCAAACGCAATTGGGAGAGCGTGGTATTACTTTATCTGGTGGACAAAAACAACGAGTTTCTATTGCTAGGGCCTTGGTTAAAAAACCTTCATTATTAATTTTAGACGATTCTTTATCAGCCGTAGATACCCGGACTGAAGAGCAAATTTTGAAAAATTTGGATCACTTTAATAAGCACAGTACTACGCTCATTATTGCACACCGAATTTCTAGTATTAAGCAAGCAAACCAAATTTTGGTATTAGATGCCGGCGAAATTATTGAATCGGGTAGCCACGATCAGTTACTCTCTCAAAAAGGGTTCTATTATGAACTTTACCAAAAGCAATTGTTAGAAGAAGAAATAGTAGAGCACTAAGCAATTGTTTTTCTTTTTTGGATATTTCTATATTTATGCTTTATATTTACGTTAAGCAACAAAAAACATAATTCGAATGGGAGATTTTGACAACAAAGAGCGGGAAGAAGTTTTTTCAAAAAAGGTAAGAGCGGGTAAACGTACCTATTTTTTTGATGTAAAAGCCACACGTTCTAACGATTATTACGTGACCGTAACAGAAAGCAAAAAAAGATTAGAAGATGGCGTGTTTATTAAACACAAAATCTTTTTGTATAAAGAAGATTTTGAGAAGTTTGCCGAAGGATTTAAGGAAACGATTGATTATGTGAAAGCAAATCAAGAGGTGGTAGAAAAACGCTATGAATACAATGAAAATCCAACTGAGTCTACCAAAGTAAGCGACGACGATTTCAACTTCGAAATTTAATCAATCTAAATCATTTAAAGAGGCTGTTTCCAAAAGAACGGCCTCTTTCTGGTTCTAGGCTTTATAGAATGGGCATTTTTTGCTAAATTGCGCCAAATTTTACAACACACATGGCATTACAATGCGGAATTGTTGGCTTGCCCAACGTCGGAAAATCTACTTTATTTAATTGTTTATCTAACGCAAAAGCACAAGCGGCAAACTTTCCGTTTTGTACCATAGAACCCAATGTGGGGGTTATTACTGTGCCCGATGAGCGTCTAACTAAATTAGCTGAATTGGTAAAACCTCAGCGTATTTTACCCAACACGATAGAAATTGTAGACATTGCAGGTTTGGTAAAAGGAGCCAGCAAAGGGGAGGGTTTGGGTAACCAATTTTTAGGAAATATTCGTGCTACAGACGCCATTATACACGTTTTACGTTGCTTTGATGATGGAAATGTGATACACGTAGATGGCTCTGTTGATCCCATTCGTGATAAAGAAATTATTGATACCGAATTGCAATTGAAAGATTTAGATACGGTACTTAAAAAAATACAAAAAGTAGAAAAGCAAGCCAAAACAGGCAACGATAAAGATGCCAAAAAAGTCTATGAAATAGCCCTAATAGCGAAAAGTCATTTAGAATCGGGCAAATCGGTGCGAACCGCACCGATTAGTGTGGAAGATATGGACTACTTAGCCGATTGCTTTTTGCTAACCGCTAAGCCCGTATTATACGTTTGTAATGTAGATGAAGGCTCGGTAACTAAGGGCAATGCCTACGTAGAGCGTGTAAAAGAAGCGGTAAAAGAAGAAAATGCTCAAGTATTAATTATTTCGGCCAAAATAGAATCGGAAATTGCCGAATTAGAAAGCTACGAAGAGCGTCAACTATTTTTAGAAGATTTAGGTTTAACCGAATCGGGTGTAGCCAAACTTATAAAAGCGGCCTATTCTTTACTAAACCTAGCCACTTATTTTACAGCTGGGGTACAAGAGGTAAGAGCATGGACCATTGAAAATGGATGGACAGCCCCACAGGCTGCCGGCGTTATTCATACCGATTTTGAAAAAGGTTTTATACGTGCCGAAGTCATAAAATACACGGATTATATTGCACTTGGTTCTGAAAATGCCTGTAAAGAAGCAGGAAAATTAAACGTAGAGGGTAAAAGTTATCTCGTAACCGATGGCGATGTGATGCACTTTCGCTTTAATGTTTAATTGTACCTTTATCTAAACCTTTTAACCTGTACCCATAGTTCAATGGATAGAATTGCAGATTCCGGTTCTGCAGATGGGGGTTCGAATCCCTCTGGGTACACAAAAAACACACCATGGAACCAAAAGATAGCAACGGAAATATCCTACAAGCCGGCGATTCGGTAGTAGTAACACAAACTCTCAAAGTAAAAGGATTTTCGAGTGGTATTAAACGGGGCACCGTGGTAAAAAATATCCGTTTAACAGACGACGAAGATGCCATTGAAGGTAAAGTAGAAGGGTCGGTTATTGTAATAAAAACCTGTTATTTAAAGAAAAAGTAGTTAACCAGCAAAGGTCCGAAAGGTGAGGTTAACTCTAGGCTTTTTAATTTTTGTGCTTTTATTTAGTCTGTGCAGCCAATAGGTTTGAGTTTCGTTTTTCATAAGCAACAAACTCCCGTGTTCTAAATTTAGGGATATCATTTTACTACTATTTTTGTGTTTAAAGCTGAATTTTCGTTCTGCACCTAAACTAAGTGAAGCAATACAGCTATTTTTACCCAAAGATTTTTCGTCATCGCTGTGCCAGCCCATGGCCTCATCACCAGAATGATACAAATTAAGTAAGCATGAATTGTAGGTAAAACCACTTGTATCCTCCACTACTTTTTTCAATTCAAGCAAGTCTTGAGTCCAGGGCAAAGCCACTTTGCTAACATTGGAATAGGCATATGAATAGCCGAAATCACCATACCAAGCAACCTTTCGTTTGGTAATGTATTGCTTGCCAAAAATACGAGCCTCATCATTTTTCCAGTCAATAGTATTTAATAATTGATGGTAAAAATAATCGGCAAGTTTAGGTGTAAGCACTGGGCCAAAATAATTAACAGTACCGTTGTTGGGTAATAGATTTTGCTCAGTATCTAGGCCAAAAAGATTCATTTTAGTTTCCTATCATGCGAATAAAAGAGGCTATTTTCGCCTTCATTTCGCCACGATTTACAATAAAATCTAAGAATCCATGCTCGAGTACAAATTCAGAGGTTTGGAATCCTTTAGGCAAATCTCGTTTAATGGTTTCTTTAATAACTCTTGGGCCGGCAAAGCCAATTAAGGCGCCCGGTTCGGCAATATTAATATCGCCAAGCATGGCATACGAAGCGGTTACACCACCCGTGGTTGGGTCGGTTAATAAAGAAATATAGGGAATTTTAGCTCTACTTAACAAAGCCAATTTAGCCGATGTTTTGGCCATTTGCATTAACGAAAAGGCCGCTTCCATCATGCGGGCTCCACCCGATTTAGAAATTAATAAAAACGGAATCTTATTTTTGATGCAATAATCAATAGAACGAGCAATTTTTTCACCCACTACTGATCCCATAGAACCGCCAATAAAGGCAAAATCCATACAAGCAACTACTAAATCTTGCCCCTCAATTTTTCCATGAGCAGCTCTAATAGCATCTTTTAAGCCCGTTTTTTTGGTGGTTTCAGCAATGCGCTCGGTATACTTTTTACTATCCGTAAAATCTAGGGGGTCTCCAGAGGTTAAATTGCCAAACAATTCTTTGAAATCATTATGGTCAAACAATAGCTCAAAATACTCCCTAGACCCAATACGTAAATGGTGATTGCAATACTGACAAACGTGTAAATTATCTACTTGCTCTTGATAGTGAAGCGCTTTTTTACAGGATGGACATTTTTCCCAAATACCGTCAGGAGCTTCTAATTTATCTTCTGTAGACGTATGAATTCCCTTTTTATCTCTCTTAAACCAAGCCATATTCCGATTAATTGAGCTACAAAGAAACAAAAAAATAAGAAATCATACCGCTTTAAATTTCTAAATGCTGCAATATTAATCGCCATTTTTATCCGTTATATAGCCAAAATGCGTATTTTTGGGCGATATAATTTCCCCTTAATAAAAAACCATATGAGCTTAAAAAATTTTACCGGAGTGTTAGTAGGCGATGCCGTTCAAGAACTGTTTGAAGTTGCCAAAAAACATCAATTTGCCCTGCCGGCTGTAAACGTAATTGGAACTAATTCTATCAATGCAGTCATGGAAACTGCCAAAGCGGTAAAATCGCCAGTTATTATCCAGCTATCAAATGGTGGTGCTCAATTTTATGCCGGTAAAACATTAAGCAACGAAAATCAACAAGCTTGCATATTGGGCGCAATCTCTGCTGCCGAGCATGTGCATTTATTAGCCGAACATTACGGTATTGCGGTAATCTTACATACCGACCATGCGGCTAAAAAATTATTGCCTTGGATTGATGGTTTGTTAGATTATGGCGAAAAATTCTTTGCCCGTCATGGTAAACCTTTGTTCTCGTCGCATATGATCGATTTATCAGAAGAATCATTAGAAGAGAATATAGAAATATGTAAAACCTATTTAGCCCGTATGGCCAAAATGGGAATGACCTTAGAAATTGAATTGGGCGTAACTGGTGGCGAAGAAGATGGAGTAGATAACACCGATGTTGATAGCGCAAGATTATATACCCAACCTTCTGAAGTGGCCTATGCCTACAAAGAGTTGAGCAGTGTAAGTGATAAATTTACCATTGCTGCTGCCTTTGGAAATGTACATGGCGTTTACAAGCCCGGAAATGTAAAGTTACAGCCCGTTATCCTTAAAAATTCGCAAGAATTTATTCGTCAAGAATTTTCCTTAAGCCCAGAAAAACCAATAAATTTTGTTTTCCACGGTGGTTCAGGGTCTTCTCAAGAAGAAATTAGAGAAGCCATTTCTTACGGTGCTATTAAAATGAATATAGATACCGATATGCAGTGGGCCTATTGGGAGGGTGTGCTTGACTTCTACAAAGCAAAAGAAGCCTATTTGCAAGCTCAAATTGGTAACCCCGAGGGAGATGATGTGCCCAATAAGAAATTTTACGATCCACGTGTGTGGTTGCGTAAAGGCGAAGAGCAATTTGTAACACGTTTAACGCAAGCTTTTGAAGATTTAAATTGCCTAAACGTAAACGATAAACTGTAATGTCTATACTAGTAAATAAAGTAGATTCTGAACTTGAATTAGCCCACGTCTTCGAAATTCGTAGAGAGGTTTTTGTGGACGAGCAAGACTGTCCACCCGAGTTGGAATGGGAGTTTGAAGAAGAATCTACGCACTTTTTAGCCAGATTAGACAAATTGCCAGTGGGAGCAGCCCGTTGGCGCAAAACTGATAAGGGATATAAATTGGAGCGTTTTGCGGTAGCCATGGCCTACAGAGGCAAGGGCGTTGGACAAGCTTTGGTAGCCGCGGTATTAGCCGATTTGCCAAAAGAGGCAACCTACGTTTACCTCCATGCACAAGTAAATGCTATGGGTTTATATACCAAATTTGGCTTTATTGCCGAAGGCCCACAGTTTGAGGAAGCCGGAATTCAGCATTTTAAAATGGTGTTAAAAGGCTAAATCCGATTTTTTTACTGTTCGTCGCCCCTTATTTTCACTTTTACCCCGTCTAAACTTTCGTTAATGCGTAATTGGCAAGCTAAGCGGCTATCAAAGCCGGCATCGGGTAAGGTATCCAGCATGTCCAATTCAGCATCTTGTGCTTCGGGTAATTGGTCTATGCCTTCTAGTACTTGTATATGGCAGGTGGCACATAGCGCCATACCGCCGCAAGTAGCCAAAATGTGATATCCCGAAGCTTTAAGGGCTTCCATGAGGTTTAAATTGATATCCGTAGGTAGTTCTACCACTTGGGTAGCGCCATCGCGATCTTCAATTATTACATTAATCATCATATTAGAATGCATTTACGCCGTAAACGGTGGTGTATTTAAAACTTAATTTTTGATCGGGGTACACAAATTTAAAAGCACTTTGTACCATTAAGGCCGCTTCGTGGAAACCGCACAAAATCAATTTCAATTTTCCTGGATAGGTGTTGATGTCGCCAATAGCGAAAATACGCTCTAAATTAGTCGAATAATCAAAGGTATTAACCTCAATGGCAGATTTATCAATGTTTAAACCCCAGTTCGCTAGCGGGCCTAATTTAGGGCTTAAACCGAAGAGCGGAATTAAGTAGTCGGTTTCTAAGATTTTCTCTTCTTTATCTTTTCCAACCAGGGTAATCGATTCGATATGCTCGTTTCCGGAAATGCTTAATACGTTCGATTGCAATACCAAATTGATTTTGCCTTCTTTGGCCAAGTCAAATACTTTTTCAGCCGAATCGGGCGCACCACGGAAGGTATCGCCACGGTGTACTAAGGTTACTTTTTTGGCCACATCGGCTAGGTAAATCGTCCAATCTAACGCAGAGTCGCCACCGCCTGCTAATACAATGTTTTTGTCGCGAAATTGTTCTGGTTGTTTTACCATGTAGGCTACTCCTTTGCCTTCAAAATCTTCTAAGCCTGCAATTTCGGGTTTGCGGGGCTCAAAACAGCCTAATCCGCCAGCAATGGCTACCACTTGGCAATGTACGGCTGTTCCTTCGTTGGTGCGTACAATGTACGAGCCATCTTCCTGTTTTTCTAATTCTTCTACCCGTTCGCCCAGGGTAAAGCCTGGCTCAAACGGATTAATTTGCTCCATCAACCTATCAATAAGTTCTTGTGCCTTTATTTCAGGATAACCCGGAATATCGTAAATGGGTTTTTGAGGATAAATTTCGGATAGTTGACCGCCAATTTGCGGTAATGCATCAATTAAATGGCAACGCATTTTTAATAATCCAGCTTCGAAAACGGTGAATAAGCCAACCGGACCGGCTCCAATAATGCAAATATCTGTTGTAATCATTTTTATAGGGTGTTCGTATCTAAATTAGTATAAATGGTGTTTAAAATTCGTTTCAAGTCTGTATAATCTTTTTCACTCAAATTTTTCCAGGCCTTCATACGTATTTCACCCATTTTTGGGCTCCATTCGGCCGCTTTATTTTTTCCGATGCTTGTTAAATGCACCGTAAAGCTACGACGATCAGTCGGACTTATACGACGCTCAACTAGGTCTTTTTTGCACAATAAATCGATAATGCGGGTAAGTGTAGGATGATCTTTTCCTAAAAGGTCGGCCAATTCACTTTGGTTGAGGTGCTCTTGTTCTTTTAAGTTTTTGAGTACCAGCCATTGGTCTACCGTAATGTCAAAATGTTGGGTATTAAATTCACGCTGGGCATATTGCTTTACCTTTCGTGCCGTTCGGTCGAGTAAATGAGAATAGGCGTAAAACGGATCTGTTGACATAGCAATAATTAGTAC
>CAMCMG010000046.1:0-8968 GCA_945875895.1 Sphingobacterium thalpophilum | reverse complement strand
TGCCGGTACTTACGCACTTAAATCCGCTAGATAAAGCTACCTTACGTAGCATATTAAGTGAGCCTAAAAACTCACTAGTAAAGCAATATCAAAAACTATTTGAATACGAAGGGGTAAGCCTCAGTTTTGAGCCTGATGTACTAGCTTTTATTGTAGATAAAGCCATGGAATTTAAATTGGGGGCCCGCGGGCTCCGCTCCATTTGCGAAGCCATTATGATGGATGCCATGTTTGAAATACCATCTGGCAAACCACTCAAAACCTTGTCCATTAGTTTGGCTTATGCATTAGATAAATTCGAAAAATCTGATTTAAGAAAATTAAAAGTTGCCTAACACGAACCCCGAACATTCGGGGTTTTTTGTATAAACTAAATTATACGCTATGAAAAACGAAAAATCTACTGAGACCCCTATAAAAAAAGGGTTAAAGAGCAAAGAAGAGATTGTAAAAAATTGGCTTCCGAGATATACTGGAAGAGAATTGCATGAGTTTACAGATTATATCTTGTTAACCAATTTTTCCAAATATTTAACCTTATTTTCTCAGTGGAACGATAATGCACCCATTATGGGCCTAGATAAGCCCATGCAAAGTGTATCGGCCAACGGAATTACGCTCATCAACTTTGGTATGGGTAGTGCTATGGCAGCCACCATGATGGATTTATTAAGTGCCATTAACCCCAAAGCAGTATTGTTTTTAGGTAAATGTGGTGGTTTAAAGAAAAAGAACGCTTTGGGTGATTTAATTCTTCCCATTGCCGCCATTCGGGGCGAAGGAACATCAAACGATTATTTCCCCGCTGAAGTGCCAGCCTTACCTTCTTTTGCCTTGCAAAAAGCAATCTCTACAACTATTAGAGATCATGCATTAGACTATTGGACAGGTACTGTTTACACCACCAACCGCAGGGTATGGGAGCACGATAAAGAATTTAAAAAGCACTTACAAACCATTAGAGCCATGGCCGTGGATATGGAAACGGCTACGATTTTCATCACCGGTTTTGCCAACGAAATCCCTACTGGGGCTTTATTGTTGGTATCCGATCAGCCCATGGTGCCCGAAGGTGTAAAAACAGCAGAAAGTGATTCAAACGTAACGGCACATTATGTAGAAGATCATTTAAATGTAGGAATCAATTCGCTAAAACAATTAATTAATGGTGGCTTAACGGTCAAACACTTGAAATTCTAAACGTGTATGTGGTATAAAAACATCCTCGAGACTATTGGAAATACACCCTTGGTCCAATTAAATAGCATTGTAAAAGGGGTCTCTGCTACGGTATTGGCTAAAATAGAAACTACTAATCCGGGTAATTCTATAAAAGACCGCATGGCCTTAAAAATGATTGAGGATGCCGAACGCAGTGGCGTGTTAAAACCGGGTGGTACTATTATTGAAGGCACTTCTGGAAATACCGGAATGGGTTTAGCCATTGCAGCGGTGGTAAAGGGTTACAAATGTATTTTTACCACTACCGATAAGCAATCTAAAGAAAAAGTAGATGCCTTGCGTGCCTTTGGTGCAGAGGTAATTGTATGCCCAACTAATGTAGAGCCTGAAGATCCACGTTCGTATTACTCGGTTTCTAGCCGTTTGGAGCGGGAAGTGCCCAATTCGTGGAAACCCAACCAATACGATAATTTATCTAACACTCAAGCGCACTACGAGCAAACTGGGCCCGAAATTTGGGAACAAACCGAAGGGAAAATTACCCACCTAGTAGTGGGCGTAGGTACTGGCGGCACCATTTCGGGTACGGCTAAATATTTAAAAGAAAAAAATCCGGAAATAAAAATTTGGGGTATTGATACCTACGGCTCGGTATTTAAAAAGTATAAAGAAACCGGTGAGTTTGATAAAAATGAAATCTATCCCTATGTTACGGAAGGTATTGGCGAAGATTTTTTACCAGCCAATGTTGATTTTAGCTTAATAGATCGCTTTGAGAAAGTAACGGATAAAGAGGCCGCCCTCATGACCCGTGAAATTGCCCGTAAAGAAGGCATTTTTGCTGGAAACTCCGCCGGATCGGCAGTAGCAGGCTTATTGCAACTCAAAAATGAACTAAAAGCCAGCGATGTGGTGGTGATTATTTTTCATGACCACGGTACTCGTTATTTGGGAAAAATGTACAACGACGATTGGTTACGTGCCCAAGGCTACTTGGAAGATTAATAATCGGAGTTGCGTTTAGTTTTCAAATTTTGAAAATAATGTATGACAAGCAAAATTAGGGCAGCAATACAGCAGAGAAAAGATAATCCAAACCCCAAAAAATAAGGGATCATTCCACTCATCTCGTCGAAAACACGATTCCCATCGGGAGTGAAAGCACCCCAATAGCCAAATACGCCACAAATAGCAGTGATTAGGAATAAGATTTTAGCACTTTTAAGAAGCATATACTCTTAATAATGCTTTTTTATCAATTTTAGTATTCGATAAAATTAGTGTGAAGGTTTTTCGGCGCTAATGCGTTTAATATTGGCTCCTAAGGCTAATAATCGTTCATCAATATGTTGATAGCCACGCTCAATTTGTTCAATGTTGTGAATAATGGAGGTTCCTTCAGCAGATAAAGCCGCAATTAACAAAGAAACTCCAGCACGAATATCGGGAGAAGTCATCTCTAAACCCTTTAATTTTACTTTTCGGTCTAAACCAATTACGGTAGCACGGTGCGGATCGCAAAGAATAATCTGTGCGCCCATATCAATCAGTTTATCTACAAAGAATAAACGGCTCTCAAACATTTTTTGGTGAATGAGTACAGTTCCTTTTGCTTGCGTTGCTACCACAAGAATAATGCTCAATAAATCGGGTGTAAAGCCTGGCCATGGCGCATCCGCAATAGTCATGATAGAACCATCAATAAAGCTTTCTATTTCGTAATGTTTTTGAGCCGGGATGAATAAATCATCGCCACGACGCTCCATCTGAATTCCTAATCGCCGAAAAATCTCCGGAATAATACCCAATTCCTCGAAATGCACATCTTTAATGGTAATTTCAGATTGAGTCATGGCAGCTAAGCCAATGAAAGAGCCAATTTCAATCATATCGGGTAACATGCGATGTTCCGTTCCACCCAGTTTAGTTACACCCTCAATGGTTAATAAATTAGAACCAATACCCGAAATTTTAGCACCCATGCGGTTGAGCATTTTGCATAATTGCTGCAAATAAGGTTCGCAGGCAGCATTGTATAAGGTGGTGGTGCCTTTGGCTAAAACGGCAGCCATGAGCACGTTTGCTGTACCAGTTACCGACGCCTCATCTAATAAAATATACGTACCTTTTAAATTGGTGGCATCTACCGTAAAAAAGTTTGTTTTTGCATCATAATCAAAACGAGCACCTAATTTCTCAAATCCTAAAAAGTGCGTATCTAATCTACGACGACCAATTTTGTCGCCACCCGGTTTCGGGATAGCGGCTTTACCAAAACGAGCCAATAAAGGCCCCACAATCATAATAGAACCTCTTAAACTGCCACCTTTTGTTCTGAAAGCTGCCGATTGAAAGAAATCTAAATCAATATTTTTAGCCTCAAAGGTATAGGTGTCTTTGTTGATGCGCTCAATTGTTACGCCCAAATCACTCAATAATTCTATGAGTTTATTTACATCTTTAATATCGGGTATATTACTAATAGTTACCTTTTTTTCGGTTAATAAAACTGCCGAAATAATTTGTAAAGCTTCGTTTTTTGCGCCTTGAGGAGTTATTTCACCTTTGAGTGGTTTGCCTCCAATAATTTCAAATGCGTTCATATCTAATTAGAAAGTGAAGAGTGGGTAAATGAGATTAGTAACGTTTAGCGCCATTGTTGCTACGTTGGCGGTTATTACTATTGTTTTTATTGTTAGAACGGCCTTTATTATGCTGATTTCTAGGTCTAACGGGTGCCGCCTGACGGTACTCTACTTTATTTAAGTTCACGTTTTCGTTTAGCTGTAATTCGCCGCCAGAAAATTCTTTCAAATCTTTAATAATAGTTTCGTCCGATACATTGTCTTTATTCCAAGTTACATAAGCCATTTTCATGAAATTGGCAATAGCCTCTACCAATTGTTGCTTACGTTCTGGGTCGGCCATCTCTTTAGCACGACTAATCATAATTTCTACCGTTTTGCCATAATGCTTATATCGAATGCGTTGCTGGGGATAATTTAGAGGTTTTGGTTTAAAATGAATGGCCTCTGGTAATGGTTTGGGGTAGGGGGAATCTACATCAATCTTAAAATCAGAAATGATGTGTAAGTGATCCCATAATTTATGTTTAAAATCAGCCACATCCCGTAAATGCGGATTTAGAAATCCCATCAAATCAATAACCACTTGTGCATATTGGTTGCGTTCTTCCTTGGTAGGCAAATCGCAAATGAAGCCTACCATATTTTGAACATTACGTCCATATTCTGAAAGGATTAATTTTTTCCGGGTGCTGTTGTAATCAAATGTCATATGTGTAACTATTCCGTATGCTACGGAGTTTTTAATGCTTGTAAATATACGCTAAATAATCATCAGGTTTAATTCTTATTCATTTATTACACCAGATAAGTTGGTCAACCAGCCATACCAATACGATATAAATTTGGTAAATCTGATTAGGTTATGCTTTTCGTCTACTAAATCACACCATTCATCGCCTTAATACGTCTATTCATCTATTATGCTGTTAATTATATATTAAAAAGCACTTTTTGGTTGTTTATGAGATAAATAGTAATTGCTTCTTTATTTTTTAAACACGATAAAAAGATGAATACTTTATACAACCTAAAAAAAATACTTCTATTGCTCTTATTTGTGAGTATAAGCACCATGCTTGTAGCCCAAATACCCCAGCAATTAAATTATCAAGGTGCATTAAGAGATGCAAAAGGCTTTCCAATTGGGAATAGGGCTATAAGTTTGCGCTTAAGTGTACAAGACAACAATGCCCAAAATGCGCTGGTGCATTATAGAGCAGGCCTTAGCCAAGTACAAAGAAGGTCTTAGTCAATAATACGTAGCTTGGCAAATTTTAAAAGCAATTGCTTTTGCCCCAATTCTTTAAAAAAAATGGTGGCCTTTAGGTCGGGCTTATTTCCTTCCATATGAACCACTTTCCCGAAGCCAAAACGTTCGTGTTCTACTTCCATGCCTACTTGCAAACCGCTAGTATCCGAAGGGCTAAAGCCTTCGCTAGGTACATGTGCTTTGGGTAAAATAGATTTACTTTTAAAGCTTGGTGTACTTGCAGGCTTAGGCTTAGAATAACTATCATTTTGTTTCCAATTATTCCGTTCATCATCAAAAAAAGCCTGCTGATTAGATTTTTGAACAACTTTGAAATCTAAATCTAGGTATTGCGGATCAATTTCTTCGATGAAGCGACTTGGTTCGCAATTGGTTAAGCTACCCCAACGGTACCTAGAGGTAGCGTAGCTTAAGGTTAGTTTTTTCTCTGCTCGGGTAATAGCTACATAAAACAGTCTCCGTTCTTCTTCTAAATCGGTTCTAGAGTTTAAAGATAATTGCGAAGGGAAAAGATTTTCCTCCAATCCAACAACATAAACCTGGCTAAATTCTAAGCCTTTTGCCGAGTGTATGGTCATGAGCGAAACGGTATCGGCATTGGGGTCTTTATCCTTATCGTCGTTTGTTAAGAGGGCAATGTCTTGCATAAAAATGTCAAGGCCCCGTTCTTCAATGTCTTCTCGTTCGCTAAACTCTTTTATTCCATTTAAAAGTTCCTGAATATTCTCATATCTACTTAATCCTTCTACCGATTTATCTTCATAAAGTTCTTTTAGTAGGGCACTGTGTTGCGCAATATGCAGGGCGGTATCGTATGCAGTATTGCTCTTTGCAAGTGCCTGAAAACTCTGGATTAGTAGCGCAAAATTAGCAATAGGGGCAGCACCTCGGCCCTCTAAGTAGGTGTCGGCCATGCTGATAATTTCCCAAAGTGTTTTCTGATGTTTATCGGCAGCCACGATGATACGTTCTATGCTGGTTTCGCCAATACCTCTTCGGGGGTAATTAATCACCCGTTTTAGGGCCTCTTCATCATTAGGGTTAAATGTTAAACGGAAATAGGCAATCAGGTCTTTTATCTCTTTTCGTTGGTAAAAGGACTGTCCACCATATATTTTATATGGTATTCCTAATTTCCGAAGCGCTTCTTCCATTGCTCTTGATTGTGCATTGGTGCGGTAGAGGATGGCGAATTTTCGGTAGTTCAGGCCTTCTGAGGCGTGTGTTTGAGCGATATTTTCGGCAACAATTTTTCCCTCCTCGTTATCGCTAAAAGCTCTCAGAACTTTTATTTTTTCTCCCTGTTCTTTTTCTGAAAATACCGTTTTTTGAAGCTGATTTTTATTATTGGCAATCACACTATTTGCTACTTCTACAATATTTTGGGTGGAGCGGTAGTTCTGCTCCAGCTTAAATACGTTTAAATCCGGGTAATCTTTTTCAAAATTTAAGATGTTTTGAATGTTGGCCCCTCTAAAAGCGTAAATACTTTGGGCATCATCGCCCACTACACAAATATTTTCGGTAATGGCAGCTAATTTTTTTACAATAAGGTATTGAGAAAAGTTGGTATCCTGATACTCATCTACCATAATGTATTTGAACCTATTTTGGTATTTGTATAACACATCTGGGTGTTCTTTTAGCAACACATTGGTTTTAAAGAGTAAATCATCAAAGTCCATAGCACCTGCCTTAAAACATCGTTGTGTATAGGCTTGGTATATTTCTCCCAATTGTCCTCTTCCGGTTGCACGGTCTTCGCTTAGTATGTGTTCGCTTTGTAAATATTCTGAAGAAGAAATGAGGTTGTTTTTGGCGTTTGAAATGCGATTGTAAACGAAGTTGGCATTGTACAGTTTATCGTCGAGCTGTAATTCTTTAAGAATGCTACGGATTAAACTTTTGCTATCGTCGGTATCGTAAATAGTAAAATTTGTTGGGTAGCCTATTTTACCGGCTTCTACACGTAAAATTTTAGCAAAAACAGCATGGAAGGTACCCATCCAGCAATTTTTAGCTTCGGGGCCAACAACCTTAAATATGCGCTCTTGCATGCTTTTGGCCGCCTTATTCGTAAAAGTGAGTACAAGTATGTTAAATGGATCTATACCTTTTGTAATTAAATGCGCCACTCGGTAGGTAATTACTCTGGTTTTCCCAGATCCGGCACCGGCAACAATCATTACAGGTCCTTCGGTTTGCTCTACAGCTGATTTTTGAGAGGGGTTGAGTCCGTTTAAATAATCCAAAATTGTTCAGGTTTATGAAAGCGCTAAATTAGGAAACGAGCCCCATACTTGATAGGAATGTTTAAAAGTTTAAGCAACTCAATCATCGTAAAATGGTTTGGCCTTGGGGTTAGCCAATAGGTCGTTAATTCGTTTAATTTTTATTTCTAGTACTTCAACACAAATTTTTAAATTCCGTACCAATTCTTTGTGCGAAATCATTTTTTCATCATCAAGCTCTATAATCGCTTTTAACGTACTTAAGGGTCCACGTACATCGTGAGGGAGGTGTGTGCTTAGTTCGTTAATTTTTATGGCATTTATTTTATCAAGCTTAGATTTTTCGTTCACCAAACCTTTCAAGTGTTTATTTATTACCAGTAGCTGATTTTTTTTGCGAATTAATTTCCTCGTTCAAATAGAGAAGTTCTTCATTAGCTTTATTTTTTTGGCGCACACTTCTAACCAATAAAATAATGAGAATAAACAGTAAGCCAGTAATTATAAGTGAAAAAACTAGAATGATGTTTTTCTTTTCTTGTTTCACTCTGTACAATTCGTTTTTTCGTATCAGTTCATTTTTGTGCGATTGATCTACAATTAAATCGATTTTTGCAGTTTCATTTTTTCGAAAATTCACACTGTCTTGTTTATATACGAGTTGCAAAAAGTGCAGCGCATTGTCGTAATTTTTGCGTTTGGCTTCCAATTCATAATAGGTATGATTAAAATCATTGACCATCTTCTCATCGTGGGTTTCTTTTGCTAAACGCATGCCCTCCATGAGGTATTTTTCGGCAGTATTGTAATTTTTCTTAGCAATATAAATGCTTGCTAAACTCAGATTGATGCTGGCTATAGATTCGCTAAGACCCTCTTCTTTAGCTAATTTATATGCTTTAACTAAAAAATTTTCTGCTTGATCAAACATGCTGCGGTCTAAAAAAATCTTCCCACAATTTTGCAAACTATGTACTACACCAGTTTTATCGCCTACTGCAGAAAACATTTTTTCTGCTTTGATATAATCATCTAAGGCTTGAACGTGGTGTTTTGTTCTAACATTAATATTGCCCATATTTAAATAGATGTTTGCCAACATACCTGTGTCTCTTAATGGTAGAGCCAGTTTTAACGCTCTATTGAAATATGCAGAAGCTTTAGTATAATCTGTTTGAGAATACAGACCGCCTATATTGTTTAATACTTTTGCTTGCCCAGCTTTGTTTTTACTTGCTACAAAAAGCTGTAGTGACTTTAAGTAGTAGCTGATGCTTTTTTCTGTTTCAAACAAATAATAGCTTGCTAAACCCATCATGCGGTAGGCTTCGGCTTCTCCTTTGGTATAATGCAGTTGTTTTGCCAAGGCCAATGCTTGTTTTGCCCCAACAAGACTCAATTTCGAATTCTTTAGCCTATTAGTAAAGGCACGTTTGTTTAGCGTATCTACCACGCTGCTATCTGCAGGATTGGTAGTGATTTGAACGGCATGGGCCTGAGGTAGTCCAATACCCCATATTGCGCAAAAGATAGCTGCTATCTGTACTGCGGATTTAATTTTTTGAATCATTTTGGAAAAATAATTATTCTATGAATAAATTAATTATCTATTTACAACAATTATAAGAAATATTATCAATATAATTTCATCAAAAAATAATTTAATTCTTTTTACAATAAATTATTTAGCTCAAAAT
>CAMCMG010000045.1:0-9298 GCA_945875895.1 Sphingobacterium thalpophilum | reverse complement strand
ATTCGAACCTTCGAAACCGAAGTAACGGATTTACAGTCCGTCCCATTTGACCGCTCTGGAACCCCCCCTATACAGAGCCTCCTATCGGGATCGAACCAATGACCTACTGATTACAAGTCAGTTGCTCTACCAGCTGAGCTAAGGAGGCTTTTTACATATAAAAAGCTTTTAATACATGAATGAACATCCCCTTATACTATTCGAAAGCGCATAACATGGCCTTGCGAAAGGGACTGCAAATCTACACAATTAAAGAGTGGAACAAAATTTTTTCTGAAAAAAATTTAGACAGCCTTTTTTGCCGCCCAAACTCTTAAAAAAAATAGCCTTTTTTTGTACCTAAAAGGCCTATAAAGTATCCTCGTGGTTAAGCAACTGCTTGTGGTTACTGGCGTGTTCTTTTACGCGTTCTTTATGCTTGTGTATTTGCATTTTTATACAGTCCATAGCCAAGTCGGTAGCGGCTTCAAAACTTAATGCTATTTCGCTACAAAACAAATCTTTACCAGGTAAGGCCAACTTAATTTCTACTTGCTTATTTTCATCGGTTTCTGAGGGTGCTACTTTAAGATAAATATCACCCTGAATGATTTGGTCGAAATAGTGATCGAGTTTCGCGATTTTAGTTTCAATATAATCCAATAAGTTACGGTCTGCATCAAAATGAATAGATTGTACATTGATTTTCATTTTTTCCTCCTTTGTTTTTAAGCCTTTGGGTGGGCTTGTTTATATATAGATTTCAGTTTTTCGATAGAATTATGGGTATATACCTGCGTAGCTGATAAATTGGCATGCCCCAGCAGTTCTTTAATAGCCGTTAATTCGGCTCCTTTATTTAATAAAGCGGTAGCAAAGCTGTGGCGCAAAATATGCGGGCTCTTTTTATCTTGGGTTGATACCTCTCCTAAGGCCTGTTTTACCAAGCGATAAATGAGTTTAGGATAAGCTGCTGTGCCCTTATCGGTAACTATTAACTTTTCAGTGCTAGTAAAACCCAACTCGTTTTTTTGGTCGAGATATACTTTTAACAAAGCGTAAAGTGGTTTAGCCAAAGGGATGATCCGTTCTTTATTACGTTTACCAAGTACTTTAATTTGCTGATTATAGTCGTCTATATCGCTATTCTTAAGGCCAAGCAATTCGGCCAATCGAATACCGGTTCCATAAAGCAACTCTAGCACTACGCGGTCTCTCAATCCCTCGAAACCTGTAGAAAACAAAGCTTCATCATCCAATAAGGCATTTAGTTTCGCTTCTTCAACAATTATAGGCAAGCGTTTAGGTATTTTGGGTGCTTGCACTTGCTCCATAGGGCTTTTTACTACCAAGCCTTCACGTTGTAAAAATTTATAAAAAGAGCGCAGCGAAGATATTTTACGATTAATGGATTTAGCACCCGTGCTAGCCTCCATACACTCCATCACCCATGAGCGCACCAAAGTATGCGTGGCTTCGGCTAAGGTAGTTTCGTAGGTAGTAAGAAAGGTTTGGAATTGTAAAAGATCAGTTTCATAGGCTTTTATAGTATGCGGAGAGAATCTTTTCTCGTACCGTACATACCGTATAAAACGCTCTATAAACATGAAAAACTAGTTGAATATTCGAATACATGAATATACAACTAGTTTTTAATATATGCGATACAAATGGGTATTAAATAGTTTCGCGATTTAATCCGACTTTGTAAATTGCTTTTTTGATTTCGGTACGACGAGTTATTGATTTTTTCTCGTAGGCCTGACGGCTACGTAACTCACGCATTACACCCGTTTTCTCGAATTTCTTCTTGAAACGTTTTAAGGCTTTATCTAATGATTCGCCGTCTTTAATATTAATAATAATCATAAAGTGAAATACCCCCTCTCGTTTAATTTAGGACTGCAAACTTAAGCAAAATCTTTAGAATCAAAAATTAATACATCAAATTAAGCAGCTGCACCCTCAAATAGTTAACTTAGTACGCTTATGAGAGATATTGAAACAAAAGAAGACATTGTATTAATGGTGGATACTTTCTACCAAAAAGTGCAGCAAGATGAGCTCATTGGGCCTATTTTTAATAGCCGCATTGCACCCGAAGCTTGGCCGGCACATTTAGATAGAATGTATACTTTTTGGACCACCATATTGCTTAATCAACCCGGGTATAGTGGCCAACCTTTTGAAAAACACCGTGACATGCCTATTGATAAAGTGCATTTTGAGCGTTGGGTAAACCTTTTTGAAGCTTTGGTTGATAGTTTATTTGAAGGCCCAATTGCCAACGATGCCAAATATCGAGCCGAATTAATGGGACATTTGTTTTTAGCCAAACTAGAGAAAGGGCGTTTGGCTTAGTAATTAACCAAACTAATCAATTCAGTAGCATAAGGGGCTAATTTACGTTTACCCTCTAAAAAATCTAAACTCACCACAAAAGCAAAAGCGCTCGTACTAGCGCCTAACTGTTCTACCAAATTGGCAGCTGCAGCAACAGTACCGCCGGTGGCTAATAAATCGTCGTGAATTAACACTTTTTGGCCAGGCTGTAAGGCATCGGCATGAATTTCTAAGGTAGCAGAGCCATACTCCAATTCATACGATTGGCTGAGTGTTTTATACGGTAATTTACCTTGCTTACGAATGGGCACAAAAGGCACATCTAAGGCATTAGCCAATAACATTCCGAATAAAAAGCCTCGGCTTTCAATACCCACCACAACATCAATATCGAGGGTTTGTAATTCTGCTACAAAGGCGGCTACCACCTGGCGGCACAATTCGGGATCTTTTAAAATGGGCGTAATATCTTTAAATACGATACTGGGCTTAGGGAAATCTACAATATCGCGAATGGCGTGTTTTAATGCTGTTTCAATCATTTAAAAATAAAATATGGAGCTAGTTTACGCAAAATTTCGTCAGTAAAAAGCGGAATATTTTTAAAATCTGACAAGGTTGCATAAGCCCCATGTTGTTTTCTGTATTGAATGAGCGCATTTATTTGCTTATAACTTAGGTATGGATGGCGTTTAAGTTCTTCAAAGGAAGCGGTATTGATGTCAATTTTTCGAATTGCAGCAGTATTTAAGAATAACTGAGGCAACCATTGAGCGAAATGTGCAGAATCTACCCCATACACTTCTTTAAGTTGTTCTAGCGCATAAAAGCCACCCAAACGCTCACGGTACTTGAGTATGCGGCTAGCAAATGCAGGACCAATACCACTCACTTGATCTAAGGCCAAAGAATCGGCCGTATTTAAATCGATACGGACTTTTGAGGCTTTAGTGGGTGTATTTTTTTGTTCAAATTGCGGAGGCGAAATTTGTATATAGGGTTCTAATTTAGCATAGGTTTCGGGCGATATGACATACATTTTTTTTACTTCTTCTTTTTTATAAAAATGACCTCCCTTTGCCTCAAAGCGCTTAATGACCGCAATTTGTTTCTCACTCAAACCTAGTTGTTTCCAGCGCTCTGCAGGAAGTCCATTAGGATCGAAATCGGCATACGTGGCACGCTCTTGATTGAGTTCTACCTCCCTATAACTGTAAACCTTATCGGGCGCCAAATTGCGCTCAAATTCCGCCATTTCTTTCTTAGCTTTTTCAACATCAAAGCTTTCGGGTGTATCGTTTAAAAAAATGGGAATTAGCCAAACAATAACTAGCAATAAAAGCAATACCAATACGCCATTAAGCTCTTTTTGGCTAAAATTAAAATACTGCCGCACGTATTTTAGAAACATTAATGAATTTTTTAGTGAATAAACCTGAAAATTTTGTGAAATTTGATTACCCTAGAGAACGAATGGACGAAACTAAAATTATAAGCACCGAAGAATTTGCCAAGGCAACCAAAATAGATAAATTGGGCATGCCGGGCTTGGCTTCGCTATTAATGGAGGTGATGAAGATTAACGAGGTGAACGACACGTTTAACAAGGTGAGGCACCTAAAAGGCATTGCCTTTATTGATAAATTACTAGAAATTTTAGGAGTTAAAGTAGAGTTTGACGAAGAGGATTTAAAAAATTTACCCAAAGAGGGAGGCTTTTTAGCTATTGCCAACCACCCTTACGGAGGTATTGAAGGCTTAGTACTTATTAAACTTACCTTATTGGTAAACCCCGACAGCAAGCAACTATCTAATTTTATATTAACGAAAATACCTACGCTAAGCGATTTTTTAATTGCAGTAAACCCCTTCGAAACGATAGATAACCCGGCCAGTATAAGCGGTATAAAAACTGCACTAGGCTTGTTAAAAGAAGGGATTCCTATTAGCGTTTTTCCGGCGGGCGAAGTATCTACCTATAAATTGAGTAGCCAAAGCATTACTGACAGGCAATGGCACCCCGTAGTAGCCAAGTTGGCTATTAAGGCAAAAGTACCCGTAGTACCCATATACTTCCATGGCAATAACAGCTTACTATTCAATTTGCTGAGCTTTATACACCCCATGTTACGTACGGCTAAACTGCCCTCAGAAATGTTTAACAAGCAGGGCCACGTACTTAAACTACGCATAGGCAAACCTATAAAAATAGAAGATACCCCATACGCTAACAACCCCACAAAACTGCTCGATTATTTACGAGTACGCACCTATGCCTTAGGAGCTGGTTTAGAGGAGCATAAAAAACTATTTTCGGCAACAAGTTTATTTAAAATTGAGAAAAAACCACAGGATATTGTTGCTGAAATGTCTAGCAAAGTTCTAGTGAAAGAAATTGCAGGCATACAAAATTTAAAAACCTGGACCGAGAAAAACTACGAGGTGTATATTGCTCCAAGCACTAAAATACCGAATATTTTAAAAGAAATTGGTCGTTTACGTGAAATTACCTTCCGCGAAATAGGCGAAGGCACCAACAAATACACCGACTTAGATGCCTATGATATTTATTACCACCACTTATTTATTTGGGACAATGAGGCTAAAAAATTAGTGGGTGCTTACCGTATTGGCAAAGGAAACGATATTTATTACAGCTACGGCAAAAAAGGCTTCTACACGGCCGAAATATTTAAAATAGACGATGGTTTTGCGCCCATCTTAAAAAAGAGCTTAGAATTAGGCCGCTCTTGGATACGCAAGGAATACCAACAAAAACCCCTACCCCTATTTTTGCTTTGGAAAGGTATTTTAAAGTTTATTGCCGACAATTCGGAGCACGTAAAATACCTCATTGGGCCAGTGAGCATTAGCAATAGCTTTTCTAAAATCTCTAAAACCTTAATGGTTGACTATATCTTAAAAAACCATTTCGACGAAAATTTGGCCCAATACATTAAGCCACGTAAGAAGTTTAAATTTGAGTTGGATAAGGACGATATGGCGCTCTTAGTAGATTCGAGAGAGAGCTTAAAAGATTTAGATCAATTGATTTCAGACATTGAGCAATCGAACATGAAAATTCCGGTGCTCTTGCGCCAATACTTGGGCTTAAACGGTAAAATTATTTGTTTCAATATCGACCCTAAATTCTCCGACAGTTTAGATGGATTCCTTATTGTAGATATGGAAAACATCCCGCTCGATAAAATCGAAAAACTCCAGTAATAAAAAAGCCTCCCGAATTTCGGGAGGCTTTGCATTTATAAAAAAAACAATCAATCGTATTAATTTGTCATTACTCTACCAGGAGTGGTATAGTTTAAAGTGCTTGGATCATACATGGCCCAACCTGCAGACCAATCTGTAGTTCCGAAAGCGCCTTTGAAAGCAACCGTTTTATCAAAAAACGTATCACCTGTAAATTTAGCATCTGTAAATAATGCACCACTAGCGGCTGCACCAGCCGCTACTGCTGTAAAGTTTGGTGTAGCTACACCACTAGCAACAAACTCTGCTCCGAAAGCAAAACCTGAAGTTAATAAAGTACTTACAGAAGTTCCTGGTACAAAACTGTTGTCAGCGGTTAAACCTGCTTCAAATACTAATTTGCTAGTAGCATCTTTACCTTTAATTTGACCATTATTGGGTGCTGTAGTGACATTGTATTTGGTATTAGAACCGTAAATTAAGTTGTTTTTAATTACTAAGCTTCCTGCGGTATAGTTACTAGAAGATTTGTTTCCACTAGCCGGAAGGTTATCATCAATATAAATACCTTCAATATAGTTACCTAAAATAGAGTTAAATAAACTCATAGCTGAGTTACGACGAATTTGGGCAGCATGTTGAAAATTGGCATTCATACCACTAGTAGTAGTGGCTGTTGCTTGGGGACCAACAATGGTTACATTAGAGAAAATTGGGCTTGTTTTTGGAGTTCCGGCAGTACCTGCAGCATCGTTATCCGATTCAAAACCGTTAGATCCAGAAACATCGGCAATTTCTTTTACACGTTGCGCCAAGGCAAATTGTACTTTACCTACATAGCCAAAATCGGTATCAAAATCATCGTCCCAAGTACCAATAGCCAATAAGTATTTTGCATTTACGGTACCGCCAAACCATTCAAAGGCATCGTCGCCAGCACGGTAAACCTGAATATATTCTAAGGTAGTACCCGAACCAACACCACCCATAGTTAAAGAGTTAATTTCGTTGTTAGTTACAAAAGGTACACCAGCATATTCTATACGAACATATTTCATCGTTCCTGAGTTATCCGCAGCATCGGTACCACCATAGGTAGTATATTTTGATGCTAATCCACCCGAAGTTGGCAATAAACCACCTTCAATAACAACTTCGCCTCCTGTTTGGTTTACCGGAGCTTTACCTAATAATATAATTCCACCCCAATCACCTTGAGTACGAGAACCAATAGGAAAATTAGAAGTGAATACAATTGGATTAGTTGAAGTACCAATGGCGCTAATTTTAGAACCACGAGTAATAATTAATGAACCTTTAGTGATTTTATCACCTTTGATAATGGTTCCGGGCTGAATGGTTAAAGTTGCATTATCTGTAACATAAACAAAGCCTTTTAATAAATAAATTTTGTCTGAAGTCCAGGTGGTGTTTACTTTGATATCTCCACTAACTTCAACAACATTGCTTGTTGGGGTAACAATAGGATCATCGGTCTTACTTTTTTTACAAGCTGCAACAAAAGTAAATGCTAAGATTGAAAATAGGATAATGGTTTTTTTCATGATTTTTTGATTTAAAAATTGTTAAAAAAAGGACGATTAATATAATTGTGTATTTAAATGAATTTTTATTCGTTTGTTTACGCTGATTTTTTAAAATGAATAATTAAAGGATAAGGAAATATTGGTACCTAATTTGGTTTTATAAATTTCATCGTCAACAAATTGGGTGTATTTTTTATTGCTATTGCGGTCGAAATAAAATACATTCTGTTGGTTAAATATATCGCCTACATTCAATTTAAACTCTCCTTTAGTTTTAAAGGTTTTTACACCAATCTGAAAGTCTAACACATCGCGGGGGTCTTCCCAAATGTTTGGAAATGTAGTACCACCTACGCGGAAAATACGACGTCCAACTCGGTTGTATAAGAGGTTGAAATTGAGTTTATTGTTTAAGGTGCTGTGTTGCAAGCCGGCGTTAACCACATAAGGCGATTGGCCAATTAATGGGCGCCCTGCACTGTTTGGATTTTGGTCACCTGCAAAATTTACTTCAGAGTGAATGATAGATACATTGGTATAAAATGTAGTGCGTTCAAAGAAGGCTCTATCAGCTAAGAATTTTAAATTTTTTCTGAATTCAAGTTCAAATCCATAGGTAGTTGCTTTCTCTGCATTGTTATAAGAAATTTCTGGCGTAGAGTTCACATCGTAAAAAGTAGCTTCAATAGCGTTGGTGAATTTTTTATAAAATGCCGAGATCGAAAATATTTGACCAGCAGCCGGATAGGTATCAAAGCGTAAATCGGCATTTAAAATTTGGGTACGTTTTAAATTTGGATTCCCTTTCTGCACCGCTGATTGCTCATAGTCGTAATAGGCAAATGGCGCTAACTCTCTAAATTCTGGGCGGGCAACAGTTTGATAAACAGAAGCTCTAAAATTGCTTTTCTCGGTTAGGCCTAAGGTAAGGTTTAGTGATGGAAGAAGATCTAATTGATTGCGTTTTACCGTTGGCTCAAGGGGGTCAAATGTTTCGAGCGATAGGTTAAATTGCTCGGCACGTAACCCCCAAACTACACGAAGTTTTTCAGCCAATTTATTATCAAGCATAAAGTAACCAGCATTTACCATCGAATTAGAGATATAGCGATCGGCGCTGTTTCCAATTTCTTCTAACTCGTATACGCCTTGATTGATTAAATCGTTTCCGAAAATAGTACCCAATGAACGCTGACGTATGGCATTGGCGTTGGGGTCAAAGGAATTCAATAGTAAACCGATGAAGCGAACATTAAAATTACGGTTTCGGTAAATGGAACTGAAACCCGTTTTCAAACTTCCTTTATTCGCTTTTTTAGACAAGGGCAAACTCAAGTTTACATCGCCATTGAAAATATCTTCTGTTAAATTGGAGAATAAACGACTGTTATTTCTATCCAGAGATGTAATATTAGCCGAATAGTTTACATTCGGGTTGTTAATATCTGCTTGGTTGATGGTATAACTAATTTTACGTTGATCGGGTTGGTTATTTATTACGTTGCTATAACCCAATGCCCATTTTAATTTGGTTTTCGATTCGCCAAATTTATGCTCCCCTTCTAAGGTTGATTTCAGTAAGGTTTTTTGAATTAAATCGAATGCAAAAAACTTGGTTGCGTTGGATTGGCCAATATTTAAACCGGCACGACTTAAATATTGATCGTCTTGAATGCGGTTATAAATATTTTTAAAAGTGATTTTATTGTTGCCAAATAAATAGGAGAAATTGGCTAAACCGCCCAACGTGGTAGAAAATTTATAGGTTTGATCTTTAAAATCAAATTCACCACTTAAATTTCTAGAAATTTCTGGGTTAACTGTTTGTGAATTTCGGTACGAAAGCGAAATAATGGCACCTATGCGGTTGCCTGTTTTTTCATAATCTTTTACTCTACCAACGATAAATTGGTAATTTTGGCCCAAAAAAGCGGTTGAATTAACTACAGCATAGTCGTTGTTTAGCGAACGTATGGCTGCTATTTCTTGAGTAGAACTTAGCGTTTTGTTATAAATACTGTTTGTGCTCGGAAAATTTACAGGTAAATTTCTCGTATTATTGAAACCTGAATAATCGGCAGCTGTTTTTTCATTGCCCTTAAAATCTTTAAAAGTAGATTGTGAATTGTAGCTATATCCCATCCCATAGGATAAGAAATTTTGATCTGGAATATCTTTAGTGAAAATTTGAATAGCTCCACCGGCAAAATCTCCAGACA
>CAMCMG010000044.1:0-9350 GCA_945875895.1 Sphingobacterium thalpophilum | reverse complement strand
CGTGTAAGCGTTTTAAGGCTTCATTTTTACGTTGTTGTGAGGTTTCGGTAGCAGCTTGGTGACGTAAATCGTATGATAATTGATCTAGATCTAAACGGCTTAATAGGTCAACCAAAGCTTCGGCACCCATTTTAGCCACAAATTTCTGTGGATCTTTATCGTCTAAATATTGGTTTTCTTTTGGTAAGGTATCCAATATATCCAAGTATTCTTCTTCGCTTAAGAAATCCATTTTCAGAATTCCATCGGCTTCTTTAATACCTGGTTGAATAACCACATAGCGCTCGTAGTAAATAATTAAATCGAGTTTTTTGGTAGGCAAGCCTAATAAATAACCAATTTTATTTGGCAACGAACGGAAGTACCAAATGTGGGCTACAGGAACCACCAAATTAATGTGTCCCATACGCTCACGACGTACTTTTTTCTCGGTTACTTCTACACCGCAACGGTCGCATACAATTCCTTTGTAACGGATACGTTTGTATTTCCCGCAATGGCATTCGAAATCTTTCACTGGGCCAAAAATGCGTTCGCAGAACAAACCATCGCGTTCCGGTTTGTAGGTACGGTAGTTAATAGTTTCTGGCTTTAACACTTCGCCGCTTGAACGCTCCAAAATTGACTCTGGAGAGGCCAAACTGATAGTAACTTGGGTAAAGTTACTTTTGATTTTATTATCTTTTTTGTAAGACATAGCTCTTTTTTGAGTTGAATGTTGTGGGTTATGAGTTGTAGGATGGGGTACATCCTACAACTCATAACTTGCAACTTAATCTAATGTGATATCTAAACCTAAACCTCTTAATTCGTGAACCAATACATTGAATGATTCCGGAACCGATGGGGTTGGCAAAGGTTCACCTTTAACAATCGCTTCGTATGTTTTGGCACGGCCAATTACATCATCAGATTTCACGGTTAAGATCTCCTGTAAGATGTTTGCAGCACCAAATGCTTCTAAGGCCCAAACCTCCATCTCACCAAAACGCTGACCACCAAACTGGGCTTTACCACCCAATGGTTGTTGTGTAATTAATGAGTATGGTCCGATTGAACGGGCGTGCATCTTATCGTCAACCATGTGGCCAAGTTTCAACATATAGATGATACCTACCGTGGTTGGCTGATCGAAACGATCGCCTGTTAAACCATTGTATAAATAGGTTCTACCCGAAGTTGGTACACCCGCTTTGGCTACCCATTCTTCTACTTCTTCGTGGGTGGCACCATCAAAAATTGGGGTAGAGAATTTCATACCCAATTCTTTTCCGGCCCAACCTAATACGGTTTCGTAGATTTGGCCCAAGTTCATACGTGAGGGTACACCCAAAGGGTTTAACACAATATCAACTGGGGTTCCGTCTTCAAGGAATGGCATATCTTCATCGCGAACGATACGTGCAACAATACCTTTGTTACCGTGACGGCCTGCCATTTTATCCCCTACTTTCAACTTACGTTTCTTAGCTACATACACTTTAGCCATTTGTACAATACCTGAAGGCAATTCATCGCCCACGGTAATGGCAAATTTTTCACGTTTGTATGCACCTAATCCTTCGTTTAATCGAATGTTGTAGTTGTGCAAGGTTTGTTTAATTAACTCATTTTTATCCTCATCGGTAGTCCACTTCGTAGGATTGATATTGGCAACATCTAAATCGGCCAATACTTTTTGAGTGAATTTAATGCCTTTAGCAATTAACAATTCTTTGTACACGTTGTAAATACCTTGTGAGGTTTTACCATTTACAATGGTGAATAGTTTTTCAACTAGTTTTTCTCTTAAGTCTTTATTAGATTTTGCAAAATTTGCATCTAACTTTTCTACCAATGCTTTTTCTTCTGCTTTGGTAGTTTTCTTAGCTCTAGAGAATAATTTAGTATCAATTACTACCCCGTGTATAGAAGGAGGTGTTTTTAAAGACGCATCTTTTACATCACCTGCTTTATCACCAAAAATAGCTCTCAATAATTTTTCTTCTGGTGAAGGATCTGACTCTCCTTTTGGTGTAATTTTACCAATTAAGATATCTCCTTCTTTCACCTCAGCACCAACACGTATTACCCCGTTTTCGTCCAAGTCTTTAGTAGCCTCTTCAGAAACGTTCGGAATGTCTGGTGTTAATTCTTCTTCACCACGTTTCGTATCGCGAACTTCTAATTCAAATTCTTCGATATGTAATGAGGTAAAGATATCTTGAGATACCACACGTTCAGAAATTACAATCGCATCCTCGAAATTGTAACCTTGCCATGGCATGAAAGCCACTTTTAAGTTACGACCCAAGGCCAATTCACCATTCTGAGTAGCGTACCCTTCGCAAAGCACTTGACCTTTTTCTACCTTTTGGCCTTTTTTAACAATTGGCTTTAAGTTGATACAGGTACTTTGGTTTGTTTTTTGGAATTTAATCAATGGATACGATTTCACTTCACCTTCGAAAGAAACTAATACGTCATCGGCATTACGCTCGTAACGAATTTTAATTTCATTAGCATCTACGTATTCTACTACCCCATTGCCTTCGGCATTAATTAGGGTACGCGAATCGCGGGCTACACGACCTTCCAAACCTGTTCCAACAATTGGGGCTTCTGGACGCAACAAAGGCACAGCCTGGCGTTGCATGTTTGATCCCATCAAGGCTCTATTCGCATCATCATGCTCTAAGAACGGAATGAGGGAAGCCGCAATAGAAGTGATTTGGTTTGGCGCTACGTCCATCAAATCTAATTTTTCTGGCGCAATTACCGGAAAATCGCCTTCGAAACGTGCTTTTACACGTGGTGTTGCGAAGTTTCCCTTATCATCGTAATGCGCATTAGCTTGTGCAATGGTTTTTCCATCTTCATCTTCGGCAGATAAATAGATTACAGGCTCTTCAACAACTACACGGCCTTTATCTACCTTACGATAAGGTGTTTCGATAAATCCTAGGTTGTTAATTTTTGCGTGAACGCAAAGTGACGAAATCAAACCAATGTTTGGTCCCTCTGGAGTTTCGATAGTACACAAACGACCGTAGTGGGTATAGTGAACGTCACGAACCTCAAAACCTGCACGCTCTCTAGATAAACCACCTGGCCCTAAGGCTGACAGACGACGCTTGTGCGTAATCTCTGCCAGAGGATTGGTTTGATCCATAAACTGTGACAATTGGTTGGTTCCGAAGAACGAGTTAATCACAGAAGATAGCGTACGTGCATTAATTAAGTCGGTTGGAGTAAATACCTCATTATCGCGAATGTTCATACGCTCACGGATGGTACGAGCCATACGGGCTAAACCAACACCAAATTGGGCGTATAATTGCTCACCCACGGTGCGTACACGACGGTTTGATAAGTGATCAATATCATCCACCTCGGCTTTAGAGTTGATCAACTGAATTAAGTATTTAACAATAGCAATAATATCTTGCTTGGTTAATACTTTAGTAGTTTCTGGGGTATTTAATTTCAATTTACGGTTAATGCGGTATCTACCTACATCACCCAAATCGTATCTTTTATCAGAAAAGAATAAACGATCGATGATACCACGGGCAGTTTCCTCATCAGGTGGTTCAGCGTTACGTAATTGTCTGTAGATATGCTCCACAGCTTCTTTTTCTGAGTTTGAAGTGTCTTTTTGTAAGGTATTATATATGATGGTATAGTCACCCGCGTGTTTGGCATCTTCTTTAGATAAGATGATAGATTTTACACCAGCATCAATAATCATATCAATATGATCTTCTTCTAAAATAGTTTCACGCTCTAAAATGACTTCATTTCTATCAATAGAAACTACCTCACCGGTAGATTCATCAACAAAATCTTCTACCCATTTTTTCAATACTCTTGCGGCAAGCTTACGGCCTACAAATTTCTTAAGGGCAGCTTTGCTCACTTTTACCTCATCGGCTAGTTCGAATAATTCTAAAATGTCTTTATCCGAATCGTAACCAATGGCACGCAATAAAGTGGTTACCGGGAATTTCTTCTTACGGTCGATGTATGCATACATCACGTTGTTTACGTCTGTAGCAAATTCAATCCACGATCCCTTAAATGGAATTACACGGGCTGAATATAATTTGGTTCCGTTGGTGTGGCGGCTTTGGCCAAAAAACACACCTGGTGAACGGTGTAGTTGAGAAACAATTACACGCTCGGCACCGTTGATAACAAAAGTACCCTTAGGAGTCATATAAGGAATAGTTCCCAAATAAACATCTTGAACGATGGTTTCAAAATCTTCGTGTTCCTCGTCGTTACAAGATAAACGGAGTTTAGCTTTAAGAGGAACACTATAGGTTAAGCCACGTTCTATACATTCCTGAATGTCGTATCGTGGCGGATCTACGAAATAATCTAAAAACTCTAATACGAAGATGTTTCTAGAATCAGAAATGGGGAAATTTTCAGAGAATACTTTAAATAAACCTTCTTGATGCCGGTTATCTGAAGTGGTTTCTAACTGAAAGAATTCCCTGAATGATTGCAATTGTACATCCAGAAAGTCGGGATAGTCCAACACATGCTTGCTGGTTGCAAAATTGATTCTTTCGGTATGTTTAATAGTGTTTGCCAAGGGATTTAGTTTTTAGTTTAAAAATAAACTGTGCGACTTTTTTGCTCTTTTTTCGGAGAGCGCTGTAGGTCAAACAGCAATAGAAACCGATACAAACAGCAATAGACCCCGGTGAAAACCGGAGTCTAAGGCCATTTTTAGCGTGTCAGATTATTGAATTTCAACAACTGCGCCGGCTTCTTCTAATTGTTTTTTCAAAGCATCAGCTTCGTCTTTAGCAACACCTGCTTTTATTTCAGATGGGGCTGCATCAACTAAGTCTTTAGCTTCTTTCAAACCTAAACCGGTTAAATCTTTCACTAATTTTACTACTGCTAGTTTCTGACCACCAGCTTCTTTCAATAATACATTAAAGCTGGTTTTTTCTTCTGCAGCACTAGCGGCAGCGCCACCAGCAGCAGGAGCAGCAACTGCAACAGCTGCAGCAGCAGGCTCAATACCATACTCATCTTTAAGAATTTGAGCTAACTCATTAACTTCTTTTACTGTTAAGTTTACTAATTGCTCAGCAAACGATTTTAAATCTGCCATTTTATTTGAATTTTAACGTTAAATACTTTGTTTTTTAATCAAGCTTTAGGTGCTTGTTAACCTCTTTGTTCTAATGCTTTAACAATACCTGCTAATTTGCTTTTACCAGACTGTAAGCCTGAAATAACATTTTTTGCTGGTGATTGTAACAATCCGATGATTTCTCCGATTAATTCCTCTTTAGATTTTAAGTTCACTAAAGCGTTCAACTGGTTATCGCCAATGAAGATAGCACTGTCAATATACGCTGCTTTTAAAAGGGGCTTATCACCGCTGGCTCTCAAAGCTTTAATCAGTTTTGCCGGAGCATTGGCTGAGTTTGAGAATAATAGGGTTGATGATCCTTTAAGTACATCGTACAATTCAGCATATTCACCTGATGCGGCTTCTAAAGCCTTTTTAATCAGGGTGTTTTTTGCTACCTGCATTTTGATATCACTATCGAAACATTTGCGGCGAATATCATTCACGGCTGCTACAGTCAGGTTAGAAGTATCAGCAATGTAAACATTGCTGAAGCTATCAATCTGCTCTTTTAAAGCAAGAACAACATCGTGTTTTTCTTCTTTTCTCATGATTAGATTCCTGCTATAGTTTTAGTTTCAATTTCGATTCCAGAACTCATTGTAGAAGACATGTAAATGCTTTTAAAATAAGTTCCTTTTGCAGCTGATGGTTTTAATTTAGAGATTACTTGAATTACTTCTAATGCATTCTCATAAATTTTCTCGGCAGAGAAAGATACTTTCCCTACAGAAGCGTGGATGATTCCGGTTTTATCAACCTTGAAATCGATTTTACCGCCTTTAACATCGGTTACCGCTTTACCTACTTCGGTAGTTACGGTTCCTGATTTAGGGTTTGGCATGAGGTTTCTTGGACCTAAAACACGGCCTAATTTACCTACTTTTGCCATCACACTAGGCATGGTAATAATGATATCAATATCAGTCCATCCTGCTTCAATTTTAGCAATATAATCATCCAAACCTACGTAGTCTGCACCTGCTGCTTTAGCTTCCTCTTCTTTATCGGGGGTTACTAAGGCTAATACACGTACATTTTTACCGGTACCATGAGGAAGTGTTGCAATACCACGTACCATTTGATTCGCCTTACGAGGATCTACGCCTAAACGTACATTCAAGTCAACCGATGCATCAAATTTGGTAGTAGTAATATCTTTTACTAAAGCCGAAGCTTGTTGCAAAGAATATGCTTTACCATCCTCAATTTTGGAAATTGCCGTTTTTTGATTTTTTGTTAATCTAGCCACTTCTTAAACTGATTTGTGTTAATTAATTATTCCAGGGTGCGTTACCATTTACGGTAATTCCCATACTGCGTGCAGTACCTGCAACCATTTTCATGGCCGACTCAATGGTAAATGCGTTTAAATCGGTCATTTTATCTTTTGCAATTGCTTCAACCTGCTCCCAGCTTACGCTAGCAACTTTTTGACGGTTTGGCTCTGCTGAACCACTTTTTTGACCAGAAACTTCCAATAATTGAATGGCTACTGGAGGGGTTTTAATGATAAATTCGAACGATTTGTCGGCATATACAGAAATTACTACCGGTAATACTTTACCTGGCTTGTCTTGGGTACGAGCGTTAAATTGCTTGCAAAAATCCATAATATTTACCCCTTTTGCACCTAATGCAGGTCCTACCGGTGGCGATGGATTTGCAGCTCCTCCCTTGATCTGTAATTTTACTAACGCTTGGACTTCTTTTGCCATTTTTTTGTTGTTTATTTAATACTCAATGTTAGTAAGTTGGAAGCTATGTAACATTTAAGGTCTTTATTAGTAGTTCAAGGTTGTAGGTTATAGGTAAAGTCCTAAAAAACACACAATTTAAACCAATAAATCACTATTCTTTTTCTACTTGCATGTAATTTAATTCAAGCGGGGTACGACGGCCGAATATTTTTACCATTACTTTTAGTTTTTTCTTCTCGTCGTTTACCTCTTCAATTACACCAGAAAAGCCTTGGAATGGACCATCCATTACCTTAACCTGCTCTCCTACCATATAGTTGATGTTAATTACCTCACTTTGAGAGGCCATCTCATCTACTTTACCTAAGATGCGGTTCACTTCTGCTTGGCGCATAGGCATCGGAGTACCCGATTTATCCCCTAAAAATCCAATTACGCTATTAATATTTTTAATGATATGCTGTAATTCAGCATCCATATTGGCTTCAATTAATACATATCCTGGGTAAAAATTACGCTCTTTGGCAATTTTCTTACCGTCTTTCATCTGCAAGTATTTTTCCATCGGAATTAATACTTGAGGCAATAAATGAGCTATACCCAAACGATTAATTTCAGCTTCTAGATATTGTTTTACCTTTTTCTCTTTGCCGCTAACCGCACGTACTACGTACCATTTCAGTTGATCACTCATCGTTTCGTTATAAAAAATGTTAAGCAAGAGATTTATAGAAAAGTTTCAACGCAGTACCTGCCGATTCATCCATTGCCAAAACCAAAAAGGCAATAACAATAGAGGCTACCAATACCAATACCGCAGAGTTTTGTAACTCAGACCACGTAGGCCAAGATACTTTCTGCGTCATTTCGATATACGATTCTTTAAAAAATTCAATAACTTTTGCCATCTGTTCTATTATATCTTAAGCACGGGAACAAGGATTCGAACCCTGATCAAAGGTTTTGGAGACCTCTATTCTACCGTTGAACTATTCCCGTAGTTAATTAACAAGAAAACATAAGCCCGCACTAAAGCGGACTTATGTTATCCAATTAACCTTATTTATGTGAAATTTTGTTATTTCAAAATTTCGGTTACCTGTCCGGCACCTACAGTTCTACCACCCTCACGGATAGCGAAACGTAAACCTTTCTCCATAGCAATTGCGTTGATCAATTTTACACTGATAGTAACGTTATCACCTGGCATAACCATTTCTACTCCAGCTGCTAATGAAATTTCACCAGTAACATCTGTAGTACGGAAATAGAATTGAGGACGGTATTTGTTAAAGAATGGAGTATGACGTCCACCTTCAGCTTTTGACAATACATAAATCTCAGCTTTGAAATCAGTATGAGGAGTTACAGAACCTGGTTTACAGATTACCATACCACGACGGATATCGGTTTTCTCAATACCACGTAATAATAAACCTACGTTATCACCAGCTTCACCGTAATCTAAAATTTTACGGAACATCTCTACACCAGTAACAGTTGATTTCAAGTTCTCAGCACCCATACCTAAGATATCAACTAAATCACCTGAGTTGATTACACCACGCTCGATACGACCAGTTGCAACTGTACCACGACCAGTGATAGAGAATACATCTTCAACCGGCATCAGGAAAGGTAATTCTGTTAAACGTGGAGGAATTGGAATGTAGCTATCTACTGCATCCATTAACTCCATAATTTTACCTACCCATTTCGGATCTCCGTTCAAGCCACCAAGAGCTGAACCTTGAATAACAGGAATATCATCACCAGGGAAGTCATAAAAAGATAATAATTCACGGATTTCCATCTCTACTAATTCTAGTAATTCTGGATCATCCACCATATCAACTTTGTTCATGAAAACAACTAATGTTGGTACACCTACCTGACGAGCAAGAAGGATGTGCTCACGAGTTTGGGGCATTGGACCATCAGTCGCAGCAACAACGATAATAGCACCATCCATTTGAGCGGCACCAGTAACCATGTTTTTCACATAATCCGCGTGACCTGGACAATCTACGTGTGCGTAGTGACGGTTTGCAGTTGAATACTCAACGTGAGCAGTATTAATAGTAATACCTCTTTCTTTTTCCTCAGGAGCTGAGTCAATTGAATCGAATGAACGTGCCTCAGATAAACCAGCATCAGCCAAAACTTTTGTAATAGCTGCTGTTAAAGTTGTTTTACCGTGATCGACGTGACCAATAGTACCGATATTTAAATGCGGCTTACTACGGTCAAATTTTTCTTTTGCCATTTTAAAATCTAATTAAAGGTTAATTGTTGTTTGTTATTGTTTTTATAAAATTTTTGAGCCAAAGATGGGACTTGAACCCACGACCTCTTCCTTACCAAGGAAGTGCTCTACCGCTGAGCTACTTCGGCTGTTATCTTTCGCTAAGCTTAAGATTAACATCCCTGCTAACCGTAGCCCATTTATTCTTTTTCTGAGCGGAAGACGAGGTTCGAACTCGCGACCTATAGCTTGGAAGGCTATCGCTCTA
>CAMCMG010000043.1:0-9519 GCA_945875895.1 Sphingobacterium thalpophilum | reverse complement strand
TCAGCTTGGTGCCCGAATTCACAATCATATCAATTTCGTTTAATATATCTGCATAACTTAAACCTTTAGCCGAAGCAATGTCTTCTAAGGCCAATTGGCGGTCGATATTTTGGATAATAGATACTTTTAAAGCCGATTTATTAGCCGCACTCTTAATCACTAAATCTATCGGACGATCGATGTCATTTTCTTCTACGTAGCTCTTAATAAGTGATACGAAAGGAGAACCGAATTTTGAGGCTTTACCATTTCCAACACCCGATATTTGCTTCAACTCCTCTAAATTGATAGGGTAATGTGTACACATTTCCTCCAAAGAAGGATCTTGAAAAATAACGAAAGGTGGCAAATTTTGCTGTTTAGATATTTTCTTGCGCAAATCTCTAAGCAGTTGAAGTAATTCGGTATCTAAGGCTGCAGTGCCTTGTGCGGCTTGTTCATCGCTATCTTCCTCGGTACTTTCCATGGGTTTGTTTAGCACAAAACGCAACGAATGTGGGTTATCGATGAAGTTTTTACCAAGTTTGGTAAACTTTAATAAGCCGTAATTATCAATATCCTTAAACAAGAAATTATTTAAAACGGCTTGTCTAATAAGCGATTTCCAAAGCAATTCTCCATCGTCTTTACCTGAGCCGAAAAATTCGTGTTGGTTATGGTTATAAGATGATATTTGTTGATTATCTAAGCCCAACATCACGTTTAGGTAATATGTATCGTCGAATTTTTCACCTACCTCATGAATAAAAGTGAGTAGTTTGTGTAAGTGAATTTCGGCATCGAAATGCTGAATAGGGTTACGGCAATTATCACACATGCAGTTGCAGCCTGTTTCATTAAAGTTTTCGCCAAAATAATGCAGTATTTGCTTACGTCGGCAAACACCAGATTCAGAATAATCTATTACTTCTTTTAAAATTTGAGTGCCAATTTCTCTTTCAGAAACGGGCTTATCTTTCATAAACTTGGTCAGTTTATCAATATCTTTTTCTGAATAAAAAGCTACGCAAACGCCTTCACCACCATCTCTGCCAGCTCTACCTGTTTCTTGGTAGTAACCTTCCATACTTTTCGGAATATCGTGGTGTATTACAAAACGCACATCGGGTTTATCAATCCCCATACCAAAGGCTATAGTGGCTACTATAACATCTACGTCTTCCATTAAAAAGGCATCTTGTGTATCGGCACGGGTTTTGGGTTCTAAGCCGGCATGATAAGGCAAGGCTTTAATACCATTTAATCTAAGAGCCTCAGCTATTTCCTCTACTTTTTTACGGCTTAAACAATATACAATACCCGATTTTCCGGGCTGGGTTTTAATGTAGCGAATCATCTCTTTCACTACATCTCTCTTTGGACGTACTTCGTAGTATAAATTAGGCCTATTAAACGATGACTTGTACAAAACCGCATCGGTCATTTGTAGGTTCTTCTGAATATCTTGCTGCACTTTAGGTGTAGCCGTAGCCGTTAGGGCAATAATGGGAATATCTTCTCCTAAAATATTAATTACTTGACGTATTTTACGGTATTCGGGTCTAAAATCGTGGCCCCATTCCGAAATACAATGTGCCTCATCAACCGCTACAAATGAAATAGGAATGAGTTTCAAGAACTCCATATTCTCAGCTTTAGCTAAAGATTCGGGTGCTACATAGAGTAATTTGGTATCGCCTTTTAAAATATCTTGTTTAACCTGTGTAATTTCTGTTTTATTTAGCGATGAATTTAGAAAATGAGCAATGTGATTATTGCCCCCAAATGCTCTTAATTGGTCTACCTGATTTTTCATCAAGGCAATTAAGGGCGAAATTACGATGGCGGTACCCTCACTCATTAAAGCGGGTAATTGGTAGCAAATAGACTTACCGCCACCAGTAGGCATAATTACAAAGCTATCTTGCTTTTGCAAAATACTTGTAATAATTGCTTCCTGTTCGCCTTTGAAATTATCAAAGCCAAAGAAATGCTGTAAGTTGTCAAATAATGACTTTTTTACCTCCATTGGATACCCTTAAAGGGAAATATTGAGATTTGTGTGATATTAACTATGAAAATAACATAAATTTGTGGGATTAACAGCAATTCTCTAAAAATATTACACTTGAAAGAAAGAGACGATATCCTAAGCTTGGCAAAAAATGCCTTGAAGCTCGAAATTGAAGGTATTCAGCAAGTTTCCGATAGCCTAAACATCGACTTTGTAAAATCGGTAAATGCCATTTTAACTAGCAAAGGACGTGTTGTTATAACCGGTATTGGTAAAAGTGCTATTATAGCCCAAAAAATTGTAGCTACACTGAATTCTACGGGCACACCTGCTCTTTTTATGCATGCTGCAGATGCCATTCATGGTGATTTAGGTATGATTCAGCAAGACGATGTGGTTATATGTATCTCTAAGAGTGGCAATACACCCGAAATTAAAGTACTTACTCCCCTATTAAAACAAGCTGGAAATATATTAATTGGTATAGTAGGCGATACGAATTCTTTTTTGGCTAAACAGGCCAATTTAGTACTAGATACCACTACTGCTCAAGAAGCTTGTCCACATAATTTAGCTCCAACCACCAGCACCACCGCACAATTAGCTATGGGCGATGCTTTAGCGGTATGTTTGCTAGAAAGCAGAGCGTTTACGAGTGCAGATTTTGCTCGTTTTCATCCCGGAGGTGCCTTAGGTAAACGATTATACTTAAAAGTTGGCGATTTAGCTGCCCAAAACGAGAAACCACAGGTTTCTTCAAACACACCGGTAAAAGAGGTATTATTAGAAATTACTAAAAACCGATTAGGAGCTGCAGCAGTAGTAGAAAATTCTAATTTAGTAGGTGTAATTACCGATGGGGATATTCGTAGAATGTTAGAAAAAGGGCAATTTTCGGAAACTTTTATCGCTAAGGATATTATGGGAACAGACCCAAAAACAATTGATGCTAGTGCATTAGCCGTAGATGCGTTACAACAGATGAGATCTCTTCATATTTCTCAAATTTTGGTAATCGAAAATGGGGTTTATGCTGGTATTGTTCATCTCCACGATTTACTTAAAGAAGGAATTATCTAATTGTTAAGCATGAAAAATTACTATGTATTAATTATGGCTGGTGGAGTTGGAAGTCGGTTTTGGCCCATCAGCAGAACCGTCCATCCAAAGCAATTTATCGATATTTTAGGCACTGGCAAAACGCTTATACAAAGTACATACGATCGTTTTGCCAAGTTTATTCCGCAAGAAAATATTTTCATTGCAACCAACGATCAATACCTTAGTTTGGTAAAAGAGCAGCTGCCAACTATTACCAACAAACAGGTTTTAACCGAACCTGTAATGCGCAATACCGCACCTTGCATTGCCTATGCGATGTATAAAATACGCCAAATAAATCCAGATGCGGTGGTAGTAGTAGCTCCTTCAGACCATTTAATACTTGAAGAAGACGTATTTAAAGAAGTTATTATCAATTCTTTATACACTGCAAGTACAGAAAATTGTTTAATAACATTGGGCATTAAACCTTCAAGACCCGATACTGGATATGGGTACATTCAATACACAACCAAAGCATTAAATGAGAACTTTTTTAAGGTAAAAACCTTCACTGAAAAACCCGATTTAGAGATTGCTAAATCGTTTGTACAAAGCGGAGATTTTCTATGGAATGCGGGTATTTTCGTATGGTCGGTTAAAAACATACTGCATGCTTTTGCTTTGCACTTACCAGAAATGAAGCAAATTTTCAAGGAAGGCATGGGAGCCTACAATGGTCCGAAAGAGCGTGAATTTATACAAAAAGCCTATTATCAGTGTACCAATATCTCTATTGATTATGGGATTATGGAAAAAGCAGATAATGTGTACGTTACTCCTGCTGCCTTTGGCTGGTCTGATTTAGGTACATGGGCATCGGTTTATGAATTATCTGAGAAAGATTATGTGGGAAATGCCGTAGTACCCGAAAAAAACGTCATGATGTACGATTCTTCAAACTGTATGGTACACGTACCCAAAGATAAATTAGTGGTTTTACAAGGCTTACACAACTTTATAGTAGTAGAACAGCATAACATGCTACTCATTTGCCCAAGAGACGAAGAGCAAAATGTAAAGAAAATAGTGGCGGACGTAAAAGAGCGTTTCGGGCCAAACTTTATTTAGCCTGTATACGCTGGCGAACAGCTTCGTATAAAATTACCCCTGCCGAAACGGATACATTTAATGATTCTATTTCTCCAAAAAGGGGGATTTTGGCTAAATGATCAGAAATTCGAATCAATTCATCGGAAATACCATCATCTTCTGATCCCATAATAATGGCTGTTGGAGCGGTATAATCTGGTGTATATAAAAGCTCCTCTGTTTTTTCGGTACAAGCCACCAATTGCAAACCCGATGCTTGTAAGAAACGAGCTACTTTTTGTAAATTATCGTGGCGACAAACCGGTAAGGTATACAAGGCCCCTGCAGAGGTTTTAATAGTATCTGGGTTAATTTGTGCAGATCCTTTGATTGGAACAACCAGCGCATGCACTCCAGAGCAAGCAGCCGTACGGGCTATGGCACCCATATTGCGCACATCGGTAATGCCATCTAATACTAAAATAAGCGGCGTTTCACCTTTTTCATATATTGCTGGAATAATATCTTCAATTTGCTGGTACGTAATTGGCGAAATAAAAGCAACTACCCCTTGATGGTTTTTAGCAGTTAAACGATTCAGTTTTTCAACCGGCACCAATTGAGCACTCAACTGATACGTATTCATTAATTCTCTTAATTCATGAAACAATTCTCCTCTTAAGCCCCGCTGAATGTAAATACTTTCCATTTCTTGGCCGCTTTTAATGGCCTCTATAACGGCACGTATGCCAAATACCAATTGATTGTTTTCTCGTTTAGGTAGAAATGAAGATGTGTACATGGCTTAAAATATATATATTCAAAGGTACGTATATTTTAAAAAACCGGCTATTAATCGTAATTTTAAACTAAAGGTTAAAGTCGTTTTCAACAATTGTCAAAATTTTACACATAGTCCATTTAAGTGTATATATCTTATTTAGTAGCTATTTGCTAACAGCTTATTCACATGGCTTGTGGAAAACCACCTTTAAAAAAATGAGCATGTTGGCACATTGGAATTTTCGTGCCTTAAGCGTGTGCATAACTTAACACCACCTCTACCTGCTAATTCTATATTTTTGAGATCATGAGCACCGAAAACGAACAAGATTTTAACAGAGAAAATACGCGAACAAATGCGCCAACCCGTACCCGATTAAATAATTTGGTAAGTGGGTTAGGTAAACTACCGCCACAAGCCCTCGATTTAGAAGAAGCGGTTTTGGGTGCCCTTATGCTCGAAAAAGATGCCTTATCTGCTGTTATAGATATTTTAAAGCCCGAAGTTTTTTATAAAGACAGCCACCAAAAAATATTTGAGGCTATTCAAACGCTCTTCCAGAAATCATCTCCGGTTGATATTTTAACCGTAACCGCTCAATTGCGTCAACAAGGTAATTTAGAACTTATTGGAGGTGCCTATTATATTACTGAACTTACTAACCGAGTGGCCTCGGCAGCAAATATTGAATATCACGCTCGTATTATTTCTCAAAAATTTATTCAGCGTGAGCTCATAAAAATATCTACCGAAATTATCAGCAGTGCCTACGAAGACACCACCGATATTTTCGATTTACTAGACCATGCGGAAAAAAATCTGTTCGAAATTGCGCAAAACAATTTACGTAGAGATTCTAGAAAGATGGACGACATTTTACGTGAATCTTTAGACACCCTTGAAAAACTAAAAGATAAAGTAGATGGCCTCACTGGTGTGCCTTCTGGTTTTACTGCTTTAGATAAAATAACATCCGGCTGGCAACCATCCGATTTGGTAATTATTGCGGCACGCCCTGCAATGGGTAAAACGGCTTTTGTTTTAAGCTGTGCCCGAAATGCTGCCGTTCAGTTTAACAAACCCGTGGTGGTATTTTCGCTAGAAATGTCGTCGCTGCAATTAACCAATCGTTTAATTTCCGGCGAAACTGAAATTGAACAAGAAAAAATTAGAAAAGGAAATTTAGCCGAATGGGAATGGCAACAATTGCACTCTAAAATTGGTAAATTAACCGAAGCCCCACTGTTTATTGACGATACGCCCGCACTAAATATTTTTGAGTTTAGAGCCAAATGCCGTCGCCTTAAAGCTCAGTACGATATCCAAATGATTATTGTTGATTACTTGCAATTGATGCATGGTAAAGGTGATGGAAAAAATGGAAACCGTGAGCAAGAGATTGGTAGCATTTCTAGGGCACTAAAATCGGTAGCTAAAGAATTAAATGTACCGGTAATTGCCCTGTCGCAATTAAGCCGTGCTGTAGAAAACCGGCCAGGAGGCAGCAAAAGACCCATGCTTTCCGATTTACGTGAATCTGGCTCTATTGAGCAAGATGCTGATATGGTGTTGTTTTTATACCGCCCCGAATATTATGGTTTAGAAGAAGACGAACAAGGCCGCTCGAACATTGGTATTGGTGAAGTAATTATTGCAAAACACCGTAACGGTGAAACAGGTACTGTTCCGTTACGTTTTGTAGGTAAGTACGTCAAATTTGTTGATTTGGAAGATGATTATAGTGGTGGAACTAACTTTGGCACTACAGACCCCATGGCAGGCATAGCCCCTTCGCCGAGTTTTGAGAAACCTAATAATTTCATTATCAAGCCATCAAGAATGGATGATATAGATGAAGAACCTTTGTTTTAATTGTTATTTGTTACTAATAAAAAAAGCCCCCCGATATTCGGAGGGCTTTTTTTATTTGGCTAGTTCTTTCAATCGGTCCTTTACCGAGGTAATTTTTTTATTAAGTGTATCGCTTTCAATTAAACCATCACGCATACGCACTATGCGGTGTGCATGTTTGGCAATATCTTCTTCGTGGGTAACCAAAATAATGGTATTCCCTTTGGCATGAATATCTTCTATTAAGGCCATAATTTCGACTGATGTTTTTGAATCCAAGTTACCGGTAGGCTCATCGGCTAAAATAATAGATGGGTTATTAATTAAAGCACGAGCAACAGCCACACGTTGACGCTGCCCACCCGAAAGTTCATTGGGTTTATGATCTAATCGGTTGCCTAAACCCACATTTTCTAGCGTTTTAATGGCACGTATATCTCGATCTTCTTTTTTTACCCCGGCATATACTAATGGCAAGGCTACATTCTCTTTGGCAGATGAGCGTGGCAATAAATTAAAGGTTTGAAAGACGAATCCAATCTCTTGATTTCGTACTTCGGCTAATTCACTATCGCTCATTTCGCTAACATTAATGCCGTTTAAAATATATTCTCCTTTGGTAGGCGTATCTAAACATCCCAAAATATTCATTAAGGTAGATTTACCAGAACCAGAAGGTCCCATTAAGGCCACGAATTCTCCTTTTTTAATGGTTAAGGTGACCGATTTTAACGCATGTATGGTTTCTGCGCCAATTACATATTTACGGCCTATATCGGTAATCAGGATTAAATCTTCTTTAGACATTAGATTTTATTTTTAAGACAGCATAACACCGCTAATGTTACAGCTTCATACTATTTTGTAAAAGAATTTTGTTGCAATTTTGCGTATACCAATTCTTTAAGCATATCGGCGTCATCAGTAGTCATACCGCTAGTCTCAATAGGGCTATGTACATATAAATTTCGTACACCTGGCTTACTACCATACACAAAACCATTGTCCCACATCAATTCCCATAAGCAATCAATAGTTACTGGAATAATAGGAATACCCCGTTCAATAGCCAAACGAAAGGGCCCATTTTTAAACGGATGCAAAATAGGTGGATATTCATAACCAATTTTTCCCTCCGGAAAAATTACCAAGCTTAATCCATTTTGTAAGTATTCATCGGCTCTTTTAAAAGCCCTATACGATGCTATTTTACTTTCTCTATTTACCGCAATATCTATAGTTTTAAAAAAAATGCTAAACACCGGATTATGCAACAATTCTTCTTTACCCAAAAAAGCAAAATTACCCTGCATGATGCCTGTAATGGCTGCAATATCTAAGTTAGAGGTGTGGTTGGCGCACACAATAAAGGGTTTATCCCAAATTATATTTGTTTCATAAACATGCTTATAAAACACCCCAGCCAAAGTAGAACTTAAAAAGGCAAAACCCTTTCTAAACCAATTTAAAGTAGGATATCTGATTGCTTTTCTAGAAAAATGATAGAAAAACGGGAGGAATAACAAGAAGCTAAATACTACCGAAAAAATATACCAAGCAGCATGTATGCGTTTCAAAAATAGAATCATCATCCTCAAAAATAGAAAAAATACTTACTTTCGTGTGTTATGGAAACTGTTGTTAGTGGTATTCGAAGTACCGGAAAGCTTCATTTAGGGAATTATTATGGTGCTGTGCAAAATTTTGTACGCATGCAGCACGATTATACTTGTTTTTTCTTTATTGCCGATTTTCATTCGCTAACCACCCACCCTACACCCGATAATTTACACGGAAACGTAAAACAAGTACTAGTAGAATATTTAGCCGCTGGTTTAGATCCGGAGAAAGCAACGCTTTATGTACAATCAGATGTTCCGGAAATTGCCGAACTCTATTTATACCTTAACATGAACGCCTATTTAGGCGAATTGGAACGCAGCACCTCTTTTAAGGACAAAGTACGTGCCCAACCCGATAATGTAAATGCAGGCTTATTAACGTACCCCGTTTTAATGGCTGCCGATATTTTAATTCACAAAGCTACTAAAGTGCCTGTTGGTAAAGACCAAGAACAACATTTAGAAATGGCCCGAACCTTTGGCAACCGATTTAACCGCTTGTACGCGAATGAATATTTTCCTGAACCGTATGCATTTTCCTTCTCCGAAAAATTAGTAAAAATTCCAGGATTAGACGGAAAAGGTAAAATGGGCAAATCTAAAGGAGAAAATAATGCCGTTTATTTAGCCGATGATGAAGAAACCATACGTAAAAAAGTAATGCGTGCCGTTACTGATAGTGGCCCAACAGCCGAAAATCAGCAAAAACCGGAAGTTATTCAAAACCTATTTGATATTTTAAAAGTAGTATCTACGGCCGATACGTTCCAACATTTTGATGAGGCCTACGCCAAAGCACAAATCCGGTATGGCGACTTTAAAAAGCAGCTTGCCGAGGATATTATTTTGGCCACAGCTCCCATGCGCAATCAGATTAACGATTTGGCTAAAGACACTACCTATTTACAAAAAGTAACTCGTTTAGGCACCGAAAAAGCCCGTGAAAGTGCTGGTAAAACCATAAAAGAAGTACGTGAACTCATGGGCTTCAGAAAGTTTTAAGTATATCCCTCACTCTAGTTGTTCTAATAAAGAATTTTAGTAATTTCAACCTTGTAACTATTTAGAAGCCTACCATATGCACATTGCCATTGTTGGAAACATCGGAGCAGGGAAAACAACCCTAACCGAACTAT
>CAMCMG010000042.1:0-9923 GCA_945875895.1 Sphingobacterium thalpophilum | reverse complement strand
GAAGGGACTCGAACCCCCACGCCGTGAAGCGCCAGATCCTAAGTCTGGTGCGGCTACCAATTACGCCACATCCGCATTTTTAGGATTATTTGGACTTCAAAATTACGCTTTTTTAAGTGATTACAAAATGAAAAAGGAATATTTTACTGTGGATGATAAATATGTTCGGCTGTGCGCAACACCTCGGTTTTATTCAAGGTCATTTTTTTGGTTTGTTGTTTCACAAATAAAGGCATTTGATCGGTATAATGAGGACTTTTCGGATCGGCCGATGCCCCATAGCAATTCACGCTCTCTATCTCTGGACCATCTTTAGTAAAATGAACCAATTCAATATAGGCATCGCCTTGATTAACTTTTATTTGCCCATTTTTATAGGGTTCGGCATGAGCCGCTGCTAAAACATCGGGCATACCTACCACTGCCATGCTAACGTTACCACGAATTAAGCGCTGGTAATTCCCCAATGGCACATTTACTGAGCTGTAGTATTTGTTGAAATAGTTTTTGGTTTCTAGTAAAGCAGCCCGTGCTGTAGCACTTGTTAAAACACCATAAACAATACCTTTTTGTTTCAATATTTTTTCTAGATAGTAATAGGTATGAATAAAGATGCTGGCGCCAATACTACTGGTATCGGCCTTCCGATCCCACGTTTTTAAAATTTGTAGCACATCTGCTATCTCCGGATTTTTTGCTTCCTCTAATAGAAATAGACTATCAGTATTGGTAAAAAAAGCCAATTTTTGCGGCAATTGGTGATCAAATTTGATGCGCTTAAATTCCTCAAATGTAAATTTATCTTTGTCTGCTACCTGCTCCATAAAGCGTACGCTACGGTTATTTTCCCAGGTTTCGTAACCCATAGTTTTGTCGTAATTTTTTACCGAAATGTTCTCTGCTGGGGCGGTGGAATTGAAGGGACTGTGATTCGTATTAAACACATAACCGGCCGCTGGTTTTAACACTTGAGGTAAGTCGCTTAATTTGTGATACTCCGTCCAAAGTGTTTTAGAAGTATTTCCTGGCAAGGTTCCTTTCCAAGCATAGCTAGAATCGCGAAGCGGTAATTTGCCATTGCTGATGTAAAAAATGGTGTCTCTTTTATCGGCATAAACAATATTATAACCCGGTATGGCAACCATTTGTAGCGCTTTATTAAACTCGGTAAAATTGGTGGCTTTGTTCATGGTATACCACTGTTCTAGACCTCTAATTTCGTCTAAAGCAGCGGTACGAATACTAAATGTGCCTTTTTTAGAAATAACCGTAGGGCCGTATTTACTCCAATAGGCATCTTTTTGAACCGTAATGGGTACCAGTCCGCCCAGTTTAATTTTTAAGGGAATTTTCTTTTCTTCTAAGTTTACCCATTGCCCATTAAACTTGTATTGTTTAGGGTTTTGAGGATTTATTTCTAATTGGTAGGTATCTAATTTATCGGGATAGTTTACGGTATGTGCCCAACCTAAATTTTCGTTTACGCCGTGTAAAATACTAGGCGCACCAGGAAATAGCGCTCCTAAAATATTCCAACCCTCTTCACTACACAAATGTGCTTCGTAAAAAGCTACTGGCCCTTCTAAAGGCTGATGTGCATTGATAGCCAAGTACACACTACCATCTGTGGTTTTAGCCGAATTAAAGGCGAAAGCATTCGATCCGCCTGGTTTTAGAAAATCGAGAGTAGCTACCTTACCATCAAAAATTGCTTTTAGTGCTTGGTCGGCACCAGAGCTAATGGCTAACTGCAAAACCGAAAAAGCCAACATATCTTTTGGTGTAACCGGAAACAAATCGGCAACCAAAACGTCTTTTTTATGTGCTTTGGCATAGGCATTAAAACCTTGGGCATAACCCAATAGTACTGCCTTATATTGTGAGCTTATGTCTTTTTCGTACCTAGCTTCTACCAGTTCTTTAGCTCTAAAAAGTTGCACAACATAATCAATTTGTGCGCCTTGTTTTCCTTTCAACAAACCCAACATGCCTTTTCCAGCCAAATAAGAAGTTTGTATGGTGGCAAAATCATCTTCGGAATGTGCCCAAGCCAAACCATAAGCCACTTCGGCATCGGTTTTGCCAAAAATATGTGGCACACCCCATTTATCACGGGCAATTTGAATGTTTTTGGGATTAATTTCTTGGGCTATACTTAAGCCAACACTGGTTACCAAGAAAAGCACTAAAACTAATTTTTTCATGAATAATTGCTGTTTAAACAATATTACCAAAATACAGATAATGGCCGGGTTAAAAGAATAAAAAAACTCCTGAGCCTCTAACTCAGGAGTTTCTAAACAAACCTTATAAACCTAACTTAAATATATTCTACAAATTCCGCTTTCGGGCGGCGTACTTTCTTAGCATTCACTAAATAATCGGTTGCTTCATCGCGGTTACCCAATACCAATACTACCGTACTTTTTAGGCCTTTTGCTGCTAAACCTATTGCTTCATCTAAAGCAGCAGGGTTAAAGCCTTCCATTGGGGTACTATCAACGTTTTCAATGGCGGCAGCCACTAGCCCAAAACCTAAAGCAATGTAGGTTTGATTGGCGAACCAAGTATGTAACTCGGCTGGAGATTTTCCCTGCACCGCACCAGAAACCATAGCTCTAAAATCTGCCAAAGTTTCTAACAAAACATTACGTTCTTGTGCAATTTGATTCATATATGCATCAACTTCTGCTTCGCCGGCAGTTGCCCAAACAGCAAATACCAATACGGCTGCTCCTTCTTTAACTGGGGGTTGATTGAAAATAGCCGGAGCAATTTTAGCACGAGTTTCGGCATCTTTTATTACTAATAAATTAAAGGGCTGTAAACCCACAGAAGTTGGCGCTAAATGAATGGCGTCTACAATTCTAGCCAATTTATCTTCAGCGATGGGCGTATTGTTCATACGCTTGGTGGCATAACGCCAATTTAATTTTTCTATGTAATTGCTCATGATGTTTCTAGAGTGAGTTGTAAAAGTATTAATAGATGTTTAAACATGTATAATCGAATTGTCAAATTGAACGAACTAAAAATAAAAGAGCCAACCTTTCGGGTTAGCTCTTTTATCCATGTACCCAGCGCCGGAGTCGAACCGGCACGGTTTCCCATCGGTGTTTGAGACCGACGCGTCTACCAATTCCGCCAGCTGGGCATTGCTTTTCAGCGGGACGCAAATCTATTTAAACTATCGCGAATTCGCAACACATATTTTTGTCGGAAATAGGCGTCTTTAATTTTTTCTAAAGCCTCGTCTTGATGCATACCCGATTCTATGTCGAAATCTTGAGCATATTGCTCAAATTCTTTAGCCAAAGCTGCTTCACGCTGTCCTATTTCGACTTCTAATGCTGTCAGTTTATGCAAATCGGCTTCAAACTCCAAGTCCATTAAGGCTTCGTTAATGTCCATCATTTCTAGCAAAAAATCTGGAGGGAGCTGCACCTGTTCGCCTTCTTGCAATAAACCTTTCAGACTTAAAACATATGGCAAACACAACTCGGGTTTAGAAAGTGTTTGGTAAGACTTATTGGTGAGGGTAGCTTGTTCTAGAATTTCTTCTTGCTTTTCAAGTGGCTGATTGATGTAAAAATCGGGGTGGTATTTTTTACTTAGCTCATAAAATTTACTTTTTACAATCGCTTGATCGGGGCTAAAAGAAATGGGCAAGCTAAACCACTCGAAATAATTCATAGTTAGACGTACTATTTAAGGATATACTTAAAAATATCGTTACCAAATACAAAAGCCATTAAAGTCATTAAAATTACAAAACCTACCAGTTGGGCACGCTCCATAAATTTATCACTTAGGGGTTTGCCTTTAATCATTTCTATCAAAAGAAACACAGCATGACCACCATCTAGCGCAGGTATGGGCAATAAATTCATTAAGGCTAGAGCCATTGATAAAAGACCTACTAAACTCCAAAATTTAACCCAATTTACCGTACTGCCAAACATAGTTGCAATACCAATAGGACCCGTAAATGCTTTATTAGCTTTAATTTGGCCGGTTACTACTTTCCCAATTCCTTTTGCATTATCGGCAAAAGAGCCCCATGCTTTGCTAGCACCAATAGGCAGGGCTTGCACAAAACCATATTTTTTTGTTTCTGTGGGCAATCCTTCACGAGAAAGGCCAAGACCCAAGGTAGCATCGGCAGCCACGAGCGGATTTACCTGAAGCGTATCTACTCCACGAACTAAACCAATTTTTACGTTTTTGTTTTTTAGTACTTTAAGCTGTTGCTGATATTCGTCTATATAGTTTACGGTTTGGCCATTTACCTGTACAATGAGGTCGCCAGCCTTTATACCAGCTTTCTCGGCAGGGCTACCCACGGCAACTTCTTTTATGGGCTGAAGTGCAATACGTGGTTGAATAAACTCGGCAATGCCTTCGTCGGCCACTTGATTTAAAATATTGCCCGGTACTTGAATTTGCTGTTCTACGCCATTTCTAAGGATGGTTAGTTGGCTATTGCCCAACAATACTTTGGAGTTGCTCACTTCTTCGAAACGAACAATTGGCTTTCCGTTTACAGCTAGAATTCTATCGCCGGCTTGCAAACCAATGGTTCGCCCTACGCTTCCTGGAGCTATTCCAAAGGGTAATTTATCATTAGGAATATAGGTTTCGCCGTACTTTAGCGTAAGCATCCAAAAAATAAAAATACCCAACACAATGTTTACCGTTACGCCGCCCAACATTACTATTAAGCGTTGCCAAGCTGGTTTTGAACGAAATTCCCATTCTTGCGGTGGACCGGCCAACTGTTCGGTATCCATCGACTCATCAATCATGCCGGCAATTTTTACATAACCACCTAAAGGCAACCATCCAATACCATACTCACAGCCTTTATAGTTGAAATGAAGGAGTTTTACACCCCAAGCATCAAAGAATAAATAGAATTTTTCAACCTTAATACCAAAGGCTCTAGCAGTTAAAAAATGGCCTAATTCGTGTAAAATAACTAAAATTGAAAGTCCGAGTAGCAGTTGGCCTGCCATAATTAATCCGTCCATGTAGTCTGTTTCTTTTTATTTAGATGTGTAAATGTTTAATTAGTTACCAAAAACTCTGCCAATTGTCTGGCTTCGGTATCGGTTTGTAAATAATCGTTTAAGGTTGGTGATTGAATATATGCTATTTTATCCAAGCAGGTAGCAATTACATCGCTCATTTGTAAAAAGCCTATACGTTTAGCTAAAAAAGCAGCCACAACAACTTCGTTTGCTGCATTTAATATACAAGGCACGTTTCCTCCACGGGCAATGGCGGCATAAGCCAAGCCTAAATTCCTAAAGGTATTCGTATCGGCTTGCTCAAAGTTTAGCGTTGGATAATCAACAAAATTAAAGCGTTTAAAGGTATTGGCAATGCGCTCCGGATAGCCCAAAGCATATTGAATAGGCAATTTCATATCGGGCAAACCCAACTGAGCTTTTATAGAACCATCGGTAAATTGCACCAAGGAGTGTACGATAGATTGTGGATGCACCACTACTTCGATTTGTTCAGGTGCTACATCAAATAACCATTTGGCTTCAATTACTTCGAGGCCTTTATTCATCAACGAAGCCGAATCGATGGTAATTTTGGCACCCATTACCCAATTGGGGTGTTTTAAGGCCTGCTCGATTGTTACAGATGACAAAAATGAAGTATCTTTTCCTCTAAAAGGTCCGCCTGAAGCCGTTAAAATAAGTTTTTCTATGGGTTGCTGCTCCCCTACGAGACATTGAAAAATGGCCGAATGTTCCGAATCAACGGGTAAAATTTGTACGCCGTGCTGTTTGGCTAAACGGGTTACCAAATCGCCTGCAACCACCAAGGTTTCTTTGTTGGCTAAGGCAATGTCTTTACCGGCGGTAATGGCGGCAAGCGTAGGTTCTAAGCCGGCAAAGCCAACTAAAGCGGTAAGCACCAAATCTATATCGGGCATAGTTACTGCTTCGGCAAGTGCTGCTGCCCCTGCCGAAACGTGAATGGGGGTACCTGATAAACGTGCTTTTAGCTCCGTAAATTTAGTTTCATCGCCAATAATTACCTGTTTTGGATTAAATTCTAAGGCTTGAGTTGCTAATAAATTGACGTTTTGCTGCGCACTGAGTACAGCCACCGAGAAACGCTGAGCGTTTTGGCGCACTACCTCTAGGGCTTGCGTGCCTATACTCCCGGTGGAACCTATAATGGCTATGGTTTTGCTACTCAATTTTTCAGTTTTTAAGGTAGTTATTTAAGGCATCGGCCAGTGCTCTATCGTTGGCTAAACGAGGTACCTTGTTTTGGCCACCTAGTTTGCCTTGCGTACGCATGTATTCAATGAATCCATTTTTTTGCACCAAGCGAATGTGTAAAGGTTGCAAAATTTTACCGGCTATCAAATCGTGATAATAGCTGTTTTTTTGTTGCATGGCTTCATCTAAAGCAGCGGCAAAAGCGGCCAACTCTTTTGGAGGTTGTACAAATTCTATAAACCACTCGTGGTAAGGCAAGCCGCCTTCTGGTGGAATGACTTGCGGAGCCACCGTAAACTCAGTAATCTGCACTGCTTGTTTGGCTGCCACCTCTAACAACGCAGCTTCCACCTCTTCGGCAATTACGTGTTCGCCAAAAGCAGATATAAAATGTTTGATACGCCCTGTAACCACAATTTTGTAAGGCTCTTTGGAAACAAATTTCACAGTATCGCCAATGCTGTAGCCCCATAAACCAGCTGAAGTGTTCAGTATGAGAGCATAATTGGTATCGAGAGCTACATCGGCTAAGCTTAGTCGAGTAGGATTTTCGTTGAAATATTCGGTAACCGGTATAAATTCAAAAAATATACCGGCATCTGCCAGCAATAACAAGCCTTTATCTGCTTGTGAATCTTGGTAGGCAATAAACCCCTCTGATGCGGGATAAGTTTCTATGCTAGCCACTTTTTTACCAATGGCTTCTTCGAGTTTAGCCCGATAGGGTTCAAAGTTTACGCCTCCGTAAACAAATAAGCTGAAGTTCTTGAAAATATCTTTTACTTTTTTCCCTTTAGAAACCTGGCTTAGTTTATCGAAATACATTTGCACCCAAGGTGGTATGCCCGAAATAAGGCGCATATCTTGGTGAATGGTTTCGGCTACAATTGCATCTACTTTTGTTTCCCAATCGTCTATACAATTGGTTTCATAAGAGGGTAAACGATTTTTTTGCAGATAAGCAGGCACATGATGCGCAACAATGCCCGAAAGTCGGCCGGTATCTATTCCGGATATTTTTTCTAAGACCGGACTTCCTTGTAAGAAAATCATCTTGCCATTTACAAAAGAGGTGTCGCCAGTTTCATGAATATAGCCCAAAAGTGCATTACGAGCAGCTTTAATATGCTCGGGCATAGATTCTTTAGAAATGGGGATATATTTTACGCCCGATGTAGTGCCCGATGTTTTAGCAAAATACAACGGTTTTCCGGGCCATAAAACATTGGCTTCGCCAGCTACTACCCGATCGATGTAGGGGCGTAATTGCTCGTAATCGCGAATAGGGATTTTTTTCTTAAAATCTGAATAGTTATGGATAGTTTCAAAACCATGATCTTGACCAAAAGCGGTTAATTTAGCCTTAGCAAGCAAGGCACGAAACACTTTATCTTGCGCTGCAATGGGGTTTTTTTTCCAGCGGAGTACTTGCCGGTTCACCCAGGCCGCAAAGGGCTTACTTAGTGCCGACTTTAGTCCCATACTTAGTTTTTATCTGCACCCTCAATAAGAATTTCTTCCTCGTCGGTATAGTTATTTACCATTTGACGGTACGCTACCATCAGAATTAAACTAGAGAACGGGATAGTAAACAATAAGCCGACAAATAGGGCCAATGCTCCTAAAATATTGATGCCTAAAATGACTAAAAACAAGGAGAATAAAGCCCAGAAGTTCCCTTTGGTAATGGTCCAACTTTGGCTAATAGATTCGGTAGCGCCCGATTCTTGATCGACAATAAAACACAATACAAAGAACAAACGAATGGTCATGTAAAAAACAGGAATGATAATGAGTACCAATATGGGTAACATTTTCCAGCTTAATGGATTAGAAGTATCAATATCGGGGGTATTCATAAAATATAAAGCTGCCAATACCGATATAATTACCACTGCGATGGCTCCCATAATCAACTTAACCAATAAAAAATTGATGGCTTTTAAGAAATTGGGCACAAAATCGGGGAATTCAATTTCTCCTTCATCGTCTAATAATTTAAAAAAAACTTGATACATGGCTACCGCAATAAAGGTATCGGCCAGCTGAATAATGACGTTTTGCACCAAGGCACCAGTAGTACTAGTTTCGTTTAAGAAAAGGGCTATAATTGTTGTAAACACAAACATCACCACAAATTGTACCGCGGTAAAGCCCATTACAATCCACGCATTTTTTTTAGCTATAGCCCAAGCGGTGCTTAACGTTTCGCTGATAGAGAAAGAAGTATTCATCGATTTATTGTTGTTTTAATACGATTCGTTTCCAAAAATCTTGCATAAACCCAAGGCCGTAAGCGCTGAGTTGTACAAACACTGCAATAATACTCAAAAATGCGACTTTTGCCGACTTATTTTTAGCCCAGGAGTGGAAAAATATTAACAATACGTACAAGGCTAATAGTACATTGCACGACGTTGACAAAGGGCTTTTAACTAGATTGAGTACAGCGCTAGCCACTAAAAAGAGTACAAAAGCGCTCGGAAAAAAGTGGACCAATTTGAGCTCGGCCGGAAAGTGTTTGTAAATATTGATACGTGCACGCCCAAAAAAATGCAATTGTTTATAGAATTGTGCAAAATTGGTGCGGCGTTTATGAAAAACTAAGGCTTCTGGTATTAAGCCAATTTTAAAACCGAGGGATTGAATGCGGATGCTAAATTCTATATCCTCTCCTAAACGGGTAAGCATAAAACCAGCTGTTTTTTCCCACACAGCTCTAGATATTCCCATGTTAAAACTACGTGGATGAAACTGGCCCACATGATTTTTATTTCCTCTTATACCACCGGTAGTAAAAATAGAAGTCATGGCGTAACTGATGGCTTTTTGGGTAGGTGTAAACGACGCATGTGCAGCATCGGGACCACCATAAGCATCTAGCCAATTGCGTTCTAAATGTGCTTTTACGGTAGCTAAATAATCTGTTGGAATAAGGCAATCGGAATCGAACATCACAAAATAATCACCTTTAGCTTCTTTAAACGCAAAATTTCGGGTAAAGCCTTGGCCTTCGTTTTCTTTTACAAAGTAGCGGATGTTGAGGGTGTATTGGTAGCTTTCTACCAAGCTCCGAGCATCGAGGGTAGAGCCATCTTCTACCACCAATACCTCAAAATTTGTATATTCTTGTTGGGTAAGGGTATGCAACAATTCGTCAATTTCTTGCGGACGGTTGTATAGCGGAATGATGATGGAGAAAAACATGGCGATGTATTTTTATACCTTATCGCCAATGTGATAATGGTTGCGTTCTGGAGCATTACGAGAAACCAGCTCGGCAATAAAGCCAGTTAAAAACAGCTGAAATCCTACAATAATGGCCACCAAAGCAATATAAAACAGAGGCTGATCGGTTACATTGCGGTAAGATAGGCCTTTAGAAATGTCTATTAATTTATCTACAATTAGCCAAAAGGTAATAGCTAAACCACCCAAAAAGCTGAGCATACCCAAGGTACCAAAAAAATGCATGGGGCGTTTGGCGAATTTGCCCACAAAAAAGATGGAGAGTAAATCTAAAAAACCGTTTACGAAGCGACTAAAGCCAAATTTGGTGGTACCGTATTTACGGGCACGGTGTTCTACCACTTGCTCGGCAATTTGAGTAAAACCAGCCCATTTGGCTAAAACCGGTATGTAGCGGTGCATTTCTCCATACACTTCAATGCTTTTAAC
>CAMCMG010000041.1:0-10430 GCA_945875895.1 Sphingobacterium thalpophilum | reverse complement strand
GAAATTGAAAAAACCACCAACCACGATGTAAAGGCAGTAGAATATTTTATAAAAAAGAAATTCGACGACCTAAATTTAAATACATACAAGGAGTTTATTCATTTCGGACTAACTTCCCAAGACATAAACAATACGGCCATTCCTTATTCAGTTAAATGCGGATTAGCCGAAAGCTATTTACCCGCACTCGAGATGGTTATTAAAACGCTTAAAGGATTGGCAGCGCAATGGAAAGATGTTCCGATGCTGGCTCGTACACATGGCCAAGCGGCTAGTCCTACTCGGTTAGGCAAGGAAATTACCGTATTTGTTGAACGTTTAGAAACACAGTTGACAACTTTAATAGCCATACCAAATGCTGCAAAATTTGGAGGCGCAACCGGTAACTTTAATGCACACCAAATAGCTTACCCAACCATAAATTGGGTTGATTTTGCCAATCATTTTGTTCAACATACACTTGGCCTAAAACGCTCACAAACAACCACTCAAATTGAACATTACGATCAGTTTGCGGCACAATGCGATGCCTTAAAACGTATCAACACGATATTAATTGATTTAAATAGAGATTTCTGGTTGTACATCTCTATGGATTATTTCAAACAAGAGTTGAAAGCCGGAGAAGTTGGCTCATCGGCTATGCCACATAAAGTGAACCCCATAGATTTTGAAAATTCGGAAGGAAATTTAGGCGTTGCCAACGCACTATTTGAGCATTTTTCGGCCAAATTGCCTATTTCTCGTTTACAAAGAGATTTAACCGACTCTACCGTATTACGTAACGTAGGTGTACCCATAGCGCATAGCTTAATTGCTTTAAAAGCTACCGAAAAAGGACTAAACAAATTGGTACTTAATCAAGCGGCTATCAACACCGATTTGCAAGCAAATTGGGCGGTATTAGCCGAAGCCATACAAACCATTTTACGCAGAGAAGGCTATCCAAATCCGTATGAAGCTTTAAAAGAGCTAACACGTACCAATAAAGCCATTGATGCCAATACCTTAATGGAATTTGTAAATGGGCTAGCTATTAATGACACTGTTAAGCAAGAAATCTTACAGTTACGCCCAGAAACATATACCGGTATTTAAGGCTAAGCCGTCACCTCGGTGTCATAACTTAATAACTGAATACTGACCACTTTCAAAAAACCTATTTTTGGATATATAATTTAGATATGAGCACAATTAATGTATTTACAGAAGCTACGCCCAACCCGGCTAGCATGAAATTTTTGGTAAACAAACTTTTGGTAAACGACAGTGTCGATTTTCCTACGAAAGAAAGTGCCGAAAGTTCTCCTTTTGCTAAAGAATTATTCAAATTTAACTTCATAAATGGTGTATTTTTTGCCAGTAATTTTGTTACGCTTACCAAATCAAATGATAGTGATTGGGCTGATATTGAAGTCATTCTAAAAGAATTTGTGAAAGGTGCCGTAGAAAGTGAATTGAAAATACAAGAACAAGCCGAAGCAAACGTAGTTTTTGAAGGAACAGATTTAGAGAAAAAAATTCAACAAGTATTATACGATTATGTTCGCCCTGCGGTTGAACAAGATGGTGGTGCAATTAGTTACCGCTCGTTTAATAATGGTGTAGTTACCGTAGAGCTTAGAGGCTCTTGCAGTGGTTGTCCATCTTCTACCATTACCTTAAAATCGGGTATCGAAAATTTGCTCAAACGCATGGTACCCGAAGTAAGCGAAGTGGTTTCAGAAGCTTTATAATAAAAAAGCCCCCGAAAATTCGGGGGCTTTTTTATTCGTTTTCAAATTCGTTTTATTTTGTTTTTGGCGGTGCAGGAATAGTCTCTCGGGTAGCCATAGCCCAATCAGTTAATACTTTACGCTCTGCATCGCTCAAACGAGCTTCGGCATGTATCCAAGTGTACGAGTTTAAAGGCATTTCGTGTTCGTTTACTTGCTCCGCAACTTCTTCTAATTTGTGGCGTGCACGTTTAGGCGTATACGTATTAAATTCAGAATAATTAAATTCTCCTTTGCCTTCTTTTACATGATCGTTAATCCACCATGCAAGTGGCTGCATATTCGCATACCACGGATACACCGTATTATTTGAATGACAATCGTAACAGGCTTTTTTAGCTATGGCTTGTACCTCGGCTGAGGCAGGATATTTGGTGAAAATATCATTAGGCTGAGCTCCAATAGCACTATTTTGTTCCGAAGGAACAAATTGAGCTAGCAAAAGTAGAACTGCAAGCCCTAATAGAATTTTAGTCACTAGTTTCATATAGATTTATTGTTAAAATGTGAATCAATAATTTGGATAAGTTCTTTTGTAATAAGTCCATTCGTAGCCAATACTTCCCGCTCCTGCAAAAATTTAAATCCTCCAGAAAAATCAAGTACCTCACCACCTGCTTCTTTCACCAACACAACGCCAGCCGCAACATCCCAAGTTTGCAAATTGTATTCAAAATAGCCATCAAATCTGCCGCAGGCTACATAAGCCAAATCAACTGCTGCCGAACCTATGCGACGCAAACCGTGGCATTTTTCCATTACCTCCTGAAAAACTCTCAAATAAGGCTCTTTTTTCTTGAAATCGTAATACGGAAAACCAGTTGCCAATAAAGTATTAGCTAGTTTAGGTGCTTTAGATACCTGTATGGCTTTCCCATTGAGCCAAGCCCCGCCATTTTCCCAGGCATAAAAACACTCATCGCGATTAATTTCGTAAACCACACCCAAAACAAGGTCATTGTTACGCTGCAAGGCAATACTAACTGAGAACGTAGGAATACCATGAATAAAATTTGTGGTGCCATCTAATGGATCTATAATCCAATGATACTTTTCGGCTGTAGTTTGATTGGTTTTTTCTTCGGTAATAAAACCAGCTTCGGGTACTAATTTACTTAAGCCAGCTACTAATTGTTGTTCGGCGGTTTTATCAACATATGAAACCAAATCGTTGAGCCCTTTGTACTCAATTTTATCGGGTGTAAAGAGCAGGCTTTCTTCTCGAATAAATTGCCCTACTGCTTTAGTTAGATGAACTACTTCTTGCGTAAGAGCAGCTAATTTTAGCTCCATTAGCCTTTTTTTACATTTCTTAAAGACCAAATTGCACCACCAATACCCAATAAAACAAGTACAGATGAGATTAATTCTGCTTGAGTAAAGCTTATTCCTGCAACATGGTATTTAGAGTTTACACGAATAAGTTCGATGGTAAAGCGCTCCAATCCATTTAAGATTAAATAGATAGAAAATAAAAGTCCAGGAGCATGAATACGCTTACGAATTGACCAGAGAAAAGCAAATAAGGCCAAGCAAATTATAGATTCGTATAAAGCGGTAGGATATACTGGAAAAGGCAACTCGGAGCAAAAACGGCCTACACAATCTTTAATAGGAACACCTTCGTTAATTACATTATGCGGATAGGTAGTTGACCATAACCAATCCGGCAACCAGCTAGGTTTTGAGGCTAAGTTTGGAATTCCCCAATCGCCATCGCCAGAGAGATGACAACCCATACGGCCAATACTATACGCTAGCATTAAACCGGGGCCACCCACATCAAGCATATGTAGCGGTTTAATTCCGTTTTTATTGGTAATGTATAAAACTCCAGCACCACCAAAAATTAAACCACCATAAAACGTTAACCCACTAAAAGATAAAAGCGCATCAATCGGATCTTTTACAAAATCATCTAAATACTCTAGATTATGAAAAATTTTAGCGCCCAAAAAACCGGTAACTGCCGCCCAAACTAAAATAGAACTCATTAGTTGGTAGGGATGAACCGTTTCGTTCACTTCTTTGGGTTTAGGCAATAGCTGGTCGTTTTTTTCTTTATAAGTCCAATAACTAAGTAGAGCCGCTAACGCTAAACCGCCTAAAAAACTGCCTTGAGTAGACAGTATGGCTTCTTGCGGATTGGCGGTAAATACGGTGTAATTAAGTAGTGCATAACCCAACTTGTACCCAATCAAAAAGCCGAAAACGGCATTAGCAGCAAGCTCTAAAAAGCTAGCGGGTTTTCCAATAATTACTTTTTGAGTTATAGCTTTTAAAAGGCCTAAGGCTTCTTTTCGTTTTAGCTCTTCGCTAATTGCCCAATAACCTGCTGCAAATGCTAGGGCTACAAAAAAGCCAAATGTTTGAATAGGTAAAGGAATATTTATACCCGTTAGGTATTCAATAAGATACGTGATGGTTGGAAACATAGGCTAAATATAGCGATTTATATGTGTGAGATAAGTTCGTTTACTTCCAAAATTTCAACATCCCCATCGGCAGCAATCGCAGTTAAAACTACTGGTTTAATTTCGTTTACGTTTAAAGGGTCGTAGAGGGTTTTTACCTTAACGTAATTTCTGGTAAAACCGTGCATGTAGCCTTCTTTTTGGTCGGCCTCAAAAAGCACTTCTGCGGTACTTCCCAATTGGCTTTCGTAAAAAGCACGCCGCTTCTTCTCCGAAAGGATGTGGAGCATTTTATTCCGATCGGCCCGTTGGCTACCCGGAACCGAATCTGGTAATTCAATGCCGGGTGTATTTTCACGTTCCGAATAGGTAAATACGTGCAAATACGATATATCTAAATCGTTTAAAAAATTGTAAGTATCTAAAAAATATTCTCGAGTTTCACCCGGGAAACCCACAATTACATCTACCCCAATACAGCAATCGGGCATCAGCTCCTTGATTGCAGTTATTCGTTCGACATACAATTCGCGGCGGTAGCGACGGCGCATCAGACTTAAAATTTTATTGTTGCCAGATTGTAAAGGAATGTGAAAATGCGGTACAAATAGTTTGGAATGGGCCACAAATTCAATAATTTCATTAGTTAGTAGGTTTGGCTCAATTGAAGAAATACGAATACGATCAATTCCATCCACTTCATCTAAAGCGATAATTAGATCTAAGAATCGATCTTTACGTTCCCCATTACGAATACCAAAATCGCCTAAATTAACCCCTGTTAATACAATTTCTTTTACCCCAGATTCTGCAATTTCTTTAGCTTGAGCTAGCACTTCGGCAATAGTATTGCTACGGCTAGCCCCACGAGCTAAAGGAATGGTGCAGAAAGTGCAAGAATAATCGCAGCCATCTTGTACTTTTAAAAAGGTGCGGGTACGATCTCCGTAGGAATAAGAACCAATAAATTCTTTCGTAGCCTCAATAGGGCTATTGAATACCTGTGCCTTTTCATTTTTGGTTAAATCAGTAATATGCGTAACCAAATTAAACTTTTCGGCAGCGCCAAATACAGCGTCTACACCCGGTATTTCAGAAATTTCTTGAGGTTTTAATTGTGCATAACAGCCTACAATAGCAACATAGGCTTTAGGCGAATGCTTTAGAGCTTCTTTCACCACTTTACGGCACTTTTTATCGGCATGGTCGGTTACCGAACAGGTATTGATCACATAAACATCTGCAGCATCGGTAAAATTTACCACCTCAAATCCTGCTTCGGCAAAAGAGCGGCCAATGGTAGAGGTTTCGGAATAATTTAACTTACAGCCTAAGGTGTAAAATGCGACTTTTTTAGTGCTCATGCTTGGCAAAAATACGATTATAACCCATTATTATTCTTCGCCCCAACGGTACGAACTGTGCTCAAATCCGGCTAAATCTATGACCCTATTAATTACGGTTAAAGCCAACTCTTCCATAGTTTGAGGCCTGCTGTAAAAGGAAGGGCTAGCTGGGCAAATAATTCCCCCGGCTTCGGTAACGGTTTTCATATTATTTATATGAATTAAGCTGTAGGGGGTATCGCGGGCTACTAAAATCAATTTTCTACGTTCTTTCAATATCACATCGGCAGCTCGGGTCGTTAAATCGTTAGATACACCACTGGCAATTCTACCCAACGTTCCCATAGAACAAGGGCAAATAATCATGGTATCGTATTTGGCAGAACCCGAAGCAAAAGGCGCCATAAAATCAGCTACGGCATAAAAAGTAAAACCATAATCTAGGTACGATGTATCGCCTAATTCTTCTTGCCAAACCAATTTCGCATTTTCAGAAAAAATAAGCCCTACACTCTCCCACTGATCTTTTAGCTGTACGAGCGTATCAAATAATACCTTAGCATAAATCGAGCCGCTGGCACCTCCAACTGATATAACCAACTTTTTCTTCTGAACCATAGGACAAAGATACTAAGCAGGCCGCAGTAAACATAAAAAAAGAGCCGAATACACGTATTCGACCCTACATCTACCTATAAAATACATACCCACGAATAACCAATTCAAATATGGAAATTTAATACAAGTTTAAACAAGATTTTTTGTAAAAATATTTCAAATAAGTATTTGAATATCAGGTATTTACATAAAAATATGTGTATATAGTAAGATGTGTAGTTTTTTAAAAGAAATCCTATGATATGCTTAAATCTACCATTCATCTAGCAAACAGGTGCGTTGGTCGGATTTTCGTTGTTCGTGAAAATTTTGTTAAGGAAATTCGTCTAGAAGAACGTTTAATGCAAAAAACTATGGAACAAACATACACCAGCCCTGCGACACGTTGGTTTGTACGGGTTGATCAAGAAAGAAGTCCGACATGCTTAACATTATACACCTTTGTTGGAGCAAAATTTGAGGCCCACCGTGTTTTAATTAATCAAGAAAACATCTGTGAATGGATAGAAAAAATATATACCTACCCGGATATCAGAGCGGTTTTCGAACACATTTTATTTGACCCAGCGTATCCACAAGACGTTTTTTGTAAGATTTTACCACGTTTGTGTGCCATCAGGGATGAGCACAAGGCATAAAAAAACTGCTTTCTATTTTTAGAAAGCAGTTTAAAATGGGGTGGATGATGGGGCTCGAACCCACGACCCTCGGTACCACAAACCGATGCTCTAACCAACTGAGCTACAACCACCATGTGTTAGAGGTCCAAAAATAAGGGATTTAGACTCATTTTACAAATTTTTTGAAGAAACAATTGGGTTCGAAAACAAATTCTTATCATTGTTTGTTTATTATATCTAATGATAGAACTTTTTACCGACGGTGCTTCTAGTGGAAACCCTGGGCCAGGTGGCTTTGGGACAATTTTGCGTTCTGGTACGCATTACAAAGAAATTTCGGCAGGCTTTAGAAAAACAACCAATAATCGCATGGAATTATTGGCTGTAATTATTGGTTTAGAAGCTATTAAAAAACCAAATCAATCGGTTACGGTATTTTCTGATTCTAAGTATGTGATTGATGCGATAGTGAAGAAGTGGGTATTTGGCTGGGTTAAAAAAAGCTTTGCAGGCAAAAAAAATAAAGATCTTTGGTTACGTCTACTCCCACTTTTAAAAACTCATACTGTACAATTTGTTTGGGTAAAAGGCCATAATGGACACCCCGAAAATGAACGTTGCGATGAGTTAGCGGTTCAAGCTAGCAAAGAGAAGAATTTACCTGCCGATTGGGTATTTGAAAAAGAGCAGCAAGACCAAACCCTCCTTTAATCAATCTTTTGAAGCCTGCATAAAGCTTTCCGCTTGGCTTACCATATCCGCAGAGCCAATAAAAATAGCCGAACGTTGGTGCAAATCAGTTACAGGCAATTCTAAAATACGCTGAAACCCATTTGATGCCTTTCCTCCGGCCTGTTCAATAATAAAAGCCATCGGGTTGCATTCATATACCAAGCGCAATTTACCAGTTGGAGCACTTGAGTTGGTAGGATAAATAAAAATACCACCTTTAATAATACTGCGATGAATATCGGCAACCATAGAACCTATGTACCGAGAGGTATAAGGTCTTTTTGTTGCCAAATCTTCTACTTGGCAATATTTAATATATTTTTTTACTCCATCCGGAAAATGCACATAGTTGCCTTCGTTTATAGAATAAATAGTACCAGAAGACGGGATTTTTAGATTCGGGTGCGATAAGCAGAATTCACCAATAGAGGGATCTAAAGTGAAACCATTTACACCTTTTCCGGTAGTATATACCAACATGGTTGAGGAGCCATATACAATATATCCTGCTGCTACCTGCTCGGTACCGGCCTGCAACACATCCGATAATTGAGCCGGGCCCTCTTTAGTAACTCTGCGGTAAATAGAAAAAATTGTGCCTACAGCTACATTTACATCGATATTTGAAGATCCATCTAAGGGATCGATGGCAACAATGTATTTGGCATTTTTAGAAACCGCCGAATCTATACGCACCAACTCATCGTTTTCTTCAGAGGCAACTATGCAACATTCGCCCCCACTAGAGAGTGCAGCAATAAATTGCTCGTTTGCGTATACATCTAACTTTTTTTGATTTTCGCCCTGAATGTTGGTAGATCCGGCGTCGCCTAAAATATTGACCAGGCCTGCTTTATTTACCTCTCTGTTGACAATTTTGGCGGCAATGCCAATATCTCTAAGCAGTCGAGAAAGTTCTCCCTTGGCATACGGAAAGTCATTTTGTTTTTCAATAATAAACTGACCAAGGGTGGTTACAACCTGCATATACTTAGTGTATGATTCGAACTATTTTTCTCCAATTTCTATCACCACCAAATTAGCAATTTTTTTGTCAGAAATGGTAAATTTTAATAATGTACGAACTTTATGCCAACCATGCTTACCAGCAGCCCCCGGATTTAAGTGTAAAAGTTTAAACTTTTGATCGTACATAACTTTTAGAATATGGGAGTGACCGCAAATAAACAAACCGGGTTTAAAACGTAGTAATGTATCTTTTATTTTTGAGGGATACCTACCCGGATAGCCCCCAATATGCGTTATCCACACCCTTAGCCCTTCCAGTTCAAAAAACTGATGCTCGGGATATACAATACGTACATCTTGCCCATCAATATTTCCGTACACACCACGCAAAGGCTTAAAGGCTGCCAAGGTATCGGCTTGGGCAATTGTTCCCACATCGCCAGCATGCCAAATTTCATCACAATCGGCAAAATGAGTAAACACCGCTTCGTCGAGGTAGCCGTGTGTATCTGAAAGTAAACCGATGGTTTTCATACTAAAAGATAGTTAAAAAATCTTTTAAGAGCAATTTATACTCGAGAGTGTATACTTTTTCAGCGGCATAAATCACTAAATTTTCTTCGCTAAGCGCAACTTTTTCAAAGCCAAAACAGGCAACTTCTCGGTGTGCTTCTGCTTGCTCAAAAGACTTAATATAGATGATTTTTTGACAATGTAAATTTTGCATTTTTGCCTCTTTTTTGACAATTTTAATCGATTTTTGAGGTAAAATCACCCAAAAATGTCCATTTTTTGCCAAAAATTGAGAAATTGAAAAACACAAATTTTGAAAAAATTCTGCGTCGGTATGGCGTGCTAATTCCTTGATTTTGTCGGTAGATTTTAAATCGTCCAAAAAGTAAGGTGGATTACTCACGATCAGGTCAAATTTCTTTTCAGGAAACACCATAAAATAATGTGCGATATCCAACGGAAAAGATTTTAGCCGATTGGCAAAGGGGCTAGCTTGAAAATTAACCGCAGCAGTAGTAGCAGCTAGCTTATCTAGCTCTACCCCATCAATTTCGGCTTCGGGGAAGCGTTGTGCTAGCATTAAGGCAATTACACCGGTTCCGGTGCCAATATCTAAAATCTGCTTAGGTGCATCGGCTTGAACAAGAGCTCCCAATAATACGCCATCGGTATTCACCTTCATGGCACAATGATTCTGATCTACGTCAAATTGCTTGAATTTGAATAGGTTTTCCACTATTCTCCTAGTATGCCGTGCAGTACGTTTTGATACACAGAGGCAGCTTGAGTAACCGTTCCAAAAAGTTCTTCATCAACTAAAAGCGACCCAGCATTAACCATTCCTAACAAGGTGAACTCGGTATTGGAGGTAGCCAGCAATTCAATAAAAGCTTCTTGCTGAGCTGGTTTTACAGATACCACTACTCTTCCCTGTGCTTCACCGAAAAGGAATGCATCTTTACGAATATCATCTTCACTTTCAATAGAAAAACCTAAGGCATTGGGCATAGCCGATTCTAACAAAGCAATATATAAGCCGCCATCGGCCACATCGTGGGCTGATTGAATAAGCTGCTCTTTGATTAATTGCTTCACCACTTGATGCATATCGTATTCTTTCTCTAAATCGAAATAGGGAGCAGGTGCGGCCGTAATACGATGAAAAGAAGCCAAATATTGTGACGAAGCAATATCGTTTTGACTTTCGCCGATAAGATAAATCAAATCGCCCTCGGCTTTAAAATTAGACGTCATTAAGGTGTTTTTATCGTCTAAAACGCCTAGCATACCAATGGTTGGAGTTGGAAATACTGGTCCCTCATCCGACGATTGGTTATAAAAACTCACATTGCCGCCCGTAACCGGAGTTTGAAACTTGGTACAGGCTTCGCTCATTCCTTTAATGGCACTTACAAATTGCCAATATACTTCCGGAACATACGG
>CAMCMG010000040.1:0-11486 GCA_945875895.1 Sphingobacterium thalpophilum | reverse complement strand
TTGTGCATAGCAGTAGGCTTAAGGCAAATAAAATACTGTAGATTGTTTTCATATTTTTTCATGAAGTTAATAAATAGCTAACGCTTATTTAAGATGATAACGTATTTAACGATTTAAAGCTGTAGGAATTGACTTCCTATTGACGTTTTGAGATGCAATTAGCACACAAAAAGGTATATATTTGCATATAATGAGTAAGCACGGCAGAATTTTAGTCGCCATGAGTGGTGGTGTAGATAGTTCGGTAGCATCGGTGATGTTGCACGAGCAGGGCTATGAAGTGATTGGCCTTACCATGAAAACCTGGGATTATGCGTCTGCCGGTGGCTCTTCTAAAGAAACGGGCTGCTGTAGCTTAGATAGCATTAACGATGCTCGATCTTTAGCTGTTGGCTACGGCTTTCCGCACTATATTTTAGACATCCGAGAAGAGTTTGGCGATTTTGTGATTGACAATTTTGTTGATGAATACTTAGCTGGCCGCACTCCCAACCCCTGCGTACTCTGCAATACTTATATTAAATGGGAAGCTTTATTAAAACGTGCCGATAAGCTCGATTGTGAATTTATTGCCACCGGCCACTATGCCAATATTCGGATACAAGATAGCGGGCGTTATGTAATTTCTAAAGGAAAAGACGAGCACAAAGATCAATCTTATGTATTGTGGGGTGTTACTCAAGAAAATTTAGCTAGAACTAAATTCCCTTTAGGGAGTTTCGCCAAATCGGAAATTAAACAAATGGCCTTAGATATGGGCCAAGTAGAATTGGCTAACAAATCGGAAAGTTACGAGATTTGTTTCGTGCCCGATAACGATTACCGGGCTTTTTTACGACACAAAGTGAGCGATTTAGATGAACGTATTGGGCCCGGAAACTTCATGCTAAGTAATGGGAAAGTAGTTGGAAAACATTTAGGCTATCCTTATTATACTATTGGACAACGTAAAGGTTTGGGCATTGCCCTCGGCGAACCCATGTTTGTTACCCGTATTTTACCAGAAAGTAATACGGTGATGTTAGGCACTCAGAATGAATTAGAGCAGGTTAGCGCACGAGTAAAAAATCTCAATTTGGTGAAATATGACTCTATTTTAAGTCCGTTAGAAGCCGTTACTAAGGTGCGGTATAAAGATGCAGGCACCCTAAGCACTATTGTGCAAGAGGACGATGAATTGAAAATAGACTTTCACCATGCCGTTTCGGGCATAGCTCCAGGACAATCGGCGGTATTTTACGAAGGCAACGATTTATTAGGTGGTGGCTTTTTGATGTAAACATCGCTATCCAAAAAAAATATATGTCCAAAACAGCACCTAATTTTGCATTCCTTATTATAATGTCTTTATTTGCACAAATTACATTTCTACCAAATGGCTAAAAATCTATTAATAGTTGAGTCACCGGCCAAAGCCAAAACCATCGAAGGATATCTGGGCAAAGATTTTCTAGTAAAATCGAGCTACGGACATATCAGAGACTTGGTAAAAACCGATGAGGCTATTGATACCGCCCATAATTTTGAACAAAAGTATGAAGTTCCAACCGATAAAAAGGCAATAGTAAGTGAACTTAAAAAACTAGCTAAAGAAGCCGAAATGGTGTGGCTAGCATCCGATGAAGACCGCGAAGGAGAAGCCATTTCTTGGCACTTATTTGAAACCCTTGGCCTCAAAGAAGAAAAAACAAAACGCATTGTGTTTCACGAGATTACCAAGCCGGCAATTTTAAAAGCCATTGAAAGTCCGCGAACCATTGATTATAATTTAGTGAATGCTCAGCAAGCCCGTCGGGTTTTAGACCGCTTGGTGGGTTTTGAACTATCGCCCGTACTTTGGAAAAAAGTAAAACCTTCCCTATCTGCCGGCCGGGTACAATCGGTTGCGGTACGTTTAATTGTTGATAGAGAACGTGAAGTGAATCAATTTAATGCAGAAGCTACTTTTAAAGTAGTGGCTATTTTTTCTACCGATAGCGCCAAAGAATTATTTAAAGCCGAATTGGGCGAACGTTTTAGCCAAAAAGGAGAAGCGGAACAGTTTTTAATCGATTGTAAAGCCGCCATTTTTACCATTACTAGCTTAGAAACCAAACCCAGCAAACGGAGTCCCTCTGCACCCTTTACCACTTCTACCCTACAACAAGAGGCTAGCCGTAAATTGGGCTTCTCTGTAGCCCGCACCATGTCGGTAGCACAAAAACTATACGAAGCAGGTAAAATCACCTACATGCGTACCGATTCGGTAAACTTATCGGAAACAGCCTTGGGTGCTGCAGCCAATGAAATTAACTCTTCTTTTGGTGAAAAATACCATCAAGTACGAAAATATAAAACCAAATCGGCTGGTGCACAAGAAGCGCACGAAGCCATTCGCCCAACCTATTTTGAAGTCCATACCCTAAATGGCGATCCTTCAGAAAAACGCTTGTACGAATTAATTTGGAAACGAGCTATTGCCTCTCAAATGGCCGAAGCTCAATTTGAAAAAACAACCGCAAAAATTAGTATCTCTACCCGTAAAGAAGAACTAATTGCTCAAGGTGAGGTGTTAAAGTTTGATGGTTTCTTAAAAGTATACATGGAGTCTTCTGACGAAGAAGACGATACCGAAATTACCGCAGAAGATAACAAGCAAGACGCTATTTTGCCTCCATTGGCAAAAGGGCAAAGCCTTAACCTCGTTGAATTGACGGCCACAGAACGTTATTCTCGTCCGCCTGCCCGATATACCGAGGCCAGCTTGGTAAAAAAATTAGAGGAATTGGGTATAGGGCGACCTTCTACCTATGCGCCAACCATTTCAACGGTACAAAACCGTGGATATGTGGTTAAAGAAGATAGAGAAGGTAGAACCCGCAATTTCGAGGTATTAACGCTTAAAAGCGGAACTATTAGCGGCGAAACTCGTACAGAAAATACCGGAGCAGAAAAATCAAAATTATTTCCTACCGATATTGGTGCCATTGTAAACGATTTCTTGGTAGAACATTTTAAAGGCATTGTTGATTTTCACTTTACTGCCAAGGTAGAGAAAGAGTTTGATGATATTGCCCAAGGCTTAACCAATTGGACAGCCATGTTGCGTAATTTCTATGACCCTTTTCATGCAGAAGTACAAAACACGTTGGATAATGCCGAACGGGCCAATAATGGTCGCGAATTAGGTACAGACCCAGTTTCGGGTAAAACCATTTCGGTACGTATTGGCCGTTTTGGACCTTTTGTACAAATTGGAGATACCGAAGGCGAAGAAAAACCACGTTATGCCAGTTTACGTACCGGGCAAATGATGGAAAGCATTAGTTTAGAAGATGCCTTAGAACTATTCAAATTACCCAAAACACTTGGCCAGTTTGAAGATAAAGATATGGTGGTTGCTATTGGTAAATTTGGCCCATATGTACGCCACGATGGCTCATTTTACTCATTACCAAAAGAAGTAGACCCACACACCATCGAAGAAGCTAAAGCCATTGAAATTATCCAAGAAAAGCGTCAGAAAGACATTGATAAATTGATTAGAACCTTTGATGAAAATCCAGATGCCCGTATCGAAAACGGACGTTGGGGGCCCTACATCAAATTTGGCAAGCTAAATATCAAAATACCTAAAGATAAAACGCCTGAAAGCATTAGCTATGCCGAAATATTGGTTTTAGCCGAAGCCGCCGAAAAAGAGCCTAAAAAAGGTGGAGCTAAACGTTTCGCCAAGAAAAAATAAGCTTTTTCTGCTATGAAAAAAGATATTCTGCATCCGCTCGTGGAAGGCATTTCTATCGCCGTAGTACTCGAAAGCGAAAACCCAGAAGGCCGTAACTGGAAAGTATACCTGTTAAACCAGCGTAACGAAGCTATTGACACTGTATTAATTGCCGCTAAGGGCTATGGAACGCTACATGGCAAAGAGGTAAAAACTTCTACCCTACGCCACGCTATGGGAACCGTATCAGCACATACTGCCGTAGCTGTAGAACTCATAGATGAGGCTGTTTTTGGCTTAGCAAATGAATATTGGGTAAGTTATTACATACACAATATTTTATACGATAAGAAGTTTGTATTTATGCCCGAGAGCATTGTTGAAAGCAATTTAATACGTATTCCGTTTGTAAATAAACCCGGTGTGTTAATTGGACAATAAATGTATCGCTAAAAAAATAGTTTAAATTTATACCCATGCTGCAGCAAGTAAATTTAAAAAACGTATTGGTACTCGATGTAGAAACGGTACCCCAATATGCTTCTGCAGCAGAAGTTCCGGCTAATTTATTAGAACTTTGGGCTCACAAAACCCGTTTTATGCGTAAAGAGGGAGAAACACCCGAAGAATACTATTCAAAAGCCGGTATTTTTGCCGAATTCGGTAAAGTTATCTGCATTTCTTTCGGCATTTATATTAAACGCCAAGGTAAATTGAGCTTTCGCATCAAATCTATTTCCGGCCACGATGAAAAAGAGATTTTAAGCGCTTTTATCGAGATTATTAAAAAACAACCTGTCAATGTAATGCTTTGTGCGCATAATGGCAAAGAGTTCGACTTCCCTTACCTCTGCCGCCGTATGCTAATACATGGCTTAGAAATACCTGCTTGTTTGCAAATAGCCGGCAAAAAGCCATGGGAAATTAATCACCTAGATACTATGGAATTGTGGAAGTTTGGCGATTACAAAAACTACACTTCTTTACATTTATTAGCCACCATTTTTGGCATTCCTAGTCCTAAAGATGATATGGAGGGCAGCGACGTACACCGTGTATATTGGAAAGACCAAGATTTGCAGCGCATTCAAACCTATTGCCAAAAAGATGTATTAACCACCGCACAACTGCTACTTCGCTTTAAGGGTTTACCTAGCATTTCAGAAGAAGGCGTAAGTATTGTGAGTTAAAATGCACTTTTTCTGTTAATTTTTCGTGAAATATACCCGAGCAATTAGCCAATACCTCCTAAATTTGGTATCTTAGTTTACATGTCTAAAAAAGCCCATCATTTTAAAGAAGTTTTAACGCAACTGATTTTAGAAATTTTCCAAAAATCAGGCCAACAACTCCTAAATCCGAAACAAGTTTCTGCAAAACTTAAATTAGACGATGCAGATGCTCGAGATACTATTGCGGAGATACTTCGAAACGAAGTTAGAATAGGCACCTTGAGAGAACCAGAACGAGGGCGTTTTCAATTAAAAGAACTTAAAACATTTGTAACCGGTCGGGTTGATTTAACCACCGATGGTTCTGCCTTTATTATTACCGAAGACGAATTTGAAGCGGATATTTACGTTGCTCCACGCAAATTGCGCAATGCGCTGCATGGAGATACCGTACAAGTTTATGTGTACGCCAAACAAAAGGGCGGTCGCAAAAAAGAAGGTGAAGTTGTAGAAATAGTTGAACGTGCCAAAATGGATTTTACTGGTATTGTGAAACTATCCGATCGTTTTGCATTTTTTGTACCCGACGACCGTAAAATGCAACACGATATTTTTATACCGCTATCAGATTTAAATGGGGCAAAAGACAATGAAAAAGCCATTGCCCACATTAGCGAATGGCCAGAAGGTGCCAAAAACCCTATCGGTAAAATTATTCACGTTTTAGGAAAACAAGGCGATAACAATGCCGAAATGAATGCTATTTTAGCCGATTTTGGCTTCCCTTTAGCATTTCCAAAAGATGTAGAAGCAGCAGCAGAAGCCATAGCCGAAACTATACCAGCTGCCGAAATAGCTAAACGACGAGATTTCAGAAAAGCACTAACCTTTACCATCGACCCGTTTGATGCCAAAGATTTTGACGATGCCATTTCTTTCCAAAAATTACCCAACGGAAACTACGAAATTGGTGTGCACATTGCCGATGTATCGCATTATGTACTCCCCGATTCGGCTTTAGATATAGAAGCCTACGATAGAGGTACTTCGGTGTATTTGGTAGATAGAGTTATTCCCATGCTTCCTGAGCTCCTTTCTAACGGATTGTGTTCTCTACGTCCTAACGAAGATAAATTGTGTTTTTCGGCGGTATTTGAGCTCGATGAAAAAGCAATCATCCATTCCGAATGGTTTGGGCGTACCGTAATTCACTCCGATAAACGCTTTGCGTATGAAGAAGCCCAAGAAATCATAGAAGGAAAACAGTCTGATTTTTCCGAAGAAATACTCAAACTAAACGAACTAGCCTATATTTTACGCGAACGTAAATTTAAAGCCGGTGCCATCAGTTTTGAATCGGCAGAGGTAAAATTTAAACTCGATGAGCAAGGCAAACCCATTGGCGTGTATGTAAAAGAGCGTAAAGATGCACATAAACTTATTGAAGATTTCATGCTCTTAGCCAACCGAAAAGTGGCTGAGTTTGTGGCTAAAAAAGGTCAAGGAAAACATAAATATACTTTTGTATACCGTGCCCACGATTCTCCAAAGGAGGAAGCTTTATTAAACTTTGCACAGTTTGCATCCAAGTTTGGCTATAAAATAAATACCCAATCTGATAAAACCATTGCCTTCTCATTAAATGCCTTATTGGTAGATGTAGAAGGAAAAGGTGAGCAAAACGTATTGACGCAACTGGCCATACGATCTATGGCTAAAGCCATTTATACCACCAAAAAATCGAGCCATTATGGCTTGGCCTTTGAATATTATACACACTTTACCTCTCCCATTAGGCGCTACCCCGATGTGATGGTACACCGTTTATTAGCTCATTATTTAGAAGAAGGCTCAACTGCCAATGCCGAGCACTACGAAAAATTGTGTGTACACTCTTCGCAAATGGAAAAAAGAGCAGCCGATGCCGAACGTGCTTCTGTAAAATATAAACAAGCCGAATACCTGCAAGACAATGTGGGTAAAGAATTCGAAGGTATTATTTCGGGCGTAACCGAATGGGGTATGTACGTAGAATTAGTAGAAAATAAATGTGAAGGAATGATCCGTTTACGTGATATTAACGATGATTTTTATGTATTAGATGAAAAAAATTATTGCATTATTGGGCAGCGTAAAAAACGCAAATACCAATTAGGCGATAAAGTAACCATTAAAGTTAAAAAAGTAGACCTATCGAAACGTCAAATTGATTTTTCTTTAGTAACCCAATAAAGAGTACATGCATACCATTGAAGAACTACAAGAACTGCTGGCAAAAGCAGTGAGCGCAAAACAATATCCCAGCCAACCAGCCGAGTTATACGAGCCCATAAGCTACATTATGGCTATGAGTGGCAAGCGCATGCGCCCCGTATTGCTATTAATGGGCTGTGAACTATTCAAAGGTGATATTACTAAAGCCATAGACCCGGCATTGGCCGTTGAAGTTTTTCATAATTTCACGCTTATGCACGACGATATTATGGATAAAGCTCCCCTACGCCGTGGCAAGCAAACCGTTCACGAAAAATGGAATGCCAATATTGCGATACTTTCTGGCGATGTAATGCTGGTGCAAGGTTATATTTTGTTGCTCAACAGCTTAGAAGAAAAATTACTACGCCCGGTGTTGCATGTTTTTAACGAAACAGCCGTAAGCGTATGCGAAGGGCAACAGTTTGACATGAATTTTGAAACCCAAGCCGCCGTTTCACTTACGAATTATATTGAAATGATACGCCTAAAAACAGCTGTTTTATTGGGTGGAGCCTTAAAAATTGGTGCCCTAATTGCAGGCGCATCTACCGCCGAAAGCGATTTATTAGAAGGCTTTGGCGAAGATTTAGGGATTGCTTTCCAAATACAAGACGATATTTTAGATGTGTACGGCAACCCCGATAAATTTGGCAAACAAGTAGCTGGCGATATTTTAGCCAATAAAAAAACCTATTTGCTCATAAAAGCGGAAGAATTGGCTACAGGCAAAGATGCCGAAGAATTAAACCATTGGCTTGAGGCTAGTAGATACCAAGCCGAAGATAAAATTAAAGCCGTAACCGAACTCTACAACCGTTTAGGCGTGCGTGAATTAGCTGAAACTGCCATGCAAAACTATGCAAAGAAAGCCATTAAGCAATTAGACGCTATTCAAGTGGAAGCTGCTCGTAAAGAAGCCCTACGCAGTTTTGCTGCTCAACTTGTTAGTAGAGAGCAATAAAAAAAGCCTCTCCGATATACGAAGAGGCTTTAAAAAAAAATAAAAAAACTTATTTCTTTGGAGCAGCTTTCTTAGCAGGTGCTTTTTTCTCAGCAGCAGCTTTAGGAGCAGCAGCCTTTTTAGCTGGTGCTTTAGCTGCAGGTGCTTTCTTAGTTGGAGCGGCTTCAGCCTCAACAGCAGAAGCAGTTTCAACTACTTCAGAAACTGGTGCAGCAGCTACTTTAGGAGCAGCAGCTTTCCTAGGAGCAGCTACCTGTACTTCTGCAGGTAAAATAGATACGTATGATTTATTATCAGCACGTTTTCTGAAAATTACGGTACCATCTACTAAAGCGAAAAGTGTGTGATCTTTACCTAAACCCACATTTTTTTCTGGATGGTGTTGTGTACCACGCTGACGAACAATGATGTTACCAGCAATAGCCAATTGACCACCAAAAATTTTGATACCTAAACGTTTACTATGGGATTCGCGACCGTTTCTGGAACTACCAGCCCCTTTTTTATGTGCCATGTTTTATTTACTTATGAATTGAAAAACAATTCTATTGAACAATCTAAACTTATAATTTAATACCAGTAATCTGGATTTTGGTGAATTGTTGGCGGTGACCGTTTTTCTTTTTGTAGCCTTTACGACGTTTCTTTTTGAAAACAATCACTTTATCTCCTTTTAAATGAGACAAGATTTTAGCCGAAACTACCGCACCCTTAAGCGTAGGCGTACCTACTTTAAATTTACCGCCATCCTCAGCCAAGAATACATTGTCAAATTCAATACTAGCGCCTTCATCTCCTTGTAATCTGTGTACAAAAAGATGCTGGTCTTTAGCAACTTTAAATTGCTGTCCGGCTATATTTACTATTGCGTACATGGTTATTTATTGGTTTTATTGTTAAATGAGGTGCAAATATAGGGTTTCTCTAAAAGAATTCACAGCATTTGTTACAATTTTTTAAAGAATAATAGGGTTTAACGTTTCCGCTGTCTATTCTCGGCATCGTTAATGGTGGTACTTACCGTTTCAATAAGGGTTTTAGCGGCATCCTTCAGCTTTCCATTTCCGGCATAATCGGCATCAAAATCAAGTATTTTGCTTTTGCGCTGATATTTAAATTCTAAATAATAATGAGGAGCTGTTTTACCTGTACGCTCGTCGGGGTTTAGGCGCATATTCTGCGGAAAATTCCAAAAACCTAATTCTACAGCCTTACGGTGTAAATACAGTAAATCATCTTTACTTAATTTTACTTGAGTTTTCACCAAAGAATCTTTGTCGTTGAGGTATTGGTATGCACCCGTTTTGCTATCGAACTGATTAATCAAGCTATCCCCTAGCCCATATTTTAAGCTAATAGACTCCATTTCAGTGAATTTATAGGGCGCATTTTTGATCATAATGCCATAATAATAAAAGCAGTAGGCCAAAAAAGGCACTACAATACAAATGGCTAAAAATATTTTTTTCTGTCTGTCTGTCATCGGGAATATAATTATTCTTTAGGGTCGCCCAATTCGCCTTCCCACTTGCTAATAACGGCCGTGGCCACGCTATTACCCACTACATTGGTTGCCGAGCGGCCCATATCCAACAATGGGTCTATCCCTATCAATAAAGCCAAACCAGCTTCCGGAATATTAAAGGTAGCAATGGTACCGGCAATAACAACCAAAGAAGCTCTTGGCACACCGGCTATACCTTTACTGGTAAGCATTAAAATAAGCAACATAGAAAGTTGTTGCTCAAAACTCAAATGAATGCCATAAGCTTGCGCAATAAACAGCGAAGCAAATGTCATGTACATCATAGAGCCATCTAAATTAAACGAGTAACCCAAGGGCAATACAAAACTTACAATCTTGTCTTTACAGCCGAAACGCTCTAGCTGGAGCATGGTTTTAGGGTAAGCTGCTTCGCTACTTGCGGTACTAAATGCCAACAAAACCGGCTCTTTTAGTCCGCTTACCAAACGGAAAATGCGTTTTTTAAGAATTAAGAAGCCAATGAAAATTAGCAAGAGCCACAATATAAGTAAGCCAGAATAAAATTCGCCAATAAAAATAGCATAGGTTGATAAAATACCTAAACCTTGTTTGGCAATAATGGCTGTCATGGCACCAAATACAGCAAATGGCGCAAAATTCATTACATAGCCAGTAACTTTTAAAATTACGTGAGCAAAAGCATCCATGGCTTTAATCACAATAGCTCCCTTTTCGCCAATAGCAGCGGTAGCCACACCAAAAAAGAGCGAAAAAACCACAATTTGTAGAATTTCGTTGTTCGCCATGGCTTCGGCAAAACTTTTTGGGAATACGTGGGCAATAAAATCTTTTAAGGATAATGCGGCTTTTTGAATACCTGTATCTATACTGGCATCGGGTAAGGGCAAATTCATGGTTTCGCCGGGGCGAAAGACATTCACCAAAATCATTCCTAAGGTAAGAGAGAGCAAGGTGGCGCTCAAAAACCAAAGCATAGTTTTACCGCCAATACGGCCTACAGCATTAATATCGCCTACTTTGGCTACCCCAACTACCAAGGTGGTAAACACCAAAGGAGCTACAATCATTTTTATTAAGCGGAGAAAAATATCGCTCAAAAGCGTAAAAGGCTCCAGTTTTTTATCTCGAATGGTTTCGTTTTTCTTACGAATAGTCAATTGTGCTTTACGCTCCGTTTTCATGGCCAGATAAGCTACCGAAGTGGTATCGGTAGTTTTAGCCAATTGCACCTCTAAATTGGTTGCCTGTTTATCGGCTTTCGCAATTTGATCGTTATATTGGCCTATCCAATTTACATTAAGCAAGTAGCCGGCTACAATACCTACTACTAAAGCGATGAAAATAAATAAGGTAAGTTTGTTTTTTTGCATACGTTTTGTGTGTAAAGCGAACGTAAAACTACAATAATTTAACTTTAAACCATGCACCTTTTTAGCCTCCAAGAACAAAAAAAAGAACTACAACAACTCTCAAAAACAGAGTTAGAGGCTATTTGTTTGCGTTTTGCCCGATATAAAAAAGAGAATAAAGAGTTGTTAGAATTTGTGCTTTTTCACCAAGGCAATCCACAAGACTATGCCGATGCCTTAAAAAAGGACCTAGAAGAAGTATTTAAATCGCTTAGCGGAGCAAATTATGCCGATGCTAAAAAGCTAAGAAAGATTACAAAAGCACTAAATAAACATGCAAAATACATGCAAAACCCTGCTCTTGAAGCAGATTTGTGGATCTGGTTTTGCTATACGTATTGCGATTCTATGGCTGCAAAATCTACCGCACAAGTTATCCGAAATTTCTTCGTAAAAGCAGTGCTTAAGGTAGAGAAAATTCAAAGCAAATTGCATGAAGATTTGGCTTTTGATGTAGCACAAGAATTAGAAAAAATTG
>CAMCMG010000039.1:0-12043 GCA_945875895.1 Sphingobacterium thalpophilum | reverse complement strand
GGCCATTAATTCTGTGATTTTACTATCTCCTTGCAAGCTGTATGCTTGTAAATAAGGCAAGGATACTATTGCTTCTTGGGCTAGAGCGCTTATGGCATACCAATAGGAAGCAGCACTCCAATCGGGCTCTACTACGAGTGTACTTGGTTTAAATTCTTGTTGTTCGATGCCAATCTGATTGCCATCCCAGCTATGCTGAATGCCACTTTGCGCTAGCATGGCCAAAGTCATTTCTACATAGGGTTTGGAGGTTAAATCGCCTTCAATTTCTAGGCACAAGCCTTTAGGTAGTATTGGGGCAATGAGTAGTAGTGCCGAAATATATTGGCTACTGGTATCGCCTTTAATACGAATGTGGTTTTCTTGTTGCTCAAATGGTCCTTTGATAAGGAGTGGCGGAAAGCCTTCTTTTTTGAGATAAGTAATGTGAGCGCCTAATTTTTGTAAGGCATCAACTAAAATACCGATAGGCCGTTCTTTCATGCGTTGGCTGCCGGTGAGTGTATATTCTCCCGGCTGCGTGGCTAAGAGTGCCGTTAAAAAGCGCATGGCTGTTCCGGCTGGCCCTACATCTAATTGTTTTAAATTTTGGGTTTTAACGGCCTCTAAAATATTATTTAAGCCCACAGTATCGGCTGCTTCGGATAGATTGTTTACGCTCACCAGCCCATGGCTTAAGGCCTGCAAAATAAGGGCCCGATTACTTTCACTTTTAGAACCGGTGAGTGTAATGTTAGCCTGTATTTTTTTGCTAGGATGGGAGAGCGTAATAGAAGCCATGTTTAGCTGTTTGCTTTTTCTTGGTTCATAATTTCCGTTTGCTTTCGGATAGATTCGTTGTGTATGAGTTCTAATAGTTTACCTACAAAGGGAAGGTTTAAATTTAAGGCTTTGGCAAAATCGGAACGTTTGTGAATTATTTCGTCCCATCGTACCACTTGTAAAATGGTAACGCCACTATCTCGTTTGTATGCACCAATTTTTTCTACAATGCCCATCCGCTCAGCCATTTTTTCGATAATTTGATCATCAATTTGATCAATTTGCTTACGCAACTCGGCCAATTTATCTACAAAATCAGCATCTTTTAACTCGGCTTTACGCAGGGTTAGGCGATCCATTAATTCGGCTAAAGCCGATGGCGTAAGTTGTTGATTAGCATCTGTCCAAGCTGTCGAAGGGTCTATGTGCGACTCTATCATTAAGCCCTGCATGTCTAAATCCAAGGCTTTTTGTGCAATATAAGGAATGAGTTCGCGGTTACCGCAAATATGACTTGGGTCGTTAATGATGGGTAATTCGGGGCAAATGGTTTTTAGCTGTATGGCTAGTTCCCACATGGGTTCGTTTCTGAAAGCTGATTTCTCAAAAGAAGAAAATCCACGGTGAATAGCAGCTAGTTTGGTAATGCCGGCTTGGTTGATGCGTTCTAAGGCGCCAATCCACAGCGATAAATCGGGGTTTAGCGGGTTTTTAACCAATACGGGAACATTTACACCTTTTAGGGCATCGGCAATTTCTTGTACCGTAAATGGGTTTACGGTAGAACGGGCTCCTACCCAAAGCATATCTACGCCTGCGGCCAAGGCCTCTTCTACGTGTTTGGCATTGGCTACCTCTACAGCTGTGGGTAAACCGGTTTCGGCTTTGGCTTTTTTGAGCCATTCGAGCCCAATACTGCCAATTCCTTCAAATTCTCCAGGTCGGGTCCGAGGTTTCCAAATGCCCGCTCTTAATACAGCCACTTTGCCGGTAGAAGCTAATAAGCGGGCTGTGGCCAATACTTGCTCTTCGGTTTCGGCACTGCAGGGGCCTGCAATTAAGCGTGGTTGGGTGCTGCCGGGGAACCATGAATCAAAAGGAGCAATGTTTAAAGATAATTTCATGTTATGCGTGGTCATTTTTTAGGTATTCGTCTAAAAAGCTAAAGTTAACGTTATGTTTACTGATTTGGCTTTTTGCTCTTTAAAAATCGCTTGAGTTTTTATTTTACCAATTCAACCGAATTATGCAACTGTTTTTTGGTAAAAGTGCAGACTTTGTGTTATTTCTTCGCTAGTGAGGTAGTGATTGTAACTACATACCCCAATGTTATCGAGCAAGGCAAAGCCGATTTGGTCGCCCAGGTTTTTCTTATCCTGTTTCATAAAGTTTAAGAGGTCACTTATAGCTGCTTCGGGAATAGCCGCTAAAGGGAATATTGTTTTTAAAAGCTGAAAAATATCATCAGCCTCTGTTTCTGTGAGGCTATGGTGCTTTTGCGATAAATAGGTTTCGCAATACATGCCCATGGCCAAGGCTTCACCATGTAAAAGGGGACTTTTGCTTTGTAAAAAATAACTTTCGATGGCATGCCCAATGGTATGCCCAAAATTTAAAATTTTGCGTGGTCCTTTTTCTTCGGGGTCGGCTTTTACGATCTCGTTTTTAATACGGATAGATTGCTCAATCCGATCAATGGACATGTTTTTAGGTGTTATCTTCTTTAAGTTATCGAGCTCGACTGAATCGGCAATGAGTCCGTGTTTAATCATTTCGGCGAAGCCAGAAACCAATTGACGCTCTGAAAGAGTTTTAAAAAAAATGGGGTCAATAATTACGGCTTTGGGCTGCGTGAAGGTGCCAATGCAATTTTTTACATCATCCATGTCGATGCCAGTTTTACCACCTACCGAAGCATCTACTTGTGCTAGCAGGGTAGTGGGGACTTGCACAAAAGCAATGCCTCGTTTAAAGGTTGCTGCAGCAAAACTGCCCATATCGGTAACTACGCCGCCACCTACATTTAGGAGTAGGCTGTTGCGATCGGCTTCAAAATCCAATAACATTTTCCAAATGCCAATGCAAAAATCAATGTTTTTGTTTTCTTCGCCGGGGTCAATAGTAATGATGTCGTAGCTTGTAACGCTGGGCAAATTTTTGAGTACAATAGGCAAGCAAAGTTCTTCGGTAGTGCTATCTACCAAGAAAAATAGTTTAGAGAAATTATTTTCTTGGATGTACTGATCTAAAGCAGCTAAACCGTTTTCAATATAAATATCGTAGCCAGTACTTGCTATTTTTTTACTCATGCTACTTTTATTTTTTGGCCATCAAATTCAATTACATCGCCTATTTTCACTTTTAAACGTTTACGGTATTCGGTTTCCCCGTTTACCAATACATCGCCTTGACTCACCACAATTTGCGCTTCGCCACCGGTTTGTACCAGATTACATGCTTTTAACAATTGAATGAGTGGAATGTATTCGCCTTCTAGTTTAAAATTGATCATGGGATAAAGGTATGAAACCTCTTACTAAAATTAATATGCTTTTGATTTCCCTCAGTTGTGTAACTTTGTTGCATGCGCACGAATACTTCAGCGAACAGCAGTCCTTTATCTTTTGATAATACAGAAATTGCTTTTAAACATAAAACCAATGCCGAGCTTAGTCGTGCCTATTGGTTGTTTAAAGCTATCAACATTAATTTCCTAACTAAAATAGGTCCACCCTTGGTTAATTTGGCTTTACAATTACGTTTGCCCATTATAGGGGTGATCAAAAAAACCATTTTTGCACATTTCTGCGGTGGTGAAACTATTGCGTCTGCTGAGGGTAGCATTGCTCAACTGGCTGCCGGAAAGGTGGGTACCATTTTAGATTATTCGGTAGAGGGCGAAGAGGAAGAAGCCGTTTTTGAAGAAACCTGCAAAGAAATTATCCGCACCATTGAGCGTGCCAAAGGCGATACACGCATTCCGCTCACGGTATTTAAAGTTACGGGTGTAGCCCGATTTGCGCTTTTAGAAAAAGTAACTGCCAAAGAAAAACTCGACAAAACACTCCAAGCCGAATACGATAAGGTATGCGAACGTGTAAAACGAATTTGTTCTAGAGCATCTGAATTAGCTGTTCCGGTAATGATTGATGCCGAAGAAACCTGGATTCAGGATGCCATTGATACCTTGGCCTTAGACATGATGCGTTTGTTTAACCGAAAAGAAGTTATCGTTTACACCACCTATCAACTGTACAGAACCGATAGCCTAGCCGCTTTAAAAGCCGATACGGATCTGGCCAAAAAAGATAAATTTAAGATTGGTGCCAAATTGGTTCGAGGGGCTTATATGGAAAAAGAACGCCTGAGAGCGCAAAAATTCGGCTATCCATCGCCCATTCATATAGATAAAGCAGCTACCGATGCCGATTACGATGCAGCGCTTGCGTTCTGTTTAGAAAATATAGATCATGTTGCTTTTATTGCGGGTACCCACAATGAGCATAGCTGTAAACTATTAACCGAATTGCTACAAAAAAACAAGCTAGACCCTCAACACAAGCATGTATTTTTCTCTCAGCTATTGGGTATGAGCGATAATTTAAGCTTTAATTTAGCCAATGCTGGCTACAATGTGGCCAAGTATGTGCCTTATGGTCCGGTAAAATCGGTATTGCCGTATTTGTTTAGAAGAGCAGATGAAAACACCTCTATTGCCGGTCAAATGGGTAGAGAGTTGGGCTTAATTGTAAAAGAACGCACACGCAGAAAAGCCAATTAATATGCAATTAGGAAAATCGAAGTATGCGTTAAATTTCATCTTTTTAACCCTACTTATTGATATTACCGGTTTGGGGATTATTATACCCGTAATGCCAAAACTGATAGGCCAACTCACCGGTGAAGGCTTGAGCGTAGCTTCGGAGTACGGAGGCTGGCTTACCTTTGCCTACGCCTTTATGCAATTTATTTTTGCGCCTATTTTGGGTAATTTAAGCGATAAATACGGCCGTCGCCCCGTACTCTTACTCTCTTTATTGGGTTTTGGTATCGATTATTTGTTTTTAGCTTTTGCACCTAGCATTTTCTGGTTATTTGTTGGTCGTATCATTGCGGGCATTGCCGGTGCAAGTATGACCACGGCTATGGCCTATATTGCCGATGTTTCTACGCCAGAAAAGCGGGCACAAAATTTTGGCCTTATTGGAGCTGCCTTTGGCTTGGGCTTTATTATTGGCCCCGTATTGGGCGGAGTTTTGGGGCAATTTGGCACCCGAATTCCATTTTTTGCCGCTGCAGCTTTGGCTTTACTTAATTTCTTGTATGGCTATTTTATACTCCCAGAATCGCTTACTAAAGAAAACAGAAGGCCCTTTAATTTTAAAACCGCCAATGCTTGGGCTTCGCTTTCTCGGTTAAAGCGCTACCCGAAAGTATTGAGCTTAGCCGGTGCTTTAATATTGGTTTACTTGGCTAGCTATGCCTTGCAAAGTGTATGGACCTATTACAACATGTATAAATTTGGTTGGACTGAAGCACTCGTAGGCTATTCTTTGGGTTTTGTAGGAATTACGATTGCAGTGGTACAAGGCGGTTTAATCCGCATTATTATTCCCAAATTAGGACAGGAGCGTAGTTTGTATATTGGTTTGGCTTTATACAGCTTTGGTTATATATTATTTGCTTTTGCTAGCGAAAGTTGGATGATGTTTGCCTTTATGATTCCGTACTCTTTGGGAGGTATTGCCGGCCCGGCATTGCAGGGTATCATGTCTAATCAAGTGCCCGATAACGAGCAAGGCGAATTGCAGGGAACCTTAACCGGATTGATGAGTTTAACAGCCATTTTTGGTCCATTGCTCATGACCCATCTTTTTTCTGCCTTTACCGGCAAGCAAGCCTATTTCGAATTTCCGGGTGCGCCTTTTTTAGTTGGGGCCGTACTACTTTCGGCTAGTAGCATTTGGGCCTATAGAAGTTTGCATGGCCCTAAGGCTTAAACTTCTGATTGCCGCTCAATAAATCAAAAAACAACATAAAATCGCTGGCCAAGCTGTACAAGGGGTGTTTAAACGTAGCAGGTTTATTTTTTTCGAAGAAAAAATGCCCCACCCAAGCAAAGCCATAACCCACAAAAGGAACCGCAATAAGCAGTTGCACGTTGTGAAATAACAAAGCCGCGGCCCCTATAGCTAGGACCAAACCGGTGCCTATAAAATGCAATACCCTGCTGGTAACGTTGTTGTGTTCAGTAAGGTAAAAAGGGTAAAATTCTTGTAAAGAGTTAAAGCGTTTCTTTTCCATAGTACGAATATAAAAATTTAAAGTAATCCCGAGGTCTGTAAAAATCCAGGTAATGTTTCGCTTGGTAGTAATAAGTGGGTGTGTAAACCCAATTCAGCAGCTGTTTTTAGGTGTTGCGGACTATCGTCAATAAATAAAGTTTCGCTTACATCTAGCGCATGTTCCTTCAGTACAAATTCAAAAATATCGCGGTTGGGTTTGCGCATGCCCATCAGGTGAGAATAATAATCTTTCTCAAAAAAGATCCCGTTCGAATCGATATTAAATTCCCGTTTCAGATACTCTAGAATCCATTGATAATGAATTTCGTTGTTATTGCTCAATAAAAAAGTACGGTACTTGTCTTTGGCTTTTAATAAAACTTCGTGGTTTCCGGGCGGAACGCCAATTAATAAACTGTTCCAAGCGGTATCAATATCGGTATCTGTTATACTCGGGTGCTGGGCAATATCACGTATGGCCTGCCTAAACTCTGCCGAAGAAATGGCCCCAATTTCAAATTGATTGAAAATAGGATGGTGGCCGCTATGCGCAAAAAAAGTTTCAATATTCTTTATTCCGAGATTCTCAAAAGTAGTTTGAGCACGTTGAAAATCGATGTGAAAGATCACATTTCCATAGTCGAAGATGATATTTTTGATATTTTGCATGGCTAAGATTTTAGAATATGCCTGCAAATATGTAAAATTGCAGTGTTAAAATTCAATTTTAACTGCGCCTATAGCTCAGTTGGTTAGAGTAGAAGACTCATAATCTTTTGGTCCCTGGTTCGAGCCCAGGTGGGCGCACTAATAAAAACCTTCCCTTTTTGGGAGGGTTTTTTGTATTTGTAAGCAATTGTGGAGCTTATATAGCTCTTTTGCCCTGGCATGAGCGTGAATTCTAGTCTTGTGAGTTAATAGATCACTAGATTCTTTTAGATGCCCTGAATCAAGAAAAAACAGATTTTTTAATCACTTTTTTTTTTCTTTATGCAATTTTTTTAATCGATAAAGTTTCGCGTTTAGTAAATTATATTTTCGTTGCAGTTCATACATACGGTTGCCCAATAATAAGCTCATTAAAATTAATCCGCTAATTAATCCAATTAAAAAATATTTTATCATTTACTAGATTTTAATATGCTTTTTTGTGAATAAAAATAAGTTGATAACAGGTTAAAGCACATATTTTGAGGTCTAAGCCAAACGACCAATTTTGGATGTATTCCACATCGTATTTTACCCGGTTATTGATATCTTTTCTTTTAATAATTTCGCCGCGATAGCCCGAAATTTGTGCCAAACCCGTAATGCCTGGCTTAGCATAATGCCTAATCATATAATTATTTGTAGTTTCTTTAAATTTTTGGGTATGTTCTACCATGTGTGGCCGTGGGCCTATAATACTCATGTCGCCTTGTAATACATTAAAAAATTGAGGCAGTTCATCTAAACTTGTTTTTCGTAAAAAAGCACCTATTTTGGTTACCCTTGTATCTTTTACAGTAACTTGTTGGGCCTCATTTTGATTATTTTTACGCATGGTTCTAAACTTGTAACAGTAAAACTCTGAATTTTGAAGCCCACTACGTATTTGATTGAAAATAATAGGGCCTTTACTTTCCAGTTTAATAAGTAGGGCAATAAGTGGGTATAGCCACGATAGAATACAGACAATAACGACTAAACTAAAAATAATATCAAAGACCCTTTTTTGTAGTCTATTTCTGATTAATAAAAGGGGTTCAGATCGAGATTTTAGTATTGTAAAGTTGTTAAACTCAGCTACAACAAATTTTTTGGTAGAATCAGTAGCAAAATCGGGCACAAATTTCAATCGTATAAATTCTTCATCAGCCACTTTATAATAATGCTCACAATTTTTTAGCAATATTGGCTCCGCTACAACGTATAATTCCTTTACATTTAATTGTTTACATTGTTGAATGTAGTGCATTAGGTGGGTATCAAATTCTTGAATGGTACTTGGGCTTTGAATATTTTCATCTAAAATACCTAAAAAATTAAACGGGCTTTCGTGGTCTTCTAACTTACTGGCTAATTGAATACTAGTTTCATTAAAACCAATTAAGGCAATTTTTTTTGCAGTTTTTACAAGCGTTTTGTAATGGTGTCTGATTACTGTAAGTGCAATTCTAGTTATACCTAGGTACACTAATTGATAAAAAAACTGTAGCACCAATGCATGGCTAAAAGGATTATAATTATCTAGATCAACTAACCGAATGTGTAGTATACTGAAAGTAAGTGTATAAACAAACCACACTTTTAGTGTATTGTAATTAAATTGATTTGTATGTATACTGTTTTTTAAATTATACAAACCGAAAAGAAAAGCAGGTACAATCCAACAAAATGTTATGAGTATTTCGTACTGTGTTGGAGATAAAATGTTTGAAGAAAATTGATGAAATAAATTATATGCTACCGGATGGTGACCTGAATAGGAAATGAAAATAACATCCAGTAGAAAAATTAAGAGACTAAGTAGTATTCTATGTCTGAACAACATGATTTGTAAAAAAATTAGCTAGGTTTAATTACAACTAGTGGGTGCCGTAAAGAAATTTTGTTTAGTAGCTTCTTTACCAAAAAAATCCCAAGTACCATTACTTTGTACCCTAAATTCGCTTTGTTCTACTGTCTTTCTTTTTCTATATTCTTTACCTTTGTAAACAATTTTAAAATCGTAGACTTTGCCAAATTCTAACAACTTGGTAGTCAGTTTCCCATCAATAGCTTCTGTAAAGGCCTGCCATAATAATTCTGTAGAGGCTTTATAGAGTATTGGCCCTGAATACCTAAAAATTCCGTTTTGGCAATTGGTAGCCAAATCAAAGTTAAGCGTTGGATAAGTACTTATTTTGTTATTTGTTAGTGTGACCGAGCTTTGACAAGGGCTTAGGGTTTTACTATCTAATAGTTCACCTTTGCTTGTGCTACCCGAATACATTTCTATGCGTGTATTTGTACCTTCCGGTAGTGCTAGCGTAAATTCATCGCCGTTGTTCAGCTCTCTTATGCTCTCGGTAATAAGTTGTTCAGTGCCACCCAAAAACTTTATTTTAAAGTATACAATGCTTTTATAAGATGTTGTCGCATTGTAGATTATTTTTAGGTCAGATGGACATTCTTGTTTGTCGTAAGCCAGCATCCAAACAGATAAGTGGCTGATGGCCATTGTAGCCTTAAACGCACCTGTAGTACCGTCTTGCGAAATGGTGCTACTGCCTTCTTCTTTCCATACGCTGCTGAAGCCGTTGTCTTTGCTCCAAATAGGTATAATATCGCCATTTTTTATACCTTGTTGGGTGTTTGGGTTAATTAAATCATCGGGCAGGGTTAAGGTTACGCTAACGGGGGTCGAAAATGTTTTTACTTCTTTAGCGGCAATACTCATGCTTATATCCACAGCTGCTCCTAAGTTAAAATTTAACTCTTCACCGGTAGTATTGGTGCCATTTAATCCACTAGGAAAATTTCTAATGGCCGCATCCGATTCGGGTGCAACGTAAAGTTGTTGAATTTTTAGTAGTTCTGTAGGAGGAATGGGCGTGTTGTTGGCATCTCTAAACACGGTAGTGCTGCCAATACTTAGCGTTGCTGCGGTAGGGTCTGTAGAAGTGGTTCCGGTATTTGGCACAGTAGCAGTTATTGTATTTTTTGGAGTTCCATCGGATGCTAACTCGTATTCTCTGTCCTTAAACGAAATTCCTTCGGGCAATTTTGCTACTTCCAAAAGCGGAATGGTAATGTACTGTAAACTATCTAACGCTCTAATGGTAATGAGTTTAGTATTGGATAAAAAGCCTTCGGCCTCTGCAGTTATGGTAAAGGTAAGTGGGGCTTGATTACTGATAGTTATGGAGGGCGTTACAGCTAAATTGGTTGTATTGTTTACCACCACCAAGGCACCTGGGTTTGTGCTTAGTTTTTTACCTTCGGTGGTGCAAATTAAACCACGCTCAACGGCATCGCCACGCAAAGTTAATACGGGGTTTGAGGGATAAAGTCTCGTATAGCTTAAATCGGCATTTCCGTTTACAATTTGTACATTAATTACGTGCTCTAACGCAATAGGCGATAAAATGAGCCTCATCTTATCAAAGGGTTTTTTGCAGGTAATAAATAGGCATACAAGCGATAAACTAATCCAGAAATGGAAAGACGATGCTCTTAGATTTTTCATAACGTTTGATGCAAAATTACTAGAAATTTATGTGCGTAAAAACTTTAAAAAAGGGAATAAACTGAAATGATGCCAATTCTTTTTCCAGAACAGGAGCATTTTCTACGGTGGCTCTCACCATGTTATTGGCTTGCATGTTTACGGTTGGTTTACCTTGATAAAGTATGCCTCCCTGTATACCTAGGTTTACTCTTTTTCGGTTATTGGTTGGGTCTATGCCCAAGCCAAAGTAGGGCTGAAATTTTTTTGTATTAATTTGTGTGCGCACCGAGCCTATTTCTTCCTGTTCAAACACGTATTCGCCAAAAATTAAAGGCTCGTGTAGCGAAGCAGTAGAGGCATAATTCGGATTAGAAACCCAACGGGTACCGGCTAATATTTTTAGAGATTTTAACGGGCGCCAAGTAGTGGCAGCATGAAGGGGAAACCAATCGAATTGGCTAGAAAAAACAGTAGAACGATTGTTCATTGTTACATCTATGGGAACTGACCCCCAGTGCATGATGTAAGCTGCCTGAAAATCGCTGCGGTAGGTAGCATCTAAATTAAGCCGAAGTCCCTTTTTTATTTTAAAACCCAATTGCACACCCATATCGTAAATATAAACGTCTTGTAGGGTATTAAAACTTCCAGATGGGCCAATTGAAACCTCGTGCTTAGCTAAAAATGCATCTGTTTTTTGAAGCATATTTTTAGCCCCTATGTAGAGTGCTTTAGGGCTTATACTTTTTAAAAATTTATGTTTTTGCTTTGTTGTATCTACTTGGGTTTGAATGTTAAAAATAACTACATCGTTTGCTAGTACTTCGGGGGCTTGCAAGCAAAGTATAATGCAAAATACGCGTGAAATTTTACCAAATAGTTTCATGAAAAAAAATAGTTACTAAAATACAATATTATTCAAAATTATAAAATACAATCGATTCGTAAGTGTGTATTAACCCACATGTATGTTAAATTTTTGTTAAGTATTGTTGTAGAGCAAGCCATTTTTTTTGCAAAACGGTTGTAATGGGCCTTAAACCATTTTTTTTATAAATGGCGAAATCTTCGTTAAGCACCTTCAATATTGTTTTTGGGTTGGTACTAAGGCCCCCAATTTTCATTTTAACGATGTATCTATTTAAATAAATAATATTTATTTTATGTTTAAACAGTATTCGGAGTAAAAAATCAGTATCTGCAGCGATGGAATATTGCGTATCATATGTTTTAAAAGTTTGATATACTGATTTTTTTAGGTAAACGGTTGGGTGTAAGGGAAGCCATCCTTTTTTAATTTTTTGTATAGAAAATTCCCCGCCAATTCGGTTGCGTACAAGTTTTTTTTTGGCGTTGTTTTGTATATACTGGCCATTGCCATAAATACCCTCCACATGCGGGTTTTGAATAAACTGATTCACGATGCTGCTTACCACGCCCGAATCGTAAAATTCATCGTCGGAGTGCATAAGCCCAATAATTTCTCCCTTTGCTTGACTGATGCCTTTATTTAGTGCATGGTACATTCCTGCATCTGGTTCAGAAAGGTAATAGGCCAATTGTTCTTTGTACTTCGAAATAATGTTTTGGCTACCATCGCTTGAGTTTCCATCAATAATAATGTACTCTATATTAGGGTAATCTTGTTCCAACACACTTTTAATTGTATGTTCTATAGTATGCGCTCTGTTGTAGCAAACCGTTATTATACTTACTAACATGTTTAATTATTTGTTTTGATGGGTGTGTGCGGCTTTTTTTAAAGCAAACACTTTTGTTTGAATCTGAAAAAAATATATGGCTT
>CAMCMG010000038.1:0-12351 GCA_945875895.1 Sphingobacterium thalpophilum | reverse complement strand
TTGAATAACGCAAAGCCGTATCGTAACAATCCATGGCGGCACCCAATGCGCCCCATGCTATGCCAAAACGGGCCTGATTTAAGCAACTTAAAGGGCCTTTTAAGCCTTTTACATTTGGTAAAATATTTTCTTTGGGTACTTTTACATTATCAAACACCAATTCGCCGGTAGCCGATGCTCGTAAACTCCATTTATTATGCGTTTCGGGCGTTGAGAAACCTTCCATACCACGCTCAACAATTAAACCTTTAATGTCACCTTCTTCATTTTTGGCCCATACTACAGCAATATCTGCAAAAGGAGCATTAGAAATCCACAACTTAGCGCCATTTAAAATAACGTGATCGCCGGCATCCGTAAAGTGCGTAACCATACCGGCAGGGTTCGAACCAAAATCAGGTTCAGTTAAGCCAAAACAGCCCATCCATTCGCCGGCGGCTAATTTTGGTAAATACTTTTTCCGCTGTTCCTCCGATCCAAAAGCGTAAATGGGGTACATGACCAATGAGCCCTGTACGGAAGCGGTAGAGCGAATGCCTGAATCGCCACGTTCCAATTCCTGCATCATTAAGCCATAGGAAATATAATCTAAGCCAGCTCCGCCGTATTCAACCGGAATAGTGGGACCGAATACACCAATTTCGCCTAAGCCTTTGATTAAATGTTTCGGGAACTCTGCCTTTTGAGCATATTCCTCTATAATAGGGCTTAGTTCTTTTTTCACCCAGCTACGCACACTATCGCGAATCAAGCGTTGTTCATCGTTCAGTAAGTCATCCACTACATAATAATCGGGTGCTTCAAACAAATCTTTTTTTGAGGAGAGGCTATGCATTTTTCAGGTTGATTAGTTTCCGTTTATCAAAAATAGGTAAAAGCGAATTTTATATCTCAAAAAAACGAATAATTATCTCTATTCGTCTATTTTTGTTGAATGAGTTCGGTACTAAAAACAGTTGCTTTACGAGATGTTCGATTTTATGCCTACCACGGCTACTATCCGGAAGAGCAGCAAATTGGCGGTGTTTTTTATGTGGATATAATACTAAGCCTACCGGCAGCTGGTGCCGCTACGGATCAATTAGCCGATACCCTGAATTACGAACACTTATTTGCTATGGCCAAAGAAGAAATGCAGAAAACTAGTAAATTAATTGAAACACCTGCTCAGCATATACTCAACAGGGTGATTAGCACTTTTCCTGCCTTAACTCGTGTAGAAGTTAGCATACGGAAAGCCCATCCGCCTTTAGCTGGTGAAGTAGCCTATGCAGAAGTGAGTTTAATACATACCGCATGAGTCTGAGCTATAGTCCAGTTACTTCAGAATTTATAAGCCAGCTCAATAATTTAATGGGCGAAGCCTTTGTGCTTACTCAACAGTCTGAATTGGCCCCTTATGCCCAAGATGAAACGGAGGATTTAACCTATTTTCCCGAGGTGGTGGTAAAACCGCAGACCGCCGAGGAGATATCTCAAGTGCTTAAATGGTGCAATCAGTATCAGGTGCCGCTCACTCCCCGAGGTGCCGGAACGGGCTTGAGTGGAGCTGCTTTGCCCATTTACGGTGGGTTGCTGTTATCTATGGAGCGTTTTAATTCCATTTTAGAGATTGATGAGCAAAATTTACAAGCTCGTGTACAATCGGGGGTAATAACTGAAGTGTTTATGAATGCGGTGGAGGAAAAGGGTTTGTATTACCCAGTAGATCCTTCAAGCAAAGGCTCCTGTTTTTTAGGAGGCAACGTAGCGCATGGCAGTGGTGGCCCCAGAGTGGTAAAATACGGCACTATTAGAGAGTATATTTTGAATTTAAAAGTGGTATTGCCTACAGGAGAAATTATATGGACCGGTGCCAATACGCTCAAATTTGCCTCGGGCTATAACCTTACTCAATTGTTTATTGGCTCTGAGGGTACTTTAGGCATTGTAACCGAAATAGTAGTAAAACTGATTCCAAAACCTACCCAAAACGTATTGTTGTTAGCTTCTTTTACATCAAATGAACATGCTTGTGAAGCGGTTTCTGCTATTTTTAGAGCGGGCATTACGCCCTCGGCTGTAGAGTTTATGGAGCGGAAAGGAGTGGAGTGGGTGATGAAAAATGATGGAGTGGTATTTGATTTAAAAGATCAAGTTGCTGCACTTTTATTAATTGAGCTTGATGGACCTTCTTTAGATGCTTTGTATGAAACGGGCGAACAACTGAATGCTGTTTTAGAACAGTATCACTGTTTAGAAGTTCTTTTTGCCGACACTACTTCGCAGAAAGAAGAACTGTGGCGTATGCGCAGAGCCATGGCCGTTTCGGTTAAAGCAAATTCGGTATATAAAGAAGAAGATACGGTAGTTCCAAGAGCGGCTTTGCCTCAATTGATAGCAGGAATTAAACGTATTGGTCTTGTTTATGGTTTCGAATCTATTTGTTATGGACATGCAGGCGATGGAAATTTACATGTGAATATTATAAAAGGCAACATGAGCGATGAAGATTGGCAGTATAAATTAAAAAAGGGCATTGCCGAAATTTTTGAATTAACAGTTTCTTTAGGCGGAACACTTTCTGGAGAGCACGGCATAGGTTTGGTGCAAAAAGAATACATGCATCTTAAATTCTCGGAAGTGCATTTAAACATCATGCGCCAAATTAAACGGGTTTTTGATCCACATGGAATACTCAATCCCGGTAAAATATTTTAAAATACGGCTTGGGATGGTTATTTTTGAGCTATGGCCCGTGAATTACTAGAAACAAAGCGTAAAGCATTAAAAATTAACCTCGATCCGAATATTTACGGAACCTTTGCCGAAATTGGTGCAGGGCAAGAGGTAGCTCGTAATTTTTTTACGGCGGGTGCCGCATCCGGAACCATCGCAAAAACCATGTCGGCCTATGATATGGTGTTTAGTAATTCTATTTACGGTAGCGAAGAAAATGGTCGTTATGTAAGCAAATCGAGGTTAGATAAAATGCTTAGCCACGAGTTTGAGCTATTAACTGAGCGTTTAAATGGCACAGAATATGCTTCTAAAACTTTTTTTGCCTTTGCCGATACGGTAACCACCTTAAATTTTAGTAAAAGTAACGATCCGCATGGTTGGTTAGGCCTCCGTTTTCAAACAGAACCCAATGGCCAAGCCAACGATATTGTTTTTCACGTGCGTTTGTTAGATAGCGATGCTAGCTTGCAACAACACGTACTGGGTGTATTGGGGGTAAATTTGGTGTATGCTGCATATTTTCACCATCAAGATATTCAAACCATGATAGAATCTTTAGCCGATAATTTGGCTCAAGGATCGGTAGAAATTGATATGGTAAGTCTACATGGCCCGGCTTTTAAAGATGCAGATGACCGTCTAGTAAACCTCTATTTAATTGCTAAAGGATTTTCTAGTGCAGCTATTTTTAATCCAAATGCCGAAGCTTGCCAAAGCAAAGACGTGTTGTACAAAAAGGATGTGATGATTTTACGTACCAAATTTGGGCAAAAGTCTAATCCCAATTTCGAATTATTAAATACTGCCGTAGCTCAATTTAAACTTTCTCAAAATGTAAAAGATGAGCAGGTAATCGTCTTAATAGAAGTGTTAATGACCAATCTGTTAGACAGCTCTAAAGAGGTAAGTGCTGCAGATTTAGTTGCTTTTGCAAGTAGGGCAGAGGCTTTATGTGCTACCGGTAATCATGTAATTGTTTCAAACTATACTCGTAATCATAAATTAGCACAGTATTTAAGCCGTTGCAGTCCGCATAGCGTGGGTATTTCTACCAACATCTCTAATTTAAAACACATTTTTACTGCCGAGGAGTATGGCGAAAATTACACCGATGAATTATTGGCTTATGTGAGTGATTTGTTTTGTAAAAATGTAAAGTTATATGCTTATCCGTATTTAGATAAGACCAATAATCAAATTATTACGACCCAGAACATGCCGGTTTCTCCGGAAGCAAAACCTTTATTCGATTTCTTGGTGAGCAATGGCTATATCTCAGACATTGATGGTTTCAATGCCAAAGATGTCAAAACGGTTTAGTTCCGCATATTAATAAACTGCAGGGGTTGTCCAAAATCTTGGCCACGGCAAAGAGAAATTACCGCCTGTAAATCATCTAATTTCTTGCCTTGTACACGCAATTGGTCATCCATGATAGAAGCTTGCACTTTTATGCCACTATCTTTTATGTTTTTAACCAATTTTTTGGCAGTTTCTTTATCTATTCCTTCTTTAATTTTAATTTCTTTACGAATCATATTGCCCGATGCATAGTGCTCTTTTCCCATATCTAGGCAAGCCGGATCGATTTGCTGTTTTACCATTCTAGAAATAATAGCATCTTGAATGGCTTTTAACCGCATATCGTCTTCGGTAACAATGAGCACCGTATTGGTCTTTTTGTCTAAATCTACGCTGCTGTTTGACCCATTAAAATCATAGCGATTTAAGATTTCCTTTTTGGCAGTATTAATGGCGTTATCTAGAGTTTGGCCATCTACTTTACTCACAATATCAAATGAAGGCATATTTTTTATTTTAAATATACGTAAATAGATTAGGCAAGTTCAGCTTGTTTTTCTAATGCAAGCATAACACCATCCCAAAGGCCAATTCTGTACATTAATCCGAGTTTAACGGCTTCTAATGCTTCTGCTTTTTTACCTTCATCGGCAGCAATTAAATTCTCGGTCATAGCAATAGCCAAATGGCTATGGTGGTCACCATCAACTTCTATATGTCGTTCTAAATAATACTGAAAAATTGCCGCTTCGTTATCAGTTTTGATATTGATGTCTTGTACCAAAGCAATAAACATATCTGGAATTAAATCTTCGCGACCAAAAGTAAATACTGCTGCTTGAACGTGGGGTTTATTTTCTTTAATTACCCTAAAGGTGTAGCGTACAAAGTTTTTAATACTTTCATCAATATCTAATTGATTTAGTGCATCTGTTATAGATAAACCATTTATAATATATTCAATCAGACGGTTTATTGCTGAGGTTTCAGCACCGGCTTGCTGCATCGCATTTAAATAAAGTTCAAAATGACTAATGTGATTACCATCTTGGTCAATATCGCTTTCTTCGCCAACCACAATTTCATTAATTAAAAAGCGGGTAGCTGGAGTACCTACGGGCAGCCAAGGACTTTTTACACAGGTAAGATTGGATTGCAATGCTTTTAAAAGCGACATGAAATCCCATACAGCAAATACATGGTGCTGCATAAATATGCGTAAATCGTTCCTAGAGTTAATTCTCTTGTAAACCAGATGGTTTACTAACTGTTGCCTTAATTCGGCAATTTCTTGTTGAATAAATTGAGTGCTGGTCATACACCTGCAAGTATAACTAGTCTTTTTTATCCAATATAATTTAAGTTAGAATTTGAATATTTTATGACAAGATTCAGAGTTTTTAGGCCAGTTCTTTTCGTTTAATTTCAAGCCCTATTTCATCGATAAGGTAGTCGTTATAAATTTTTTGAGTTTTAATTTTCGGCTCAAACATAGAACCGATACCACAAACCAACCAAGTAGGAGACAAGCCAAATTCTTTGGATAAACATTGGATTTTATCAACGGTAATGTCATTGTCGGCGTTTTCCATTCTAAAATAGCCTACTTGTGTAATGTTTAAAATTTTTGCCATGTCTTTCTGGGTGAATTTTAGCAACAGTCTTAATTCTTTTAAACGTAAACTTCTAAGTTTTTTTTGGTACCTTGAGTTGGGAGATTTTATGGCTTCCATAGTTATTTTGTTTTAGATTATATCCCATATAACTACCTAGCGTTTGGTAAAATTGTACCAAATCGAAAATATATTTTATTTTTTCAGCATGCTGTAGAATTATTTGGGTTGATTCTTTAAGCCCAGGTTTTTTCTAAATCGTAATAATTGGGGTTTCACCAAACGTAAACTTCTTTTAGAAAGTTCTATGCTGGCATTTAATTCAAATCCAATAAGAATAATAAGCGAATTGATGTACATCCAAATCATCATAACAATGAGTGTACCAATGGAGCCATATAGTTTATTGTAGGTACTGAAATTGTTGATGTAATAGGCGAAACCTACAAATGTTAGTATGGCTAATACGGTAGCTAGCCAAGATCCGGGGCTAAAAAATTTCCATTTTTTGCGGGTAGCCGGACCGTATTTATAAACCATAGAAATGGTTATAAAATAGAGCCCAGTAAGCGTAGTCCATCGGGCTAATTCTACCACTAAAATTAAGAAATATCTGTTTATACCCAATTTGGTACGCATTAAGCCAGCTAAGTATTCGCCGAAGGCAATAACACCTAGCCCGAAAATGAGGGCAAAAACTATCATAAAGGTAAGGATAGTAGCTACGATACGCTGTTTCCACCACGATCTGTTTTCGTTTACCAATGAGGCTTTGTTAAAGGCTATCATGAGTTTGTGTACGCCATTGGTAGAAAAAAACAAGGCTAAAAAGAAACCAAATGAAAGTAATTTTGCATTTTGGTTGCGTATAATATCTTCGAGGGTTGTTTGTACGGCTAAGAATGCGTTTTTAGGCAATACCATTTGCATTAAACCGAGAAGCTGCTCTTGGAAATCGGAAATCGGTATATAAGGTATAAGCGTAAATAAAAAGATGATCCCTGGAAAAATAGCCAGCATAAAAGTATAGGCTAGAGCAGATGCTTTATTTACGAGCGATTCTTTTCCTAACTCTTTGAAAAAAAAACCTGCAACCGTATACAAAGGCAATGGCTTAAAGCCGGGTAACATCACTACCTTCGTCCATTCTATAAAAAGGAAGTAAGGTTTAAAGCGCAAAAGCCAACGGTGTATAGTGTTCATTAATTAAAAAACGGCTTTACTTTGTTCAAAAATTCTTCAGAGGGAAGACAGGGCTTATTTTTTACCATATCTACAAAAACAAGAGTAGTTTCACCTACATTAATGAGCTCTTCTTGCTCATTATATAACTCATAGTTGAAGTGAATTCGTATGCCCGGCATTTTTTCAATAATCACTTTTACGGTTATTTCTTGGTCGTACAGTGCTGGTTTAATGTATTTGCATTTAAGTTCTAATACAGGCATCATAATGCCCGAGGCCTCCATATATTCGTAAGTCATGCCTAGGCTACGGAGTAATTCTACACGCCCTACCTCGTAAAATTGGGCGTAGTTGCCGTAGTACATATAGCCCATTTGGTCTGTTTCGCCGTAGCGTACTCGTATTTTAGTAGAATGGATGAGCATTATTTCTTTATATTTCTGTCGTTAAGGGCCTGCTGAAATCGTTTGGCATTAGCCAGGTGTTCGCCTAAATTACTGGCAAAATTATGCGTTCCAGAGAAATCTTCTTTGGCACACATGTAAATATAGTTGTGCGTTTTTGGATTTAAAACAGCATCAATAGCGGCAATACTTGGCATAGTAATAGGCCCCGGAGGTAAACCGGTGTGTATATAGGTGTTGTACGGAGAATCTTTACGCAAGTGTTTGTTCAATACACGGCGTATGGTAAAATCAGTGTTGGCAAAAATAACGGTAGGGTCGGCCTCTAATTTGATTCCCTTATTTAATCTATTTAAATACAAGCCGGCAATTATGGGCATTTCGAGGTCTACTAAAGCTTCTGAATCTACAATAGAGGCTAAAATACTTACTTCAGGGGTAGTCAGATTTAGTTTTTTGGCTTTTGCCAAACGTTCCTTGTTCCAGAATTGTTGGTAATTCTCAAACATTTTCGTAAAAAACGTCTTTGCATCGGTATTCCAATAAAATTCATAACTATTTGGGATAAAAACGGTGTACACGTTATCGGGGGTAAAACCATAGGCATCTACAAATTCTGCAGAATTGAGCAGTGTACTTAAAGAATTACTATCGGCTTCTAGTTTTTTTGAAACCATGACCACAAAGTTTTCTTTTAATCGGATGTTTTGAAAATACAGGGTAACGGGTTCTTGGTTACCCGATTTTAACATATTAATTAAGCGTCGGTTGCTCATGCCCGCTGATAGACGGTATTTACCGGGTTTAATTTTTTTACCGAAGTTCATTTTCTCGGCAGCCCATGTAAAGCTGGCCGTGTCTTTTAATAGTTCTTGTTCTTTTATGATATCTAGTAGGTTAGTATAGCTCGATCCGGTAGGAATATATAGGTAAGCGGCTTTATCTGTTACGTTGCCACCAATAAATCTCCAAACATATTTACCAGTGGTTATGCCTCCAATAAAAAGAATAAATGCGCCAAAAGTTAGCACTAGCTTTATACTCAATTTCATTTTGCTTGTTTTTTTGCTCATATTTTAGCTGCGTTGAACATGTTTTTGCCAGCCCAATAGGCCGTCATGTAAATTAAGTACATTTTTAAATCCGGCTGCCTCCAAAACACTGCAAGCCGTTAAACTTCGTATGCCTCGTTGGCAAATCACTACAATTTCTTCTTCAAGATCAATTTCTAGGTCGTCTATACCCTGTATTAAGTTGCCCAAAGGAATGTTTTCTCCACCAATATTAAAGGTGTGAAATTCTAATTTCTCTCGTACATCAAGCAAAATAGGAGTTTGCCCCGCTATTAGTTTTGCGTGTAATTCGCTTGCAGAAATCCTGTTCATTAATTACCTCCGAGAACTAAATCAACACGACTGCCAATGGGAACTTTGCTTAACGAATCGCTAAGAGCTGGACTTTGTTTACTAATTTTTAAGTTGATAGTATCTCTTGAAGAACCTTGGAAGCTGATTATACCTATCTTTAATGAGGAACCCGATAATGCCATTCGGGCTTCGCCGAGTGTTAAGCCAACCAAATCCGGAATATCAACCTCACTAGCACCTAAGCCATCGCCAAGCACTAAATTTACGACAGAACCTTTCGGAATTTCGTCGCCAGCTTGTAGGGCTCTGCCTCTAAATAAAAACTGCAACACTACATCTTTAGCCACATCCGAAACATAGGTGGTATCGCCCACTTTTAACCCGAAATTACTCAAGGTAGCCTCGGCTTCTAAATAGGTTTTATTACTTACATCGGGAAAGCGCACAATGGGCGATAGGCGGGTTATTACCGTTAAATAAATGGTTCTATTAAATTTTACATTGGTATTTGGGTCCGGATCTTGTTCAATAACAATACCAGCAGCCTGGTTGGGCTGGTATACCGAATCTATTTGGTATCTAAAGCCTTTCGATTCTAAAACCTGTATGGCACTTTCAATAGGTAATCCTTTTAATTTGGGTACCGCAACACCTTCGCCGTGGTGGGTGTAAAAACGTAAGCTATAAAAGGTAATGAGCAGAAAAGCAACAAACACAGCTAAGGCCCAGTATAAATTAGTACGAAACGTTTTGGTGGTTAAATAGCCGAAGAAATTGCCCATGTGTTTTTCAGTATACGCTAATTTGATTTCAAATTTAATCGAAAAATAAGGAAATAGGAAGTTTAATCTTGCTAAATAGCTTCGCAATTTTACCTTATATTTGAACATATGAAGAAAACCATTGCCCTTATTACCGGAGGATTCACTGGCGAATCTGTTATTTCTTTAAAAAGTGCCGCCCAAATTGAGCAGAATTTAGATGCTTCCAAGTTTGAGGTTTATAAAATTATCATTAGTTCTAAATCGTGGTATTATGAGGCCAATGGGCAAGCAATTGAGGTTGATAAAAATGATTTTAGTTTATCAATAGCAGGTAAAAAAGTTCTTTTTGATGCAGTATTTGTCGGTCTCCACGGTTCACCAGGCGAAGATGGTAAGCTACAAGGCTATTTTGATATGCTAAACATTCCCTATACCAGTTGCGATGCTCTTACCTCTGCTATTAGTATGAATAAGGGTTATACCAAAGCCATTGTGGCCGATATCCCTGATTTATATGTGGCTAAATCGTGCCAATTTTTTGCTGATAAGGAAGAAAATGCCACTATTATCGAGCAGAGTTTAAAGTTGTCCTATTTTGTAAAACCAAATAATGGTGGTAGTAGTATTGGTATGAGCAAAGTGAATGCCACAGCAGCATTGCCCCAAGCCCTTACAGCTGCTTTTAAAGAAGATACGCAAGTATTGGTAGAAGAGTTTATTAAAGGTAGAGAGTTTACCATTGGAGTATATCTGGGTAGAAACGGCATTCAGGTGCTGCCTGCTACCGAAATCATTTCTTCAAAAGAGTTCTTCGATTTTGAAGCCAAATATACCCCCGGCGTTTCCGAAGAAATTACCCCCGGCCGCATGACAGAAGAAGAAAAGGTTAGGGTAGAAGCTGTAGTTAGAACTGTCTATAATAATCTAAATTGTAGGGGCGTAGTGCGTATCGATTATATTTTAGAAGAAGGTAGTGGAAATTTCTACTTCATAGAAATTAATACAGTGCCTGGTCAATCAGAAAATAGTATTATTCCGCAGCAAGTGAGGGCTACAGGGCGTAGCGTGCAAGATTTTTATACAGAGTTGTTAGAGGTAGTACTCTAATAAACAGTTTTAAATAGAGTATTTTTCTATCATTTCTTCGGTAATGCGCATGCCCATTCCCGTTTTTAGATCAATCATCACATAATCGAACCAGCCATCGCAGCTTATTTTGTTCGTTTTTTTGTTTACAATCTCAAATTTCACTTTACAACCTTTGTTGTTAATTGTTTCTATACCCGTTTTTACAGCGAATTCGTCGCCAAGGCCCAATGGGCGCTTGTAGTCTACAAAAGCGGTACGTACTACCCAGCCATAGCCTTTTGACATAAATTCCTCCATTGACATGCCGTAAAAGCGTTCCATTTGTTCGTAACGTGCAGCCAACACGTAATCAAAATAGGTACTGTTGTGCACGTGATTAAACATGTCAATATCGTCGGGACGTACTTTAAATTCGCTCGTAAAACTACTGTACAAAGGCTGTTCACTCATACAGCAAAGATGCTAAATATTTTATATCAACCAGATTTAAGCTAAAATTGCTTGTATAAACCAAAGCTAAACCCTACCTTTGCGGCAACTAATTAAATTTTTAACGCTTTAATATTATTCAAGAATGTATTTAAGTAACGAATTCAAAGCAAAAATTTTTGCTAAACACGGTAAAAGTGCTACCGATACAGGTACAGCCGAAGGTCAAGTAGCTTTATTTACAGCACGTATTGCGCACTTAACCGGTCATTTAAAAACCAACAAAAAAGATTTTTCTACTCAATTATCCCTACAAAAATTGGTAGGTAAGCGTAGAGCAATTTTGGCTTATTTATACAAAAAAGATATCAACAGGTATCGTGCCATTATTAAAGCATTGGAGTTAAGAGATATTATTAAGTAATTCTTAACCCTAAGCGAAAAGCCATCTCATTAGGGGGTGGCTTTTTTTGATTTGTAACAAACAAAAACTACATATCGCTATACTCAAAAGAGGAAAAGTATAGCACAATTAAAACAACATGAATCCAATTAAAAAAACATTCGACATTGGCGACGGCCGCATGATCGAAATTGAAACTGGCAAATTAGCCAAACAAGCCGATGGTTCGGTAGTCGTAAAAATGGGCGATACTATGCTTTTAGCAACAGTAGTTTCGTCTCAAACTGCAAAAGAAGGGGTAGATTTCTTACCACTTTCTGTAGATTATCAAGAAAAATATGCCGCTACTGGTCGTATACCAGGTGGTTTCTTACGTCGTGAGGCCCGTTTATCAGATTACGAAGTATTAATTTCTCGTTTGGTAGACCGTGCATTGCGCCCTATGTTTCCAGAAGATTATCACGCAGATACGCAAGTAATGATCTCTTTGATCTCTGCCGATAAAGATATTATGCCCGATGCTTTGGCTGGTTTAGCCGCATCAGCAGCCTTGGCTGTTTCAGATATTCCGTTTAACGGACCTATTTCTGAAGTACGTGTAGCTAAAATTGATGGTAAATTAGTTATTAACCCATTAATGAGCGATTTAGAACGTGCAACATTAGAATTTATCGTAGCCGGTTCATACAACGATATTGGCATGGTAGAGGGTGAGTGTAAAGAAATTTCGGAAGCTGAAATGGTAGAAGCCATTGAATTTGCTCACAAAGCCATTAAAATACAAGTGCAAGCACAACGCGAATTAGCTGAAATGGTAGGTAAAACTACTAAGCGTGAATATTGCCATGAAAACAGCAATCCGGAATTACGCGAACGTGCTTTTGCCGATACTTACGATAAAGTATATGCCATAGCTAAATCAGCTTCTGCTAAAAACGAACGTTCAGAGAAATTTTCGGAGATTGAAAAAGCATTTATTGCTTCTTTAGGCGAAGGTTTAGACGATGTTACCAAGTTCTTGGCAAAAAAATATTTCCACGATGTACAATACGATGCCGTTCGTAACCTAGTATT
>CAMCMG010000037.1:0-12804 GCA_945875895.1 Sphingobacterium thalpophilum | reverse complement strand
GTAGGTGGCAATGCCATTCGAGCTGCCGTATTAGGTGGTAACGATGGCTTGGTATCTAACTTTAGTTTGGTTATGGGCATTGCAGGTGCAACTGCAGGTGGCTCGGGTGTACTAATTGCAGGTTTGGCGGGCATGCTAGCAGGAGCATTATCCATGTCGCTCGGAGAATGGATTTCGGTAAAAAGTTCGCAAGAACTTTACGAAAATCAGATGGAGATTGAAATGGAGGAGCTAGAAACGCACCCCGAAGGTGAACGCCAAGAATTAGCCCTAATTTACATGACCAAGGGCATTGAAGAAAAGCAGGCCCATGCCATGGCCACAGAAGTAATGAAAGATAAAACCCATGCACACGAAATTTTAGTAAAAGAGGAATTGGGAATTAATGCCGACGAACTTCAAGGCTCGGCAACCGAAGCTGCCATTTATTCTTTCCTGCTGTTTACCATTGGAGCCATTATACCCGTATTGCCATTTTTCTTTACTACAGGATTCACTGCAATCGCTTTTAGCGTTGCAGGCAGTTCTTTAGGTTTGTTTATAATTGGCGCCGCCATCACCTTGTTCACTGGTAAAAACGCATGGTACTCAGGCTTTAGGCAGGTTTTATTTGGACTAGCAGCCGCTGCAATTACCTACGGAATTGGCCATTTAATTAGCATTAATATTAGTTAATTACACTAACAAATAGGTTCTTGTTGACTCAGGCAATGGAAACTACCCAGGCCCCAAATAATTTCGGTAGAATCTATGCCAATAACCTTACGAGTTGGGAAACACGATTGAATAATTTGCAAGGCTTTTTCATCTTTTGCACAACGGAATGTAGGCACAATTACCGAAGTATTGGCAATATAAAAATTGGCATAAGAAGCCGGCAAACGCTGATCGTCGTAAACCACTGCATTGGGCATGGGCAACTCGATAATATTTAAAGCTTGGCCATTTAGCAAACGCATGGCCTTTAATTGTTTTAAATTATGCTGAAGTAACTCGTAGTTTTCGTCGGCCTGGTTTTCCTCCACTACGGTGAGCACCGTGTTTTCATTCACAAAACGAACGGTATCGTCAATATGTCCATCGGTATCGTCGCCAACTACACCTTCATCTACCCATAAAATTTGGTCTACCCCATAAAAATTTCGGAGGTATTCCTCAATTTGTTCTTGGTTAAGGTGAGGGTTCCGATTTGGATTGAGTAAACAAGCGGTGGAAGTTAATAGCGTTCCGGCTCCGTTAAATTCAACCGAGCCACCTTCCATCACAATGCACGGATGAAATACTGGAATGTTGAATGCTTTGCCAATTAGTGTGGGGATCACATCGTCTAAATCGAAGGGTGGATATTTGTCGCCCCAGGCATTATAGCCCCAATCTACAATCACTTTTTTCTGCTCGGCTTCAGGATTTACCAAAAATGCCGGGCCATGATCGCGACACCACGCATCGTTTGTAGGGTGAAAAAAGAAGGCTACTTGTGCTAAGTTTACACCTGCAGCGCTCAGATGCCCTAAAGCAAAATTTTTCATCGCTTCATTAGTAACATTGATACGTACTTTTTCGCTTTCGGCAAGATATTTTACGAACTGAGCATAATAGGGATAAATGACATCGAGTTTGCCGGGCCAGCTAGCTTCTTTGTGTGGCCAACTCAACCATGTAGCTTCGTGTTGTTCAAATTCGGCCGGGAAACGGTAGCCTAAAGATTTAGGTGTAGCAGCAAAACTCATTAATCTTCGTCGATAAAACGTTGGGTAATGGGCTGGTACGAATCGATACGGCGATCTCTCAAAAATGGCCAATGTGTACGGTATTCGTCGGTTTTTTTCAAATCGATGGCTTGTACGTGTACTTCTTCCTCATCGTGAGAAGCTTGGTATAAAATGCTACCAAAGGGATTGCTCACAAAAGAACCTCCCCAGAATTTCATAGCTCCATCTTGTTCAAAACCTACCCTGTTTACGCTCACCACGTGTACACCATTGGCCACCGAGTGGCTACGTTGTATGGTTTGCCACGCATTGTATTGTTCGGTATTGGTGGTTTCGTTTTGCGAAGTAGCCCAACCAATTGCAGTCGGATAAAACAAAATTTCGGCACCCATTAGGGCTGTAATACGAGCCGCTTCGGGGTACCATTGATCCCAACAAATGAGCACACCAAGGGTGGCAAATTTGGTTTTAAATATTTTGTAGCCTAAATCTCCAGGAGTGAAATAAAATTTCTCGTAATAGGCCGGATCATCGGGAATGTGCATTTTACGGTATTTACCCAAATACGCACCATCGGCATCTAATACGGCGGTGGTATTGTGGTACAAACCTTGCGCACGTTTTTCAAACAATGAAGCAATTATTACCACACCCAATTCTTTGGCTAAAGCGCCTAAGCTATCGGTAGAGGGACCGGGAATGGTTTCAGCCAAGGAAAAATTATCGTAATTTTCTTCATCGCAGAAATACAAAGAGGTAAATAATTCTTGTAAACACACTATTTGAGCGCCTTTTGAGGCCGCCTCTCGTGTTTTTTCGATGGCTTTACGTAAGTTTTCTTCTTTGCTGGCGGTGCAAGTCATCTGCACCAAGCCCACTTGTACGGTACTCATGCTGCAAAAGTACGGTATTTGCCAGATTGTAGATGAAATTGAATTAATTTTTTAATTTAGATTGACTAAAACCAATTCTTATGAAACGAATTACCTATTCTTTAATCGCATTATTTTTACTTTCTGCCGGACTTTCTGTGGTAAGTTTGAGCTGTAACAAAGAGGCTAGCGCACAAGCCGATACCCCCAGCCGTAATTTAGGCATTATAACATACGTGAAAAGCATCAATGGGGCTCCAGAGTTATGGAAATGTAATTACGATGGTACGGGTAAAACTAAAATCAACATTCCAACGCTTCCAGATAATTTTTACTTAGCCGGCATTGTTGTTTCACCAGATGGTCAAAAAGTTTTTGTTGGGGGAAACAAAACCAACGTGACTATAAACAGGATATACTGAATGGATATTGATGGTACAAACCTCGTATTAATCGATTCTGGTGGCGATTTACAACACGTATTGCAGGTATTATAGTAGAGTCACAAACCATGCCCACAAAAACAAAATGGATACTCAGCTTGCTAAGCGCCTTGGCTACAGCACTGATTATGCAAACGCAGGCTGCTGGTTTTAAAACCGATTTTACACCACTGGGCATTGTATCGCTAGAGTTAGCAAGCAGCATAAGTCAAGTTCAACACATTTTAGCAGTATGGAACCATAAGGATCTGTTACTGAATATTGGGTTAGATTTTCTGTTTATCCCGGCTTATACTTTTTTCTTTATTCAATCGCTAAAAATTACGATTTCTAAGCATCGTCTGAACTGGTTACAACAGGTTGGCACCAAACTAATTGCTGTGGCCTACCTAGCTGCCGCACTAGATAGTATTGAAAATTTGTTGATGCTCAGCAGTATGATGGGGCATTATTCGGCAGGCTCGATATGCGCTACGGCAAGTATTGCCACCACCAAGTTTGTGGGTATAGGCTTCATATTGCTTTACCTCATCGGATCGCTACCAAGCACTTTTAGCCGAAAAGTTGCTAACTAAAAAAGCATCAGCCCATGGGCTGATGCTTTTAAAAAGTTGATCTTAACTAAATTATAATTTGTAGGCTTTGTAAATTTTTACAACTCCATCATTCTCACTACTTACTACAATTAAGCTTTGCGCAATAGGACTTTGAGATGCAGGTATAAATAATATTCCTTCTGGCGCATCGCCAGTTCTTATCATTTTAACAAATTGAGGAGCAGTTGGATTGGTGATATCATAAATTGCAAAGGCATCTGCACGTTCTAAACCAACAATGGCAATATACTTGTTTCCCACACGGCCAATGGCAATGGATTCTGGCTCTACACTTTTATCATCGCTTCTTCCATCGTCATATATGCCTAAATCTTTAGCCTTAATGTCCAATTCATTTTTACTATCGTACACCTGTGCACCTGTATTGGCATTCCATACGCTAAATGAACGAGCACCTAAAGAATATAGTGCATCAAAATCACCATCAGCATCGGTATCGCCTAATGTCTTTGTAATATTTAACCTGCCCAAATTCGCAGTTAATTTAACTGTTGTTGCAGTTGGAAAAGCAGTTGGATCTAAGGTACTTGAACCTACACGCTGCATTTCATTTAACCCTGGTGTGCCGGTATATTCTCTTGCATCACCTTCATTAGCGGTAAATAAATATGGCGTACCATTGTAGCGGAAAAATGAAATCGCATCGGGCATATAAATACCAAATACCTTCGACTGGGTAAAGAAATCAATTCTACTATCTTGATCACTCGGATCGATGGCGTTACTTGCTAAAGAATAATCTTTAAAGCCAAGCGGCATAATTTTTTTTATGGTAGCTGTTGCGATATCAATTTCAGCTATACCGTTATTTTCTTGTAAAGTAACGTAAGCTGTTTTGGAATCATCAGAAACAGTAATATATTCCGGTTCAATATCTTTTACGAAATTTGTACCCACTCCAAATATGCGAAAGCCTTGGCTTGCTAACATTGTTCTTTGTGACTCAAATGCACTAAAATTGATGGTTAGAACTGAGTAATCGGATACCTTAATGATGGAAACAGTACCTTCTGGGTCATCTGTATAATCATTGTTAGGTTCACCTTCATTGGCAGTAAGAATATACTTCCCATCTGGACTAAACGTAACCATATCGGGTAACGCGCCAACGGTAATTACAGCCTCTTGGGCATAAGTTGTGGTATTAAATACTACAACCTTACCCGCACTTTGTTTAGTAGTTGCCTCAATAGCCGCAGCTAATTTTCCATCTTTCACAGCTACACTATTTACGTATCCGCCGTATGGAGTCATACTGATAGAATGAATCAATCGAACATTCGATGGGTCGCTAATATCAATCACATCAATTTTATTAACCGTGCTATTATTAACTGAAAATAAACGTTTGGTAATGGGGTCAAAAGTGGAAATTTCTGCCGCACCCGAACCTCCGAGGCTAATTGAGGCAATTTCGAAGTAAGAGGCAACATCTTCGTTGAGCGTATTTTCAAGGGGCTGGGGCTCAACTACGTTCGATTCTTTTTTACAAGCTGCTAATGCAGCCAAAAATGTGAAGATTAGTATAGTTCTTTTCATTTTATTTGTTTTTTACAAATAAAATGGTTGAACATTAAATTAATATAAGCGAACTATTAAATTTGTATTAACTCTTTACTAAATCTATTTATGTTGCCCTACAAAAAAGCCTCCCGAAATTCGGGAGGCTTTTTGTTTTAAATCGCTAGTACCCCGAGGACACTTTCTTTTAACGCTGCTTCGTCGAGCACGTGATCTTGTAATTTGCCTTGAATAAAATCATCGTAAGCCGATAAATCGAAATGGCCATGGCCGCATAAGTTGAATAAAATTACCCGTTCTTCACCCTTAGCCGTAGCTTCGTTTGCTTCCCGAATCACTTGGGCTACAGCGTGGTTGGCTTCCGGTGCAGGCAATATACCTTCGGCTTTGGCAAATAATAAGCCTGCCCTAAAACACTCCAATTGCTGTATGGCCACGGCTTCAATCAAGTCATCTTTTAACAGCTGACTGCACAGGGCACTTGCTCCATGATAACGCAAACCACCGGCATGTAAACCCGGGGGCATAAAATCGTGGCCTAAACTATACATGGGCAATAAAGGCGTATAGCCAACACTATCGCCAAAATCGTAGCCAAATACGCCACGGGTTAATTTAGGGCACGAAGCTGGTTCTACGGCTACAGCACGTATTTTACGACCGCCTCTGAGCATTTCGCCTAAAAAAGGAAAAGCAATGCCAGCAAAGTTAGAGCCACCACCCAATGGAGCGATTACCACATCGGGATAAAGTCCTACTTTTTCGAATTGAGTCTGCGCTTCTTGGCCAATAATGGTTTGGTGTAACAATACGTGGTTAAGCACGCTACCTAAGGCGTAATGCGCATTTTCGTCTTGTGCTGCAACTTCTACTGCTTCGCTAATGGCAATGCCCAAAGAACCGAGCGATTTAGGGTCTTTTGCCAAATTAGATTTTCCGACTTCGGTTAAAGTACTTGGCGATGGATGAACACTAGCGCCAAAGGTTTCCATAATAGATTTACGGTAGGGCTTTTGGTCAAAACTACCACGAACCATAAACACTTCGCATTCTAAATCGAACTGAGCGCAAGCAAAACTTAAAGCGGTACCCCATTGTCCGGCACCGGTTTCGGTTACTATTTTTTTTACCCCTTCTTGTTTATTGTAATAAGCTTGGGCAATAGCCGTATTGGTTTTGTGCGATCCGCTGGGGCTGCCTCCTTCGTATTTATAAAAAATTTTAGCAGTAGTTCCCAAGGCTTTTTCTAAGCGCTCGGCTCGTACCAAGGGGCTTGGTCTGTAAATGGCGTATACCTCTCTTACCGGCTCCGGAATTTCGATATAGGGCTCGGTGCTTACTTCTTGCTTAATCAATTCCATAGGAAATAAAGGGGCTAAATCTTGAGGCCCCACCGGCTGCTTGGTTTGAGGGTGTAAGGGTGGTAAAGGTTTGTTTACCATATCGGCAACAATGTTGTAATAATGCGTAGGCATTTCTTCTTTGGTCAAATAAATTTTCATCTCTAGCTATGAGTTAATTTTTTAAAAAAATGTGTTTGTGGATGAAAACGGGATTCGAAAGAGGATGTCGTTAAACGACGAAGGGTCCACCCGTTAACACCGGTAGACCCTTCTCGAATATATAATTGGCGCTTAACGCCACAAAATCCTAGCAAGTGTGCCCACCCTGTTTAAAGGAGAGCGCCACCAATTTATGCTTTGCGGATTTGTAAATGTCATGCAACAAATATAGGAGCTAAAATGTAAAAAGCAAATACTTTTTTAACGCTGATTTCACTTTGCTTTTTACTCTTTTTTTATTAGCGTGGAATTAAGGCTATTTGTTGTAGAAATTCTAAATTATCAAAAAAATCACGCTCTTCGGTAATTTTGCCATCAACAATTTTGGCAATGGTACAGCCAATAACATCAACTTTTTTACCAGTAGCCGGGATGCCAAAAAATACGCCAGTATGCGTACCTGTAAAGCGCCAGTACTTTACTAATTTTTCGCCCTTTGCAAAGCTTTCAACAACTGTAAATTTACGATCAGAAAAACCGGTTACATAATTGCTATAGTAGGCTTTTGCGGCATCTTTACCCTTTGTTTCGGGCTTGGTGTGAAGCAATACAACATCATCAGCGAAGGCTGTATCTAAAATGTTTGTGCGACCTTCGTTTGCAACCACATCCCAAACACGGCCATAAAATTTAAGATTGTCGGCTTCAGTTTGTGCTTGCTTTGCACTTTCGTTTGTACATGAAGCAAGAGATAACCCGACTAAACATAAGAATACGAGTTTTTTCATTTTTTTTGTTTTTTTTGGTGATTAATATTCTAAACTACAAATAAAACTCAAATAGATAAATTTTTAAATAAAAAAAGGCGGCCCGGTAATACCGGGCCGCATTTAACTTAGTATTAGGTGTATATTAACCTATATCGAAACGATCTAGGTTCATTACTTTTGAAAAAGCTGCTGCAAAATCGTGCACAAATTTTTCGCTCGAATCGGCACAAGCATAGGCTTCTGCCAAGGCACGCAATTGAGAGTTAGAACCAAAAATTAAATCGGCACGGGTAGCGGTCCATTTGATATCGCCGGTAGTACGATCGCGACCAACAAACTCATTTTGAGAGGCTGATGAGGCTTCCCATTTGGTGTTCATATCTAATAAGTTCACAAAGAAATCGTTGCTTAGTGTTTCCATATTTTTGGTAAACACGCCGTGTTGCGCACCGTAGGCATTGGCACCCAATACACGCATACCTGCAACTAAAACAGACATTTCGGTTGCGTTGAGGGTTAACAATTGCGCTTTATCTAATAATAACTCTTCAGCCGGAATAACTTCACCAGCCGCAACAAAATTGCGGAAACCATCTGCTTTAGACTCTAAGTAGGCTACAGATTCTACATCGGTTTGTTCTTGGCTAGCATCGGTGCGACCAGGTGTAAACGATACGGTAATAGTGTGTCCGGCTTTTTTAGCCGCTGCTTCTACCGCTGCACAACCGCCCAAAACGATTAAATCAGCCACGGAAACTTGTTTGCCTCCAGCAGCTTGGCTATTAAATGCTTTTTGAATAGTTTCTAAAGCACTCAATACAGTTGCCAATTTAGCAGGCTGATTGACTTCCCATGTATTTTGAGGAGCTAAACGAATACGAGCACCATTGGCACCGCCACGTTTATCAGAGCCACGGAAAGTAGAGGCTGATGCCCAAGCAGTACTTACCAATTGAGAGATACTTAAACCCGAGTTTAAAATTTGCGTTTTAAGGCTAGCAATATCTTGCGCATCAATTACTTTATAATCAATTGCAGGAATAGGGTCTTGCCAAATTAAGGTTTCGGTTGGAACCTCTTTGCCCAAATAACGAGCAATTGGACCCATATCACGATGGGTTAATTTAAACCATGCTTTAGCAAAAGCATCGGCAAATTCTGCAGAGTTTTGGTGGAAGCGTTTAGAGATTTTTTCATAAGCCGGGTCCATTCTCAAAGCCATATCGGCAGTGGTCATCATGGGCGCATGCTTTTTAGACGCATCGTGGGCATCGGGTACATTAACACCTGCACCATCTTTTGGCTTCCATTGTTGGGCTCCGGCAGGACTTTTTGTCAATTCCCAATCGTAACCAAACAAAGTATCGTAATAACTATTATCCCACTCAATTGGCGTTGGGGTCCAAGCGCCTTCTATACCGCTGGTAGTAGTGTGAACTCCTTTACCTGTACCGAAACTATTTATCCAACCAAAACCTTGTGTTTCAATGGGTGCACCTTCTGGCTCGGGACCAACTAGGGCTGGATCTCCAGCACCGTGGGCTTTACCAAAAGTGTGTCCACCAGCTACAAGGGCAACGGTTTCTTCGTCGTTCATGGCCATACGGGCAAAAGTTTCGCGAATATCTCTAGCAGAGGCCAAAGGATCTGGATTGCCATTAGGGCCTTCCGGATTAACATATATCAATCCCATTTGAACGGCACCCAATGGGTTTTGCAATTGGCGATCGCCAGTATAGCGTTTATCGTCCAACCATTGTGATTCAGGTCCCCAATACACATCTCCTTCGGGTTCCCATACATCTTCGCGGCCACCGGCAAAACCAAAGGTTTCAAATCCCATAGATTCTAAAGCACAGTTTCCTGTCAATATCATTAAATCGGCCCAAGAAATTTTACGGCCATATTTTTGTTTAATTGGCCAAAGCAAGCGGCGGGCTTTATCTAAGTTGCCGTTATCGGGCCAGCTATTTAAAGGAGCAAAACGGAGAGTTCCGGCACCTGCACCTCCACGACCATCGGTTACTCGGTAGGTACCTGCACTGTGCCAAGCCATACGAATGAAAAATGGACCATAATGACCATAATCTGCCGGCCACCAATCTTGCGAATCGGTCATTAAGGCAAAAAGATCTTTTTTAAGTGCATCTAGATCTAAACTCTTAAACTCTTTGGCATAATTGAAGCTTTCGCCAAAAGGGTTTATTAGAGGAGAATTTTGATTTAAAATTTTTAGGTTTAGGTGATTAGGCCACCAATTTGCATTGGATAGTGCGCCTGCTGTAGTGTGACGAGGTGCACTCTCACCGTATCCAAATGGGCATTTTGCTTCTGTATTGTTTTCCATATTTTAGTAAAAGTTGTATCCGTTGTTTGGCCCAAATTTAGCACAAAATTTGCAGAAAATTGTATGCAGGTGGGTGTGTTTCATTATTTGAAAAAGGGATGACACAGCAAAGTGTTTTGGCCCCTAACCCTCTTAATTAAATTGAAAAAATAGCGGTAAAACAAAGATGACTAAAACGGCTCGAAGTGTTTATACAATAATAAAATATTATTTGTGCCTGAACCAGCAATCGGTTCGATCGGTTTCATACTGTTTAAAAACCGTATTTACTGGTTCACCATGAATGACTTGCTGGTTGAACTTTGTGCGTAGTAAATAATTGAATGCACCCATGTCGCCGGTGTATGCGGTTTGGTTATCGCGATTAGCCTGTTGGTGAATGGCACAAAGCTGTTGTAAAAAATCAAAAAACAAGGGAGCAGAACCTCCAATAATTCCACAGTTCAGCAAAGTCTCCTTTCCAAAAGCACGTTCATAAGCTGCATAATCGGGTATGTTTTTCCGTAAATGTTCAGCATGAGCAATCATCCACTCGTTGTTCAGCGATTTGGGTTCGTCGCCACAAAAAAGAGCATTGGGATTTTCACTAAACAGCGTATCCGTAAATGGATTGTTCACAAGCACCACATCGCTAATATCGGTGCTAAAAATTCCCTTGATGTGTTGAAGGTGCTGCTGTAAAAAATCTCGGTAAACAAAATAACGAAATACATTGGGATTGAATTGGGGATCGTACGCGATTTTAACGAACGAAATGTTTTCATTTCCGAACGATTTACACGTGGCTTCGGAGAAATTAGTATGAAAAATAAGGCCTTGTAAATTTGCTGCACTAATGGATTCCGCCCAATCTTTAACCAATTCGTAGGAGTCGTGGGCAAGTGTGGTATTTCGGTTCACATCGTGCACACCAGTAATGTGACAGGCCATTACCAAATTGGTATTTGGCGGAAAAAGAGGCCATTCAACAGCCATGTTTAAGCGTTGATTAAATTATTTTTTTTGATTGTTGCACAAATACTATTCGGAATATTTCGGTGATACACATAGGTGCGCAAGTCTAATTTTTGTACACGAAACAGGTTGGTAGCTTGTTCGTAAAAATCGGCATCGGCTGCAAAGCCCGTTTTAAAATCAATGCTGGTAAATACTTTTTTTCTGCCGAATAAAGTTCCAAACAGGGTAACTTCATCTAAGTGAATGAGTTTACTTAGGTCGTTTTTGTCTGGCACATAATAATCGTTGTCGGTATCTACTATGGTTTCTGAGGTTGAGCAAATTAAATCCAAGTCCTCTATTTCTCTTAAGCAACTGCTCAAATGGTTCGGTTTATATTCGTCGTCGCTATCAATAATGGTAATGTATTCACCCAAACTATATAAAACACCGCGATTGATTGATTCAGATTGACCGCGATTGCTGTGTCGGATATAGCTGATTTTGTCTTCGTTTTTTTCTACATACTCCAGCAAAGATTCCCGGTTATTTTCCTTGCTGCCATCGTCAATAATAATGAGTTCAAAATCTTGGAAATCTTGTTTTAAGACCGAATCAATTGCTCTTTTAGTGTACGAAAAATGGGTATTAAAAACAGTCATTAATACCGATACTTTGATTGGATTTAGCATATTTTTGGTGGGTGCGTGTAATTTCGTGCAAAGTTAAAATTTTCTTTCTAGAAATTTTCCATTAACCAAAATAAGATCTGAACTGGTGCGTTTTGGGTGTAAATGAAGCATTTAAACGGCTAATATGCTTTATTTGCTTATGTTAAATACTACAACAGTACGCTATTTTCTACTCAACTACCTGCAAAAGGAGTTCCAAAAATACCTACGGCCAACTCGGCCCATATTAATAAAAATAGAATTAAAATTATCCCAATTATAAAAATTCGATATTTTATATTTTTTGTTGTCTTTAAAACTTGCTTAATACCAAAACTCAAGGAAAGAATAAGAATACCCATAACAATGAAGTCAAAAAAACTCCAATTGACTTCATTTGAAACAAACATACCTATCAAGGGTAACAGCAACAATAATAAGGGGGAGAAAACACCCCATTTTGTATTCATCATAGTATCTATTTTTTACACCTATTTCTTATATTCTAATATATCTGCCGGCTGACAATCTAGGACTTCACACAATGTAGCTAATGTTGAAAATCGAATTGCTTTTGCTTTACCGGTCTTTAATATTGAAAGATTAGACAGGGATATCCCTACTTTCTCGGATAATTCATTTAATGACATTTTTCTTTGTGCCATTACTACATCAAGATTCACAATAATTTCCATAGATTATATGGTTAACTCGTTTTCGGATTTATATCCAATTGCATTAATTAAAAGTTTCTGTAAGATGTATGCAAATACTCCAACAGACAAGGGGCCTACAATTAAAATGAGATTAATTAGGACGACTCCCGGAGCATCATCTCGTTCGGCAACATTGAAAATAAATGGCGAACCAATCAAATACGTTAAACTTATTAGAAATGAACATACTTTTATAATTCGTAAAGAATTAACTGACGAGTCGGTTAATGATAAATTCTTATCAATATTATTTAATAAATTAAAAGCTTGATAAAAAATATATAGTAACGGAATAGTTGAAATAACTACACCAATCAATATTGGACGGTAATAATCTAAAGAATCCGATTGGGTAATTTGATAAAGTAAGAATCCACAGAGAACCAAGACTCCAATACTTAAAACCAAGAGAATTAACTTTAAGAACAGGGTTGAGCTTCTTTCAAGTGCCTTAGAATTTTGAGTATTCATTATTGACTTTCATTAAATTTAATGACAAAGGTAATAAATTTATTGAAAAACAATAAATATTGCATGAATAACAATTTATTCTTGTTAGATTGTATTTTTTGAATCAGACTCATTTTAAATCATCTAAGACTTTTTTGATTTTACTTGTAACGTAAGGTGATTAGCCACTTTTAACTCTATGAGGGCTAAAAAAATAACAATTATCGCTTCAAGAAAAAAATATACT
>CAMCMG010000036.1:0-12868 GCA_945875895.1 Sphingobacterium thalpophilum | reverse complement strand
GTCCTGAATGGATGATTCTTAAAGTTATACCAGTTATTCCACCAGAATTGCGCCCGTTAGTACCGCTTGATGGTGGTCGTTTCGCAACTTCCGATTTGAATGACTTGTACCGTAGAGTTATCATCAGAAACAACCGTTTAAAACGATTAATCGAGATTAAAGCGCCGGAAGTAATTCTACGTAACGAAAAACGTATGTTACAGGAAGCTGTAGATTCGTTATTTGATAACTCACGTAAAGTAAACGCCGTTAAAACCGAAGGTAATCGTGCTTTAAAATCACTTTCAGATATTTTAAAAGGTAAACAAGGTCGTTTCCGTCAGAACTTACTAGGTAAACGTGTCGATTATTCTGCACGTTCGGTAATTGTTGTAGGCCCGAACTTGAAATTGCATGAGTGTGGTTTACCAAAAGATATGGCCGCTGAGTTATACAAACCATTCGTTATTCGCAAGATGATTGAAAGAGGTGTGGTTAAAACCGTAAAATCAGCTAAAAAGATTGTTGATCGTAAAGATCCAATTGTTTGGGATATTTTAGAAAACGTATTAAAAGGTCATCCGGTATTATTAAACCGTGCTCCAACCTTACACAGACTAGGTATTCAAGCTTTCCAACCAAAATTAGTAGAAGGTAAGGCTATTCAATTGCACCCATTAGTGTGTACGGCTTTCAACGCCGATTTTGATGGTGACCAAATGGCTGTGCATTTACCTTTAGGTAATGCCGCAATTTTGGAAGCCCAAATGTTGATGTTGGCTTCGCACAATATCTTAAACCCTGCAAATGGTACGCCAATTACTGTTCCTTCACAGGATATGGTTTTGGGCTTATATTATACAACTAAAGGCCGTAAAACAGACGAAACCCGTGTGGTAAAAGGCCAAGACCTGTCTTTCTACTCAGCCGAAGAGGTAATTATTGCTTACAACGAGAAACAAATTGATCTGCATGCATTTATTAAGGTGAAAGCCAATGTAAAAGAAGCAGATGGAACGATTGTAAATAAATTAATTGAAACTACGGTTGGTCGTGTACTATTTAACCAAATGGTGCCTGCAGAAGTAGGCTATATCAACGAACTATTAACTAAAAAATCTTTACGTGATATTATCGGTGAAGTAGTTAAAAATACCGGTATGGCTCGTGCAGCGCAATTCTTAGATGAGATTAAAGAATTAGGTTTCAAAATGGCTTTCCAAGGAGGCTTGTCATTCAACCTACAAGATATTAATATCCCTGCCGAGAAAGTACAACTTATTGAAAAGGCTACCAAAGAAGTAGAAGAAGTAATGAATAACTACAACATGGGATTCATTACCAATAACGAACGTTACAACCAAATTATCGATATCTGGACACGTATTAACAACCGTTTAACGGCAAACGTAATGGATGTTTTGTCTAACGATAACCAAGGATTTAACTCGGTTTACATGATGTTAGATTCTGGTGCACGTGGTTCTAAAGAGCAGATTCGTCAACTTTGCGGTATGCGTGGATTGATGGCAAAACCTCAAAAATCAGGTTCAGGTGGTGAGATTATCGAAAACCCTATTTTATCAAACTTTAAAGAAGGTTTATCGGTATTAGAATACTTTATCTCTACCCACGGTGCCCGTAAAGGTTTGGCCGATACAGCATTAAAAACGGCGGATGCGGGTTACTTAACTCGTCGTTTACATGATGTTGCCCAAGATATGATTGTTGGCGATGTAGATTGCGGAACGTTAAGAGGTATGTATACTACAGCCTTAAAAGATAACGAGGATATTGTAGAGCCATTATACGATCGTATTTTGGGACGTACCTCTTTACACGATGTAAGCAACCCATTAACTGGCGAATTATTAGTTTCTGCCGGGCAAGATATTACCGAGGAAATTGGTCAAAATATCGAAAATTCACCACTAGAAGGTATCGAAATTCGTTCGGTATTAACCTGCGAAAGCAAACGTGGTGTATGTGCCCTTTGCTACGGACGTAACCTTTCAACCGGTAAACGTGTACAAATGGGTGAGGCAGTGGGTGTAATTGCAGCTCAGTCTATTGGTGAGCCAGGTACACAATTAACGTTACGTACATTCCACGTGGGTGGTACGGCCTCTAACATTGCGGCCGAATCTCAAATTAACGCCAAGTTTGAAGGTGTTATTGAGTTCGAAAACATCAGAACTGTAAGCCTAGATACTGAAGAAGGCAAGGTAGAAGTGGTATTGGGTCGTTCAGGCGAATTCCGTATTGTTGAACCAGGTACCAACAAAGTAATTGTAAGTAATAACATTCCATACGGTGCACATTTATTTGTAAAAGAAGGCGCTAAATTGAAAAAAGGCGATCGTATTTGTTCATGGGATCCATACAATGCGGTAATCATTTCAGAATTAGCTGGTAAAATTGCATTCGATGCTATTATAGAAGGTATTACCTTCCGTGAAGAATCTGATGAGCAAACCGGTCACCGTGAAAAAGTAATTATTGATACTCGTGATAAAACGAAAAACCCGTCTATTCAAGTAACCGATAAAAAAGGAAATCTATTAAGAGGGTACAATATCCCAGTAGGTGCCCACATTGCAATTGAGGAAGGTGAAGAAGTGAAAACTGGCCAAATCTTGGTAAAAATTCCACGTTCAACCGGAAAAACCCGAGATATTACCGGTGGTTTACCACGTGTAACCGAATTATTCGAAGCACGTAACCCATCTAACCCAGCTGTTGTAACCGAAATTGATGGCGTAGTAACTTTAGGTGGTGTGAAACGTGGTAACCGAGAAATGTCTATTGAATCGAAAGATGGTCAATTGAAAAAGTACCTGGTTCCATTGTCTAAACACATCTTGGTACAAGATAACGACTTTGTAAAAGCAGGTATGCCATTGTCTGATGGTTCTATTTCTCCTGCCGATATCTTAGCGATTAAAGGTCCTGCAGCGGTTCAAGAATACTTAGTAAATGGTATTCAAGAGGTTTACCGTTTACAAGGGGTAAAAATCAACGATAAACACTTTGAAACCATTGTTCACCAGATGATGCAGAAAGTGTGGATCGAGGATCCAGGAGATACTCGATTCTTAGAAAACGAAGCGGTAGATCGTTGGGACTTTATGGAAGAAAACGACAGTATGTTAGACAAACGTGTAATAACCGAAGCTGGTGATTCACAAAATCTAAAACCTGGTCAGATTGTAACCCTACGTAAGTTAAGAGAAGAAAATTCGAGCTTAAAACGTCAGGATGCTAAGTTGGTAGAAGTTCGCGAAGCAATTCCGGCTACTTCTAGCTCTATTTTGCAAGGTATTACGCGTGCTTCCTTAGGTACTAAATCGTTCTTCTCGGCAGCATCTTTCCAAGAAACTACCAAAGTATTAAACGAGGCAGCTATCAGCGGAAAAGTAGACCGTTTATTGGGTTTAAAAGAAAACGTAATTGTAGGTCACTTGATTCCTTCAGGTACCGGCTTACGTAACTATGAGCGCATTATTGTAGGTTCACAAGAAGAATACGACAAATTGTTAGCTAGTAAACAAGAAGCATTAACCGAAGAAGTTTAATCATCTTCATAATAGTTAAGCCTCCTCGTTTTCGGGGAGGCTTTTTTTATGGATTCTATTTTAATTTCTTATTTTTAAGGTATGGAAGAGCAAAACGAACACCAATTAAATATTGAATTAACAGAAGATATTGCTGAAGGGGTATATTCTAATTTGGCTATTATTACCCATTCTAACACCGAGTTTGTGTTAGATTTTATTCTGGTTATGCCCGGCATTCCAAAAGCTAAGGTGAAATCGAGAATTGTATTAACCCCAGAACATGCTAAACGTTTTTTAAGTGCCTTAGCAGATAATGTAGAAAAATTTGAAGCCGTAAATGGTCACATCAAGATTAATGAAGAGCCACCTGCTTTCCCCATGAATTTTGGTGGCCCAACCGCACAAGCTTAGCTCTTAAGCTTATTGGCGATTAAAGCGCTTATTTCTGCTATCTGTTGAGGTTCAAACCAATGGGTTTTGGTATTTTTTCTGAACCAGGTTAATTGTCTTTTGGCAAAGTGGCGTGTATTTTGTTTAATTTCTTCCACGGCTTTATCTAGTGATTTTATACCACCGAAAAAATTGAAAAGTTCTTGGTAGCCTACCGTTTGTAAGGCATTTAAATCGCGGTAGGGCAGTAGTGTTTCTACTTCGGCTAGTAACCCTAGCTCCATCATATTGTCTACCCGTTTATTAATCTGGGTGTAGAGTTGTGAACGTTCGGTGTTTAAACCAATGGTGAGCACCTCAAAGAGCCGTTCGTTTGCTGCATGCGATCTGTAAGACGAGAAAGTCTGCCCGGTGCTAATGCATACTTCCAGCGCTCGTATTAGTCGTTGGGGATTACAGATATCTACTTCGGCATAATATGTCGGGTCAAGCGCTTCTAAACGCTTTTGTAAACGCTCAATACCTTCTTCGGTTAACTGTTTGTTTAGCTCTGCTCTAATTTCGGGCGGTGCTTTGGGTAAGTTGTCAAACCCTTGGGTAATGGCTTGCACATAAAGCCCCGAGCCACCCACTAAAAACACAATAGCATGCTTTTTAAATAATTTTTCTAGAAGTAAAAGTCCGGCTTTCTCAAAATCGCCAACCGAAAAAGGTTCGGTAATGCTATGCGAATTAATGAAGTGATGAGGAACGGCGGCTAATTCTTCTGGCAATGGCTTAGCCGTACCAATGGTCATTTCCTTGAAAAATTGGCGGCTATCAGCCGATACAATTTCGGTGGTAAATTGTTGTGCTAACGAAATGGCAACATCCGTTTTTCCGATAGCTGTTGGCCCAACAATACATACCAATAGGGGCTTTTCCAAGATTAATACTCGTCGTTATCGTAGTTTTCGTTGTCTGAAAAATCATCCATAAACTCATATTCCTCTTCTGTATCCACTTCATCATGCTCTATGTTAGCACTTCCAGCGGTAGAAATTTCGGTATCTAAGTTTAAGTCTAATTCGTCTACATCTTCTAGGTGGTTCGGGTCGAATTCCAATTCATCTAAAAAATCAATTCTTTTAGTAGAGGCAATAGCGCTAGTCCCCGGAACTACAATTGATCCTGGAATTTTAGGGGCTTCGCCTATGCTGTGGAAGGTATTGGGATATTCTTTCCCGTTTTCTTCATCGAGTATAATTTTTATCAACTGCACATGAAAATCAAAGGGACGTTCGAAATTGTAGGTATAATAAAATTTCTGATGCGGATCGTCTATAAAGCTGCTAAGTTTAGATTTATCCATTAAGGAAATACCTTGTTCAATTTTCTTCTCTGAAGGTAAAAAAGTAATTTCTTGGCCTTTATTCCAATTGTCGTTGCTTACATAAAAAGAAGAAGAAACTTCAGCAGGGTAGCCCGTGCTACGGTGTAGTGCACGATGTAAATCTTCAAATGTTTGAATTGATTTGATATCGATTTCTCGTTCAACTTCATCATAATCTTCAAAAGAAATCTTAAATCTGTATATAGCCATTAGTTATTCGTATTGCTTACTCAAAATTAATAATAACACAGCGAATTAAGGAAAATTTTATGCGCTTATGTTAGTGTTTTTACAACAGCTAAACCGAGTTCCATCCCCCTTTTTCGCATATACACTAATGCTTCGTCTCTAGAGTTTCGTATTTCTCCTTCTAAAATGGCTTCTCTAATTTGATTTTTTAGTACACCAACCTCTTTTCCTTCTTTTAAATTAAAGGTGTGCATAATGTCGCTGCCACTAACAGGTGGTTGCCAATTTCTCAGCGAATCGCGTTCTTCAACATCTTTTAATTTGACTTTTACGTGCTCAAAATTTTGACGATATTTTTTGAGTTTGTATTCATTTTTAGTGGTTACATCGGCATGGCAAAGCAACATCAGGGCATCTATATCTTCGCCAGCGTCAACTAATAAACGCCTTACGGCCGAGTCGGTTACCTTTTCTTGTGCCAATACAATAGGTCGAAGGTGTAATTGCACTAATTTTTGTACAAATTTCATCTTATCGTTTTGTGGCAATTTGAGTTGGGCAAATAATTTGGGTACCATGCGGGCACCTTTATCTTCGTGGCCATGAAAGGTCCATCCGTGTTTCGGGTCGAAACGTTTGGTAGGTGGCTTAGCAATATCGTGTAAAATGGCTGCCCAGCGTAACCAAAGGTCCTCAGTATATTCAGTAATATTGTCTAATACCTGTAGGGTATGGTAAAAATTATCTTTATGCGATTTTCCGTTAATGGTTTCTACTCCGTGTAGGGCTGCCATTTGTGGAAATATTAGTCCTAATAATTCGGTATCAAATAAATAATTAAAGCCGATAGAAGGGGTGGGCGATAAAATGATTTTGTTTAGCTCGTCCGTAATGCGCTCTTGCGACACAATGTGCATACGTTCCACTTGGGTTTTTATAGCTGATAGCGCAGCATCGTCTATACTAAAATTAAGCTGGCTAGCAAATCGGATTGCCCGCATCATGCGTAATGGGTCATCAGAAAATGTTTCCAGTGGATTTTGTGGAGTACGGATTAGTTTTTGTTCTAAATCGGCTATGCCACCAAATGGGTCTAATAATTCCCCAAAATTTGCTTCATTTAAGCTAATGGCTAAGGCATTAATGGTAAAATCTCGGCGTAGTTGGTCGTCCTCCAACGTGCCATTTTCTACAATGGGTTTTCTCGAATCCGATCGATAGGATTCTTTACGAGCACCTACAAATTCAATCTCCAAGTCTTGATAGCGCAACATAGCGGTGCCAAAATTCTTAAACACCGATACTTTGCATTTCAGCTGTTTACCAACTTCTTCGGCAAAAGTAATGCCCTGCCCAATTACTAAAATATCGAGGTCTTTAGAAGGGCGGCCCAAGAAAATATCTCGTACATAGCCCCCAATTACATACGCTTCTACGCCCGATTGTTTGGCTACTGTACTTAATTGTTTAAAAATGGGGTGTGTAAGGTGTTTTTTCATGGTAATTGAAGAGCATGTCCTTTGGGCAAATTCTTTGAAGAAAGCCACAAATCTAGTCCTTATCTTCTAATAAATGTAAAGAGCCCATCGGGGCTTAGTTTCATAATAGTTGAGGGTGTTTTCTCTTCTAGTGCCCCTTGTTCCAAATTTACCACATAATCTACACCATCAATAATTTCTTGTGCTACTTCGCTGAAATTTTTTGGCGCTACTTGCCCACTAATATTGGCAGAAGTAGACACGATAGGTAGACGAAAGCGTTGGATGAGTTGTTGGCAGAAGGTATGTTTTACCACGCGAATGCCTATGCTGCCATCCTCGTTAATTACGCTTGGGGCAAGATTTTTTGCATTGGAGTATACAATGGTTAGTGGATGTTCGGCAAATTCTATTAAATCGTAGGCTACATCGGGTATTTCACGAACGTAGCTGGCCAATTTATTTTCATTGTCTAGCAATACAATGAGGCTTTTTGAGGCGGAGCGCCCTTTTAAGGTCATTATTTTTTGTACCGCCTCTTCATTGGTAGCATCGCAACCAATGCCCCAAATGGTATCGGTAGGGTATAAAATTAAGCCTCCAGCTTTTAATACTTCTAATGCTTTTTCCAATTCGTTTTTCATGGCTATTAGAGGGCTTGGTATATTTTTATTACGTTTTTTGCAATGGATTCATCGGTAAATTTCTGCACATACTTAAAGCCATCATTCGTCATTTTTTGTTGTAATTCCTTGTCATCTAAAATTTTACGAATGGCGTTGGCAACTTCGTCAACACTAGTTGGGTTGATGTAGCAGGTACTTGGCCCTCCTGCTTCCGGAAAGCAACTGCCGATAGATGTAATTACCGGGGTATTGGAAAACAAAGCTTCGATTATTGGAATACCAAATCCCTCGAACAAGGAAGGGTATATAAACAAATCGGCCAATTGGTAAAGTATGGCTAGTTCCTCGGGAGATAATCCTTCTAAGAAAATTACTTTTTGTTCCAATTTATTATCGGCAATAAACGCTTTAATTTCTTTCGTGTAAGCTGTTTTTCGCCCAACAATGACCAAAGTGGTGTTTATATTTTTCAGGGCTTTTACAGCAACCAGAATATTTTTTCGGGCTTCTATGGTGCCTACGTTTAAAATGAACTGCTTGGGCAGCTTGTACTTTTTTATGAGAGCTGTTTTCTGCGCCGCTGTATAACTTTCTTTAAAAGCTTGATGACAACCTTGGTATACCACGCTGATTTTATTTTCGACTATGCCTAAATACTGTACAATATCTCTTTTGGTTTGTTCGCTAATGGCAATTACCCTATTCGCAGCCTCGGCAGCATGTTTAAACTTGCGGTAATAAATGTTCCGATCTATAAACGAGTAAAACTCGGGGTAGCGTAAAAAAAGTACATCGTGTATGGTTACTACACTTTTGATCCCTACTTTATCTAACCCGACAGGCAGTTCGCCCGACAAGCCATGAAACAGCTCAATTTGATCTCTCTTTAAATCGTTAATGATGCCAAAACGGCGCCATAGATTAGAAAAGAAGGAGTAAAATACACCCAAAGGTCTTTTTTCTATCACCTGATCTCCCACCGATTCGAAGAGTGTATTTTTGGAGGGTTTAGGATTGTATAAAAAGTAGCAGTTTTGAGGATAATAGCGCTGCAGTATGCGCACCAGATCTCGGCTATAATTTCCAAGTCCGGTAGTATTGTGAAATACTCGTTTAGCCTCAAACCCAATATTCATTCTTTTTGTTTAAACAGCTACTTTATTTTCTCTTAACGCATCGTTCAAAGAGGTTTTTTTATCTGTTGATTCTTTCCGTTGTCCAATAATAAGAGCGCAAGGTACCTGAAACTCTCCTGACGGGAATTTTTTGGTATATGAACCCGGAATTACTACCGAACGGGCAGGTACCCGACCTTTGTATTCTACAGGTTCCGTACCGGTAACATCTATAATTTTGGTAGATGCCGTAAGTACTACGTTGGCACCTAGCACCGCTTCGCTTTCTACGTGTACTCCTTCTACCACAATGGCTCTAGAGCCAATAAAGCAATTATCCTCAATTATTACTGGGGCCGCTTGTACGGGCTCTAATACACCACCAATTCCCACGCCACCACTTAGGTGTACGTTTTTACCAATTTGCGCACAAGAACCTACCGTAGCCCAAGTATCTACCATGGTACCTTCATCTACATATGCACCAATGTTTACAAACGATGGCATCATAATTACACCTTTAGCCAAGTATGCACCATAGCGGGCTAAGCCGTGAGGTACTACACGCACACCTTGTTCTTTGAAATTGGTTTTCAATTTCATTTTATCGTGAAAAACAAACGGACCTACTTTTATTTCTTCCATTTGGCGTACAGGGAAGTATAAAATAACTGCTTTTTTTATCCAATCGTTTACATGCCAGCGGTTGCCAATAGGTTCTGCCACACGTATTTCTCCAAGATCTAATTTTTGGATAACGGTTTCAATGGCGTCCGTGTATTCTTTATAGCTTAATAGCTGTCTATCGTCCCAAGCAGCTTCAATTTTTTGTTGTAATTCGGCAATCATAATTTAATTTTTAGCAAATTAACAGTTTTTTGAGCATTATTGTCTCATAGAAACGTCATGGCTGAAAAAGAAAAGTTACGTATTGATAAATATTTGTGGGCGATAAGGGCTTTTAAAACCCGTAGTTTAGCTACAGAGGCTTGTAAAGCCGGACGTGTAAAATTAGGCGGACAGGCCATTAAACCTGCTTATGCAGTTAAGAAAGCTGAAATTTATACGGTTCAAAAAGGTGGTCTAAAGAAAACTATTCGTGTGGTCGCTCTGCTCGAAAAACGCATGGATGCCAAATCTGTTGTTGCCTATTACGAAGATTTAACCCCGCCCGAAGAAACGCAGGCTTTTAAATCTGCTTTTATTTCTCCTATGCTTGCCCGAGATCGGGGTGCCGGGCGTCCAACAAAAAAAGATCGTCGCGAAATTGACGAATTGAAAGAGGGCTGGTTTGAGGAAGACTAGTTCCTAAATTTTTTGAGATTGATGACAAGGTTAAATTCTGCTCATAAAAAAACCCCGACTGATGTCGAGGTTTTGAACGCACATGTTTTTAAATTTATTTTTTGTCTTTAGCGTAGGCTTCGTTTAAACCCGTTACTACTTCTTTAGTAACGTCTAAACTTTCGTCGGCGAATAATACCGTTGGGTTAGCTTTGGAGTAGGTTAATACCATTTTGTATCCTTTTTCTTTAGCAAACACTTTTAAAAAGGCCGCTACCTTTTCATATAACTTTTCGTTTTCGGCTGCTTCTTCGTTTGCCAAGGCAGAGCTGGCATTCTGGTTGTAGCTAGCTAATTCTTGTTGTTTGCGTGCCAAACGATCTTCGGTGGCTGCACGTTGATCGGCACTCATAGCACCTGCCTGTTGCTGGTATTGGGCTACTTCACGTTGAAAAGCAGTTCCTTTCGCATTTAAATCAGCTTGTGCTTTTTTAGATTTTTCTTCGAATTTATCTCTAATGCTTTTAAAGTATTCGTACTTGCTTAGCAAGGAGTCAGAATTTACATATACAATGGCTGGAGTTCCGGCTTGTGTACCTGTGCTTGTTTGGGGTGCTTGTTTGCTACACGATGCTGCTAAAAAGCTTAAACCTAAAGCAATCATCGATACGTAGATTAGTTGTTTTTTCATGTTTAAATTTTGTTCAATTATGCACAAATATAAACTTTCGTCGGCTTATTTAATAACCTTTAACTAATGTTAACAAATGCACGTTAAAAAAGGCCATTATTTATCCACATTATGCTTCAGCTACAGTATTAAACCTTATTTTTGGTACTAGTAGTCTTAGATAACTTATGAGCGAAGAAAAGGAAAATAAATCAAATTATTCGGCCGATAATATTCAGGTATTAGAAGGATTAGAGGCAGTAAGAAAACGCCCGTCGATGTATATTGGCGATACCGGCGTTAAGGGTTTACACCACTTGGTATACGAAGTTGTAGATAACTCTATTGATGAAGCTTTGGCGGGATACTGTAGCGATATATTCGTAACCATACATAATGATAATTCCATAACAGTACAAGATAACGGACGTGGTATTCCTACCGGCTTGCACACCAAAGAAAATAGATCTGCCTTAGAAGTGGTTATGACCGTTTTACACGCCGGTGGTAAATTCGATAAAGACACGTATAAGGTATCTGGAGGTTTACACGGAGTGGGTGTATCTTGCGTGAATGCCCTATCAACCGATTTAAAAGTAACGGTATACCGCGAAGGAAAAATTTTCCAACAAGAATACAAATGCGGTGTACCCCAATACGATGTAAAAGTGGTAGGCGAATCTACCCTTACCGGTACTACTGTTCATTTTCAGCCAGATCAAGATATATTTAGCTTAACCCACGAGTATAAATTTGATACGCTTGCGGCTCGTTTACGTGAATTGGCTTACCTAAATAAAGGAATTCGGTTGAGTTTAACCGACGAGCGTGAGGCCGTAGAAGATGGCTTTTTAACCGAAAAATTCCACTCAGAAGGCGGTTTAAAAGAATTTGTTCAATTTTTAGATGGTAACCGTCAGCCTTTAATTCCCGAACCAATTTATGTAGAAGGTATTAAGCAGGGTATTCCGGTAGAATTAGCCATGCAATACAACGATACCTATGCCGAGAATGTGCACTCGTATGTAAACAACATCAACACCATTGAAGGGGGTACACACGTTGCCGGTTTCCGTAGAGGATTAACCCGTACCCTGAAAGCATATGCCGAGAAATCAGGCTTATTAAAAAATATGAAGATTGAAATTACTGGGGATGACTTCCGTGAAGGATTAACCGCTGTAATTTCTGTAAAAGTTGCCGAGCCTCAATTCGAAGGACAAACCAAAACCAAATTGGGTAACAATGAAGTAATGGGTGCTGTAGATGTGGCCGTGGGAGAGATTTTAGGAAACTACCTAGAAGAAAACCCACGTGAGGCAAAAATGATTGTCAATAAAGTAATTTTAGCTGCTACAGCCCGTGCAGCAGCTCGTAAAGCTCGTGAAATGGTGCAACGTAAGAGCATCATGGGCGGTTCGGGTTTACCGGGTAAATTGGCCGATTGTGCAAATAACGATCCGGCGACTTGCGAACTTTACCTTGTGGAGGGCGACTCGGCCGGTGGAACGGCCAAACAAGGTCGCGATCGTAATTTCCAAGCTATTTTGCCCCTAAAAGGTAAAATATTGAACGTGGAAAAAGCCATGGAGCATAAAATCTACGAAAACGACGAGATTAAAAATATGTTTACCGCCATGGGCGTAAGCATTGGTACCGAAGAGGATAATAAGGCCCTAAATATGGTTAAATTACGTTACCACCGTATCATCATCATGACGGATGCTGACATAGATGGTTCGCACATTACTACCCTTATCTTAACTTTCTTTTTCCGCTATATGAAGGAGCTAATTGAAATGGGATATGTATACATTGCCGCTCCACCCTTGTATTTAGTTAAAAAAGGTAAAGATCAAATCTATGCCTGGAACGATGAGCAGCGTGATACAGCCGTGCAGCAATTAAAAGGTGCCGGTAAAGAAGATAGTGTACACGTACAACGTTATAAAGGTTTGGGAGAGATGAATGCCGAGCAATTGTGGGAAACCACCTTGAATCCGGAAACACGTACCCTACGTCAAGTAACTATTGAAAATGCCGTAGAATGCGATCATATTTTCTCTATGCTAATGGGCGACGAAGTAGCCCCACGTAGAGAGTTTATTGAGAAAAATGCGAAATATGCTCGTATTGATATTTAACTAACCAAATAGACCTAATAAAAAAAAGCCCCGAAGCATGCTTCGGGGCTTTTTTTTATGTGTA
>CAMCMG010000035.1:0-13079 GCA_945875895.1 Sphingobacterium thalpophilum | reverse complement strand
CGCAACCTGTACCATAATCTAGGGTTACAGTTTTAGGAAATACGTTACCAGTAGGGTTTACTGTTAGGGTTCTGCACGTAGTATTAGGTATTAACCATGTTGAAGAAGAGGTAGCTTCTGTGGATATGCCCGTAGAATTAGTTACCGGTACATCGAATAAACTCACATCTTGAGAAGTAATTAAAAATAAATCACTAAAGGTGTCGGTAATAGTCTCGTCACCTTGAGCGCTTTCTAATATCGTATCGGTATCTGTTGTGCTAATTTCTTCTGTTTTCTTACAAGAAGATACAATAGTTAAGCAGGCTAGGCATGCTATCGCAAAGTAAGTGTATATGTTATTTTTCATATTGTATTGTGTTTGGGTTTATTGCTTTGATGAAGTTAAACAATAAAGGTTTAACCATATATTATTTTTTTTAGAAAATGTAACCGATAAGTGTATTTTTGAAAATAATTTAAGCATATGAAATTCGGAACCAAAGCCATACATGCTGGTCAAGAGCCAGATCCAACAACGGGAGCCATTATGACTCCAATTTTTCAAACCTCTACCTATTGGCAAGAATCGCCGGGTAACCATAAAGGTTACGCCTATGCTCGAGGGAAAAATCCAACCAGAAAAGCCTTGGAAGATTGTATGGCTGCTTTAGAGAATGCAGAATTTGGTCTTGCATTCTCAAGTGGAATGGGTGCAACCGATACCGTAATGAAACTGCTTAAACCAGGCGATGAAGTAATTACTGGAAACGATTTATACGGCGGATCTTACCGCATGTTTACCCAAATATTTGCTCAATACGGCATTAAATTTCATTTTATTGATTTAAACGATGCGGCCAATATTAGCAACTATATAACTGAAAATACCAAGTTAATTTGGATAGAAACACCTACCAATCCAACCATGCGAATTGTAGATATAGAAGCCGCCGCTGTCATTGCCAAAGCAAAAAACCTACTGCTAGTGGTTGATAATACCTTTGCTTCGCCGTATTTGCAAAACCCTATTGATTTGGGTGCCGATATTGTAATGCACTCTGCCACCAAATATTTGGGTGGTCACTCCGATGTGATTATGGGGGCTTTGCTTACTAACCGTAAAGACTTATTTGACAAACTAGCTTTTATTCAAAATTCATGCGGTGCCGTACCGGGCCCAATGGATTGCTTTTTAGTGTTAAGAGGTTTAAAAACCTTGCATTTGCGCATGAAAGCACATTGCGAAAATGGACGTAAAGTAGCCGAATATTTAAAAAATCATCCGAAAGTAGAAGTAGTGTATTGGCCAGGTTTTACTGATCATCCCAATCATGAAATTGCTAAAAAACAAATGCGTGATTTTGGTGGCATGATTTCTTTTAGTACTAAAGGAGCCACACTCAAATCTACGTTTAAGTTAGCTTCTTCCTTTAACGTATTTTCTTTAGCCGAATCTTTGGGTGGTGTAGAATCGCTCATAAACCATCCGGCAACTATGACCCATGCCTCTATACCAAAAGCAGAACGCGATAAAGCTGGAGTAACTGATACCTTATTGCGTTTAAGCGTTGGGGTAGAAGATGTTGAAGATATTTTAGCTGATTTAGAACAAGCTTTAGCCCGTATTTAATGTTTGCCTCACCCGATGATCTTCGTGCATTTTTAGATCAAAAGGTAGCGCAATACAATCAAAAAGAGTTTATAGCCCACGATCCGATAAGTATTCCGCACTTGTTTAGTAAAAAACAAGACATTGAGATAATGGGTTTTTGGGCCGCCGTATTGGCTTGGGGGCAACGCAAAACCATTATTAATAAATGTAAAGAGCTTATTGAGTTAATGGACGGCTGTCCCTACGACTTTATATGTCATCACGAAGATTCGGATTTAAAGCGTCTTTTGGGTTTTAAACACCGCACTTTTAATGCTACGGATACACTATATTTTATTCAATTTTTTAAACAACATTACCAAAACTACGAAAGTCTAGAATCGGCATTTTTTACTACAGAGGGGCAAACCATGGAGCAGATGCTCAATCAGTTTCGCATTAATTTTTTTGCCTTTATACCCGATTATCCGGCACGAACCAAGAAACACATTGCCGCACCCAGTCAAAAATCGGCCTGTAAACGCATCAACATGTTTTTACGTTGGATGGTTAGAAACGATACACAAGGCGTAGATTTTGGCCTATGGAAAAATATAAAACCCAGTCAATTGGTTTGCCCAATTGATGTGCATGTAGAACGGGTTGCCCGAAAATTAGGCCTCATAGAACGTAAAAACCTAGATTGGATTACTGCTGTAGAACTCACCGAACAACTTAAAACCTTTGATGCACAAGATCCCGTAAAATATGATTTTGCATTATTTGGTTTAGGCGTAGAAGAAGGCTTTTAAAGCCTGCATAATAAGCGGTATATTTGTGCCATGTTTCAGCAAGACGATACGATTGTAGCCTTAGCCACGCCCAGCGGTAGTGGAGCCATTGGCGTTATTCGCTTGTCTGGACCCGAGGCCATTAGCATTACCCAACAGGTATTTAAAGGCAAGAATTTAAGCAAGCAGGCCTCTCATACCATTCATTTCGGAACCATTAAAGATGGTGAGCAAATTATTGATGAGGTATTAGTTTCTCTTTTTATAGGTCCACATTCATATACCAAAGAGCATGTGGTAGAGATTTCTACCCACGGATCTTCTTATATTATTCAAAAAATTATCAGGCTACTTATTAGTAAAGGCGCTCGTGCTGCCAAAGCTGGTGAATTTACCTTGAGAGCTTTCTTAAACGGCCAATTAGATTTATCGCAAGCAGAGGCCGTAGCCGATTTAATAGCATCCGATTCGCAGGCTTCTCACCAATTGGCTATGCAGCAAATGCGTGGTGGTTTTTCTACGCAATTACAACAGTTACGAGAAGAACTAATCCATTTCGCTTCCATGATTGAGCTAGAGCTGGATTTTGCTGAAGAAGATGTAGAATTTGCCAATAGAGATGATTTAAAAGCATTGATTTTGAAAATAAATATCGTTTTGCACAAGCTTATTCAGTCTTTTGAGCAAGGTAATGTGCTAAAAACAGGCGTTCCGGTGGTAATTGCCGGTTGGCCCAATGTGGGCAAATCAACCTTATTAAACACCTTATTAAACGAAGAACGGGCTATTGTTTCAGAGATAGCTGGTACCACCCGAGATACCATTGAAGATGAATTAACCATTAAGGGTATTGTTTTCCGATTTATAGATACTGCTGGCATTCGAGTTACGCAAGACACCATTGAGGCTATAGGCGTGGAGCGTACGCACGAAAAAATGAAACAAGCCAAATTAATATTGTATTTGGTTAGCCCAGATCAGCCTAAAGAAGTTATTGAAGAGCAATTGTTCGGTTTAGAAACGGCTACTATTCCGTTTTTAACTATTTTAAATAAAGCAGATATGCTTAACGATAGTCAAGAGAAAGTTTTTAATCAAATTCCACTAATTCGACTATCTGCAAAAGAAAAAACAGGAATTGAAGAGTTAAAAAAAGCTATTTTAGAAAAAATTCAGCTACACAATATTGCCGCCGATGAGGTATTAATTAGCAATACACGGCACTTAGAAGCACTCCAAAAAACGGAAAGTGCCCTAACCAACGTATTATACAATCTCGATACATTGGTTACCTCCGATTTTATTTCTAGCGATATTAAGCAAGCGCTTTACTATTTGGGTGAAATTACCGGCCTTGTAACAAACGATGATTTGTTGGAAAACATCTTTTCTAAATTTTGTATCGGTAAATAAGTATCCTCAATTTTTTTTCGCATATTTATTTGAACCAATCACATTTTTATGCGCTTACATACCATCATATTACTAGTACTTACATGCTCTGTTTTACATTCTTGTTCAAAAAGATCCAATCCAACAGCTCTAGCTTCTTCACCAGAAATGTATCTGGGCGCTGATTTATCGTATATCAACGAAATAGAAAATTGTGGTGCCCAATACCGCCAAAATGGACAAAATATTGAACCTTATGCACTTTTTGCTGCAAAAGGCTGCAATTTGGTACGCCTACGCTTGTGGCACAACCCAACTTGGAGTAATTTTTCCAATTATGCAGATGTAAAACGAAGTATGCAACGTGCAAAAGCTAAAAATATTCCCGTATTACTTGATTTTCATTATTCAGATACCTGGGCCGATCCCGGAAACCAAGCTATTCCGGCAGCTTGGGCAAGTATTACCAACTTAACCATCTTGGGTGATAGCGTATACAATTACACTTTAAATACACTTTTAAAGTTAGGAGCCGAAAAGTTAACGCCTGTTATAGTGCAAGTTGGTAATGAGATCAATAGTGAGGTTTTGCAACCTGCGGGTCAACCAAAATATACCATCAATTGGACTCGAAATGCGCAATTAATCAATCGTGGCATTCAAGGAGTTCGCGAAGCTTCTCGTAGGTTAAATAAAAATATTGAGGTGATGCTGCACATTGCGCAACCTGAAAATGCAATATGGTGGTTCCAACAGGCATCAGCTAATTCAATTAGCGATTTCGACTGGATTGGGGTTTCGTATTATCCCCTATGGTCAAATACTACTTTAGATAATTTACCAACCCGTATCAATACCTTAATTAGTACCCATCGTAAAAAATTAATGGTAGTAGAAACTGCCTATCCGTATACCATGCAAAATGCCGATGGAGCAAATAACATTCTAGGCCAAGCTGCGGTTATTAATGGCTACCCGGCTACACCCGATGGGCAAAAAAATTTCATGATTCAATTAGTGAAACAAACTCTAGCAGGAGGAGGCAAAGGAGTGGTGTATTGGGAGCCGGCTTGGGTGACCAATATCTGTACTACGCCATGGGCTACGGGTTCGGCCTGGGATAATGCCACATTTTTCAATAGCCAAAATCAAAATGAGGCATTGCCTGTCTTCGATTTCTTCAATCAAGCGAATTATAGATAAAAATGAGTGAATTAACCGAAAAAGTAATTTTGGCTTTTCGTACAAATTTTAAACACGAACCAAGCTATACCATTTTATCTCCCGGCCGAATTAATATTATTGGAGAGCACGTAGATTATAATGATGGCTTTGTATTACCTGCGGCCATTGATAAATACGTTTGTTTTGCCATTGCCGAGAGCGGAACTAGCCAGTGTACCCTGGTAGCGCTTGATTTAGATAAAAGCTACACATTTGATTTAAATACAGAATTAGTTCCCGTGGCCGATATGTGGGCAAACTATATTTTAGGTGTAGTAGCGCCTTTGAAAAATCAATTAAAAGGTTTTAATATCACATTTAGCAGTACCATCCCCATGGGTTCTGGCTTATCTTCATCTGCGGCGGTAGAATGTGGGGCTGCTTTTGCTTTAAATACACTATTTGATTTAGGACTTAGCAAAGAGCAATTGGCAAAATTAGGTCAACAAGCAGAACATAGCTTTGTAGGCGTAAAATGTGGCATTATGGATCAGTTTGCCAGTGTTTTTGGTAAAGCGAACCAAGTAATTAAGTTAGACTGTAACACGCTTGCTTATGAATATTACCCAGCTAACCTAGGAGATTATTGTTTGGTGTTATTAGATAGTAAAGTAAAACATACACACCTTACATCGGGTTATAATACCCGAAGAGATGAGGTAAAAACCGGTTTGCAAATTATAAAACATGCTTTTCCGGAGGTAAACACCTATAGAGATTGCACTCTTGAGCAAGTGGAAACAGTAAAAGATAGCTTGGGTGACACCCGCTATAAACGTTGTTCTTTCGTGGTTAAAGAAATTCAACGCGTAGGGGAAGCTGTACAAGCATTAGCTAGCAACGACTTTGAAACCCTTGGCAAATTGATGAACTCCACCCATGAAGGACTTTCTGTAGACTACGAAGTAAGTTGTGATGAATTGGATTTTTTGGTAGCTCAAGCCCAAAACATACCCGATGTATTGGGTGCCCGTATGATGGGAGGTGGCTTTGGGGGCTGTACCATTAATTTACTGAAAAAATCGGCTTTATTAAAACTTGAAGATGAGATTCAATTGGCTTATAAAAAACGTTTTGGAATAGATTTAGAAGTGTATCAGGTAGCTATTTCAGAAGGAACTCATCTTTATAAGTTAAATTAGTTTAGCAGTTTAAAAAGCTTATGTAAGGAAATTTACAATTCCCATTTTCCACAATTTATTTTTTAAAAAACGTATAATAAGTATTTTCAGTGCATTTTTTTTGTAAAATGTTGATAATTATACCAAAACTATCTATTCAAAAACTATGTGTTTTTTAAAAACTATTGTTTATTTTTATTAAAACCTAAATAAAGTGGTAGCAAGACCATCTCAAAAAATCTGGGCGTTTCCGAAAAGCCATACGAGTAGGACTTAACCAAAAATAAACATTATGTCAAATCTTTTATTAGATGCTTCAATGGTCATTTCTAATACCGACTATGTTGCTTTTACCTTTTTTATAGGCACCATGGCAATGATGGCTGCTGCTGTTTTCTTCTTCTTTGAAGTAGGAAATACTACTCCAGAATGGAGAACTTCTGTTCTTGTTTCTGGTTTAATTACATTCATTGCAGCTGTACATTATTATTACATGAGAGGTTACAGTTTGGAAACTGGTGAATCACCAATATTTTTCCGCTATGTAGATTGGATTTTAACTGTGCCTTTGATGTGTGTTGAATTTTATTTAATCACTAAAAAAGCAGGTGCTAAAGTTAGCTTATTGTGGAAACTTATTTTTGCTTCGGTAATTATGTTAGTTACCGGATATTGGGGAGAGGCTGTTGCCAGAGATCAAGCCGCATTCTGGGGCTTAGTATCAGGTTTAGCTTATTTCTACATTGTTTATGAAGTATTTGCTGGTGAAGTGGCAAAACTTGCAAAAGCAAGTAACCCTGCCGTTCAAAAAGCAGTAGGTGCTTTACTTAAATTTGTAATCATTGGATGGGCTATCTATCCAATTGGCTACATGGCTGGTACAGCCGATGGACAGTGGTATGCTTTCATGAAAGATTTACCACTTGATATGGATATCATTTACAACATCGGTGATGCGGTAAATAAAATCGGTTTTGGTTTAGTGATTTACTCACTTAGCCGTTCTAAGTAATTTTATCATTTAGGTTTAACTAAAAGGTACTCGTATTTTACGAGTACCTTTTGTTTTTTGTACACATGCACTACGATTTAATCTTACTAGGAGCTGGATGCTCTTCTATGCAATTACTGCATGCCATGTTGCGTACAAGTAATGGAAAGAAGTTGCGTATACTAATTCTTGAGAAAGAACAAGATTTTCCTGAAAAATCATGGTGCTTTTGGTCTAAAAATGCTACAGAATACGATTCACTCGTATCTAAAAAATGGAATCAGATAGAGTTTTTTACAACTAGTTACGCATTACATAAAGCCATAAATCCATATCAATACAAGTACATACATTCCCAAACGTTTTTTGATTTCCACCTAGATTTAATCCATAAATCGGGCAATGTAGATTTCTTTAGAGAAGAGGTGTTAAGTGTTGACAGAAATGATCAGATTTTTAGTGTAAAGACTACTAAAACAACGTATACAGCCGCTAAAGTATACTCCAGTATGTATACGAAAAGTGAATTGCAAAAAAATGAACTTTTACTGTGGCAGCATTTTTATGGGTTTTTTATAAAAACGGAAAAACCGGTATTCAATAAAGATGTGTTTAGAATGATGGATTTTAGAATCCCACAAAGTGCTACAGGAAGTCATTTTATTTACATTCTTCCCTTCTCCGAGACCGAAGCTTTAGTTGAATTTACTGCCTTCTCATCGGTAGAAAGTTATGCAGATACTGAATACAAAAACTATTTATCTACCTATATCGAGACACACTTTCAAACGAATTATCAAATTAGCAGAATTGAGCGGGGTAAAATACCCATGACAAATGCTCAACCCAATACCAACAATTTAGATGGAATAATTCCAATTGGTGGTAGGGCAGGTGCCGTTAAACCAAGTACCGGATACGCCTTTAATCGGATTAGGAAAAATACACAAGCACTTTTTTCGGATGATTTTGGAACCTTAGAGGCTCCTTTTTTTAACCAAAATAGATTCCAGCTTTACGATACACTCTTACTTCAAATTATTAAAACTAATCCTCAAAAAATAAACTTGGTTATGGAACAGTTGTTTCGAAAAAATAACCCAACTACGATATTAAAGTTTTTAGATGAAGAGACAACTATACTAGAAGATATTAGCATTTTTTCACGCTTACCCATTCCATTATTTTTAAATCAATTAAAAAACTATGTAAAAAATCGGATATGAGAATACGTATACTACTAATTGGTTTTTTATTAAGTATTAGTTCTTTACTACTAAATTTTACGCCTTTACAACAAACTTATATGCTGTTTGTTGGCGTAGCCATCATCGGTATTCCGCATGGCTCTATCGATCATTATTTATACTTGACTAACAATAAGCTTAGTGGATCATTTATACATTTCATCAAATTTTTAATTCAATATTTAGGTATAGGACTTATTTATGCATTTTTATGGTGGTTAAATCCGATTTTAGCCCTATCCATTTTTATAGGTATTTCTGCTTTTCATTTTGGAGAATTAGATACCTTGAATTTCGATTTTAAAAATAAAAAATATGCCTATCTAGTTGCATTTACATATGGTTTATTGTTTCTGTTGAATCTTTTGTTGTTCAATAGTAAAGATGTGTTGCCAATTATTCAATCATTTCCAGGTATTTCACTAACTAGTACAGAAATGCTCCAATCCAGTGATTTATGGATACCCATCTTCCCCATTATATCGGTTAACATCTTCTTTATTATTCTCCTTATTTCTCTAGAAAAAAGTGCCTATTTTTCAAAAAAAACAATTACAAATCTACTTTTTTTAGTCTTTTTGCAAGCCTTAATTTTTAGCATGCCATTAATTTTAGGCTTTGCCTTTTATTTTTGCGCTTGGCACGCTGTATTATCTTTTAATAGTATTTTGAAACATTTAGAGTGGCAAACTAAATCACCATTATTTGTGCTAAAAAAACTCGTACCTACCAATTTAGCAGCTTGGCTATTTTTAGGTGCACTGATGTTTTACTTTAAGTTAGATTTGAATAGATTAACGGCCATTTTATTTCTAGGAATTGCCATTTTAACCGCTCCACATATTGGTGTGATAAGCAAGATGTTACAATCACAAAAAATGAAGATATAACCTTAGGGAGTTTTAAGCTATTTTAACGTAAAAATTACACCTAAGGGGATTGATTTTTTTACCTTAGCGCTTTGATAATTTCCAAAAGCTTTAAAAGTAAATTATGCCCTTAAAACTTTACCTACTAGTAGGATTAGCCTATTCTTGTTTCTTTTGTACCGATATTCTTATTCGGAAATATAGTGTAAATGCCAACTCGTTTTCATTTATTTTAAAACGTAGTGCCTATACCGTTTTACTTTCATTTGCTTTATTAGTAGGTTCCTTAACCATCTTAACTCCGCCTAGTGTGTTGGTGGCGCTACAAATTATTGGCATCTCTATCATTTGCGGTATGGGTTTGTGGCTCTTTATTTTAGCTAACAGACATATCAGCTTCCCCAACGTAATAGTAATTAATTTATTTGGCTTATTGGTGCAACAATTAGCAGCCAGGTTTATTTTAGGCGAACATTTTAGTCCATATTTTTATCCAAGTTTGGCCATTTGTGTGCTTGGTTTGTTAGTTCAAGCCTCGGTTCCTAAACTACAAAAAGGTCTCATTTTGGCTTTATTGAGTATAACCTGTTGGTCTTTCGGGTATTCTCTTTTATCCATTCCGCTTAAATACACCGCCGTTACTTGGAGTGCTTTTATAATGGAGAGTACCATTTTATTTTCTGCTTGGCTTATTTATAAATTAACCAGAAAAGATGCCGATCAAAAGATTGAAAAATCACCTATAAAGCCCCTTAATTTTATAATTATAGCGGTGCTTACCACTATGGGTAGTTTGTTAATTAAACAATCGTATAAAGAGTTTCAGGTGGGAGAAATTAGTTTGCTCTACTTATTTCTTTTCCCGTTTTCCTTGCTGGTGAGCAAATGGTATTTTAAAGAAGAAATAAGTAAAAGAGAATGGCTAGGATCAATTATAATATTTATTGGTATAATTTTATTTGTCATTCGCTAATAATCTGTAAATCATATTTGTCTTATAATTAATATTATGTTAAATAGTACTGATAAAATATAACCCAGTAATCTATACTGGGTTATATTTTTAACTCCTATTAATTGAGTTGCTTCAATAGACTTGTCATTTCATCAACCTTAGCTTGATTTTTTTTAAGCATGTAGTACGTTTTTAAATTTTGTAAAACACTCTCAGATTTCGGATTTAAATCAAATGACAATTTTAAATATGGAAAAGCCCTATCAAATTCTACATTGGCATTTTTCATACCCAGATCATATTCCTTTTGCTTACTACCAGGCAATAAATTGGCTTTATTATAAAAATCTATACCGGCATTTAAATAATTAGTACCTAAATTCAATGCAGCATCTTGATACTTAGGGTCAATTTCTAAGGCTTTTTTGTAAGAAATTTCTGCGTTTTTAACGTCTTTTAGTGCATCATAGGCAATACCTAAATAAAAATACTGCATTTTGTTCGTAGGATCTTTTAAAATTTGATCGTTAATACGACTAATTACCTCTTTTTGTTTACCACTCATTAAACTCAATTCAATTTCTTGAGTAGCCAATTTAGAATCGTTAAACTTACTAGCGTAAGTAGATGCAATTAAAATGGCATTTGCCGTATCTTTTTGCATCACATATAATCTAGATAAATCTAGTGCAATTTCTTTATTTGCAGAATAGCTTGTTTTTACCAAATCACTGTATTTTTTAATAGCTGCGGGATAATCTTGAGCATTAATAGCAGCCAAGCCAGCATAATAAGTCAAAATGGTATCGGCAGGTCTATATGTTAACGATAAATCGAAAGCTTCGTATGCTTGTTTAAAATCTTGGATTTGAAAAGCTTTCACACCTTTGTTTAATTGAAATTGAGCTAAAATATCGTTTGTTGAAGCAAATAAATCAGTATTTTTTTTCTCCGTGTCTAATTCAACTGCTTTATTAAATGCCTCTTTGGCAGTTTGAATTAATGATTCACTCAATACCAAATCGGTTTCCGATATAGCCAAATTTGCATAAATAAGCACTTTATAAAACCAGGTACTTGCATCTACAGCAGTTTTTTCATTCGCTGACGCTTTATCAATTGCACTTTTAGCTATAGTTAAGCTTGGTGCAGCTAAAACGGCTGAACCGGCATCTTTTAAGGTTATAAATTTTTCATAATTAATTTTCGCAGTGCTTAACTCCCCTTTTTGTGCAGAGGCACTGTACGCAAAGCCTAACAAAGCAAAGGCGAATACAAGTGATTTCATGTTCATGGTTTAATTTTTATGGTTAAATGGTTATTTATTCTGGATTTTCTTCAGTAGGCTCCACTCCTGTTTCTGGCGTACTTACATCGGGTTTTTCCTCTGTAACGGTGCCATCAACAGCAATCGTATCCTCTATGTCGCTTTCATCTTCGTGTGCAACTTTGGCAATAGAAGCAATTTCATCTTCGCCTTTAAAAGTAATTAAGCGCACGCCTTGCGTAGCTCTGCCCATTACTCGTAAATCGGCTACGCCAATACGAATTACAATACCCGATTTATTGATAATCATTAAATCATCGGTATCTATTACATCTTTAATGGCAACCAATTCACCGGTTTTTTCCGTAATATTAATGGTTTTAACCCCTTTACCACCACGGTTAGTTACACGATAATCTTCAATATCGGTACGTTTTCCGTATCCTTTCTCAGAAACCACCAAAACGGTTACTTCCGGATTGTTTACGGTAATCATACCAATAACTTCATCTTTAGCATGTGCCAAGGTTACACCACGCACACCTGTTGCCGTACGTCCCATTGGGCGTACCGTAGATTCGTTAAAGCGAATGGCTCTGCCAGAGCGTAAAGCCATTAACACTTCACTTTGGCCATTGGTTAAGCAAGCTTCTAACAATTGGTCGCCCTCATTAATATTAATGGCGTTAATACCGTTTGCACGAGGACGTGAGTAGGCTGCTAACGACGTTTTCTTAATGGTACCTTTCTTGGTACACATAATAATAAAGTTGTTTTCTAAGTACTCTTGGTCTTTCAGGTTAATTACCTTAATAAAGGCCTTTATTTTCTCCTCTTTCGGAATATTGATGATGTTCTGAATTGCTCTTCCTTTAGAAGTACGTGTGCCTTCCGGAATTTCAAATGCACGCAACCAGAAACAACGTCCGGCTTCGGTAAAGAACAACATATAGTTATGTGCCGATGCCGTAATGATATGCTCAATAAAGTCTTCATCTCTCGATTGAGAACCCATAGAGCCTTTTCCGCCTCTACCCTGAATGCGGTAATCGGTTAGAGGCGTACGTTTAATATAGCCTTCGTGCGAAATGGTAATAACCACTTCTTCGTCGGCAATAAAGTCTTCCATGCGCATATCTTCTGCAGAATGCACAATTACCGAACGACGCTCATCGCCATATTTCTCTCTAATTTCTATCAATTCGTCTTTGATGATTCGCATACGCATATCCTCATCGGCCAAAATAGATTTCAAGAATTCAATGGTTTTCATCAACTCCGCAAACTCTTCTTTAATTTTATCACGCTCTAGTCCGGTTAAACGGCGAAGCGTCATATCCAAAATTGCTCTCGATTGAATGTCAGAAAGCTCGAATTTCTCCATTAAGCCCGTACGAGCATCTTCTGGCGTATCCGAATTGCGAATCAATTTAATTACTTCGTCTAAATGATCTAAGGCAATTAATAAACCCTCTAAAATGTGAGCACGCTTTTCGGCTTCAGCTAATTCAAATTTGGTTCTGCGTACTACAACTTCGTGGCGGTGTTCCACAAAGTATTTAATCATATCTTTTAAGTTTAATAACTGCGGACGGCCCTTTACCAAGGCAATGTTATTAACTGAAAATGAGGTTTGTAAGGCAGTGTAT
>CAMCMG010000034.1:0-13631 GCA_945875895.1 Sphingobacterium thalpophilum | reverse complement strand
AGCTAGAACCATCATCGGAAGTTAAGGTAAACGTATACACACCGTCTTCTGCAGTTTGCAAGTAACCATTCATCACCAAACCAAAAGTTCGAGCCATGGTTTTGTATTTACCTAAGGCAACGGTTGGTACAATTGCCTGTTCATTGGCTTTTAGTGAATCCATTTCTTTCGTAAAATTAAAAAGCCCGGGCACAAAATAAGCCTGCAAACCCGGTAATAACCCCGAATTGGTACTAGCGGCCGATGGCAAGGTATTGTCTAGAATAGTGGTAGAAACTATGCTCTGCTTACCGCTTGGCGCAATTACCCGTGTTTTTAACACACGCTGTCCATCGGGCAAAACCTTTACGGTAAAGGGCTTGGTGTATAGCTGTGTAGTGGCATCGGGTGTATAGCCGTCTAGCGTATAGTAAATTTTGGCACCTTTTACCGGGGCTTGTAGGGTAAAAGTAAATTCATCACCTAGCAACGTGGTATCTTTTATACCAATAGGACTTGGTACCCTATAGTTTATAGTTGTTTTATCCAATTTAGCCAAGTGCTCGGGCACTGCTTGGCTAACAAAATTTGTCCAATTTTTGTTAGCTGGATTTGTCCAAGCAATTTCTGAAAGTGCATAAATTCTAGGTAAGAGCATATATTCCACCTTCGCTGGATTGGTCATATACTCCGTCCACATATTGGCTTGTACCCCAATTATACGGGCTTGCTGAGCCGCAGTTAGGCTTGTAGGTGTTGGATTGTAGCCATAAACCTGTTCCAATGGGGTATATCCGCCAATACTTAAGGGTTCTTGGTTGCTTTTCCCTTGCGCATGATCGAAATAGACATAATCGCCTGGGGTCATGATGGCATTGTGGTTTTGTTTTGCTGCGGCAATACCTCCATCGGTGCCTCTCCAGCTCATTACAGTAGCATTGGGGGCTAACCCTCCTTCTAAAATCTCGTCCCAACCAATAATTTGACGGCCTTTGCTGTTTAAATACTTTTCAATACGCTGTATAAAATAGCTTTGTAAGTGATCTTCGTCTTTTAATTTTAAATTTTTGATGCGTTTTTGGCAATAGGGACATACTTTCCAACGTGTTTTTGGCGATTCGTCGCCACCAATGTGTATGTAGGTACTCGGGAAAAGTGTCATCACTTCATCCAATACATTTTCTAAAAATGTAAACGTTTGGTCTTTACCTGCACAATACACATCGTCAAAAATTCCCCATTTTTCGGCAGCGGTAAATGGTCCAGGATTATCTCCACAAGCCAATTCCGGATAGGCAGAAAGTGCCGCTAAGGAATGTCCGGGCATTTCAATTTCTGGAATAATGGTAATAAAACGTTGCTGGGCATAGGCTACAACCTCTTTTATTTCCTCTTGGGTATAAAAGCCACCATAGGGTGTTTGATCGAAAAGTTGCGGCATACGATCGTGGTAATTGCCCACCAAAGTTTGGGCTCTGTAGCCTCCAACCTGCGTAAGTTTGGGGTATTTTTTAATCTCTATACGCCAGCCTTGATCTTCGGTTAAATGCCAATGAAAGGTGTTTAATTTATAGGTGGCCAATAAATCAATATATTCTTTAATAAACGATATGGGAAATAAATGACGCCCCACATCTAAATGCATTCCCCGATAACTATAACGAGGCCAATCTTCAATATCAAGGCCATTCAAAAGAATTCGATCTGATTTTTCTGGGAATAACTGCACCAGAGTTTCTGCTGCATAAAACAAACCTGCTCCTTTTCCTTTCAACTCAATTTTCTTATCGTCAATATGCAAAGTATACGATTCGGCCTTATAGAGTGCATCGGAATTTTCTAGCAAGGTAATTCGTTTGCCTTCGGCCTTAGCCACAAGGTTTAATGTAAAGCCATAAGTACCCGAAATATAGCTTTGCAACATTTTTGCTATGGGTAAATTCTCAGGTGTACCATATTCAATACTAGTTTGAGAATCTAGTACAAACTGCTGGCTAGTTTTTGTTATTTTTTGTGGTGCTGGAATAAGCACAGCGCTTTGATTAGCATTTTGGGCTAATGCGGGCAGCGTGAAGCAGGCAAAACAAATTGCCCATAATTTAAATTTGGTCATAAGGTTAACTTTATATACCAAATATAAAAAAAGAATGACTTTTTAAGCGTGTTCTTTTGCGGCTAAATAACGTTCTGCTTCTAAGGCTGCCATGCAACCACTACCTGCAGCAGTAACGGCTTGGCGCCACATGGTGTCTTGCACATCGCCACAAGCAAATACACCTTCGATATTGGTTTGGGTACTGTCTGGCTTGGTAATGAGGTAACCGGTGGCATCCATATCTAATACACCTTTAAACAATTCGGTATTGGGGTGATGTCCAATAGCCACAAAAAAACCGGTAATGGTTAAGGTTTGTTCGGTTTGATCTTGGTTGTTTTTAACACGAACCCCTGTTACATTTTGGCCATTGCCCACAATTTCTTGCGTTTCGGTATGGTAGAGTACGGTAATATTCGGAGTATTTAATACCCTATTTATCATGGCTTTTGATGCTTTAAACTCTCCTTTTCGCACAATCATGTGTACGTGTTTGCACAATTTAGCTAAGTAGGTAGCTTCTTCACATGCAGTATCTCCAGCCCCTACAATGGCTACATCTTGGCCTTTAAAAAAGAAACCATCGCACACGGCACAGGCCGATACGCCAAAGCCGTTGTATTTTTGTTCGCTCTCTAAGCCTAGCCATTTTGCTGAGGCGCCAGTAGCAATTATTACGGTATCGGCAGAAATGGTTTTTATCTCATCAATAACTACTTGGTGTGGAGTTTTAGAAAAATCAACTTTAGTAGCATAACCAAAGCGGATATCGGTACCAAACCGAGCAGCTTGTTCGCGGAAATCTTCCATCATCTGTGGTCCCATTACACCTTTCGGGTAGCCGGGGAAATTTTCTACATCGGTAGTTTGGGTTAACTGACCTCCAGGTACAATACCCGTATAGACCAGAGGTTTTAAATCTGCTCTAGCGGCATAAATAGCAGCGGTATATCCGGCTGGGCCCGATCCGATAATAAGACAATGTACGTGTTCGATTTCTGTTGACATATTGAATTGAATGAGCTTCAAATTTAGCAGTTTAAAAAGGCATAGACAAGCCTTAAGAAAATTAATAGCTGATGAAATTCGGTTTTTTTAAATTTTACCTTTAGAAATGCAAAAGCTACTTATATTTGCTTCACTATGCTCGGGTGGCGAAATTGGTAGACGCACCATCTTGAGGGGGTGGCGTTCGAATGGACGTACGAGTTCGAATCTCGTTCCGAGCACTTTTTTAACCAAGATTTATACACAGCCCATCGTACGCCAGTTCCACTCCGGCGGGTACGAGTTTGGAAATTTTTTGATGGGTGCCTAAACGGTGGCTAATGTGTGTGAAATAGGTTTTTTCGGCGCCAATTTCTTGGGCAAACGCCAATGCTTCTTCTAGTGTGAAATGGGAAATGTGTTTTTCTTGCTGCAGCGCATTAATAACCAATACCTTGCTCCCTTTAATTTTTGCTTTCTCTAGCTCGGTAACGGTTTTTGCATCGGTAATGTAGGTAAAATCGGCTATACGGAATCCTAAAACGGGTAATTGAAAATGCATGACCTCTATGGGAATAAAGGGCACACCAGCCACTTCGAAGGGGTGATGACCGATTTCAACTAAATCTAACTGAGGAATTCCCGGATATTTATGATGGGCAAAAATGTAGGAAAATTCTTTTTTCAGCGCATCTTGCACCCGTTTATGGGCATATACATTAATGGCTTCGCCCTGCTTATAATTAAAGGCCCTAATATCGTCAAGGCCTGCGGTATGGTCTTTGTGTTCGTGGGTAAATACCAGTGCATCTAAGTGTTTTACACCGGCTCTAAGCATCTGATAGCGAAAATCTGGGCCAGAATCGATGACAATATTTTTATCATCAACCTGCAAGAGTATGGAAGAACGTAAACGCTTATCGCGGGTATCGGCCGAGGTGCATACCGCACAGCTACACGCAATTACGGGTATGCCTTGCGAAGTTCCGCTGCCTAAAAAAGTAACTTTCACAGCTTTAGGGTAGTTTGTTTTAACTGATTGAGCAATTGTTTTTGCTTTTCGTCTAAAAACTGATCTTGCACTTCAAGGGTGGCTATTAAATCGGACAAACCCTGAATTTTACTCTCTAGGTTAGCGAATTTATTCACCACCACTACCCTACTATTTTCGAGCACACAGGCGCCAGTTTTAAAATTACCTTTTTCGTAACGCACCCGATAGTCGAGGGCTTTTAAAAGGCTTTCTAACTTATCAAGCGTATGGGTAGTTATTGATAAGTTCATGAGGATTAGCGTAAATCTACCAGTTCTACTCCAGGATATTTTTTCACATCAAAGGTGAAAAACGTTTCGACTACTTTTACATTTGGGACAAATGCTTTTATGCTGTAGGTATATCTGTTGCCGTTTTTATCAAAAATAATGGCCTGCGTAATTTGTTTAGAGGCTTTATCTATTTGCAATTTTACTTTAAAGTAAGATCGTTTACTATCTAAAGGCGTTAATTCAATATTGTGTATCATTTTTCCGGCTTTAGACTTGGTATCGCCGGTAAATAAAAACTTAAAGCCTTTCTCGTATATGGTAAATAAACGACCAGGGTTCATAGCATCCGATGAGTTATCTACTTCGCTTAATTGCACTTCCTTATCTGCTTTTAAATAAGTCCATTGGATTTTACCATCGCTTATCAATTCTTGTGCCTTTAACACCACTTTAAACTTATTGGCTTTAGTTTTTGAGTAAAGCGTACCTGTTTGGGTTTCTTTTACTTTGGCCTGCGGATTATCGAGCGTGTACGTAAATTCGGTTTTGATTACGTCGAAAGAACGGTATTTTTTACTCACTTCGGCCAAAATAATTTTTGCTTTATCATCAGTTTGCGCCATTGTAGCAAGGCCAAACAAAAGAAATATGAACGTATTCGCTGCTATTTTTATCTTCATGATCTTTATTAATTTAGCTTAGGGTGTTCAAAAATTGTTCCAAAGCATATTCATCTGGTATGAGCACTTCACGGGCTTTACTACCCTCAAATGAGCCTACTATTCCGGCCCCTTCCAATTGATCGATTATACGGCCAGCTCGGTTGTAGCCTAATTTTAATTTACGTTGGATTAATGAAGTAGAACCTTGTTGGTGCATCACAATTAATCGAGCAGCATCTTCAAATAAAGGATCCCGATCATTGGGGTCGAAAACTTTGCTCGAAGCTCCATCGCCGCTTTCGTCTACATATTCAGGCAACATCCAGGCCGAATCGTAGCCTTTTTGTGAACCAATAAAATCAGATATACGTTCTATTTCGGGCGTATCTACAAAGGCGCACTGCAAACGGATTAAGTCGTTTCCGGTAGATAATAACATATCGCCTCGGCCAATCAATTGATCGGCACCACCGGTATCTAAAATGGTGCGTGAATCTATTTTAGACAATACTCTAAAGGCCAAACGTGCCGGGAAATTGGCTTTAATGGTACCGGTTATAATATTTACCGATGGACGCTGTGTGGCAATAACCAAGTGAATACCTACCGCACGGGCCAATTGAGCTAAACGGGCAATAGGCGCCTCTATTTCTTTACCGGCAGTCATCATTAAATCGGCAAACTCATCTACAATAAGCACTATAAATGGTAAAAACCGATGGCCATCTTCGGGGTTTAACTTGCGGCCTACAAATTTCTGATTGTATTCTTTTAAATTACGTACTTGGGCATTTTTCAACAAATCGTAACGTAAATCCATTTCTATACACAAGGAATTAAGCGTATTAATTACTTTTTTAGTGTCGGTAATAATCGCATCTTCTTCGCCGGGTAATTTGGCTAAGAAATGACGTTCAATTTTACGGAAAAGGGTTAACTCTACTTTCTTAGGATCTACCAACACAAATTTTAATTGTGAGGGATGCATTTTATACAGCAAAGAAGCCAAAATACAGTTGATACCCACCGATTTACCTTGACCAGTGGCTCCAGCAACCAATAAATGGGGCATTTTAGCTAAATCGGCAATGTACACTTCGTTGGAAATGGTTTTACCCAAAGCTATGGGCAGCTCCATGGTAGTGTTTTGGAATTTTTCTGTTCCCAATAACGAACGCATTGATACCATATCGGGGTTTTGGTTAGGCACTTCAATTCCAATGGTTCCTTTACCTGGCATGGGAGCGATAATACGAATACCCAAAGCGGCTAAACTCAGGGCGATATCGTCTTCTAAATTTTTAATTTTAGAAATACGTACACCCGGCGCCGGAATAATCTCGTACAAGGTTACCGTTGGGCCAATGGTGGCTTTAATTTTATCAATCTCAATGTTGTAGTGATTAAGCGTTTCTACAATTTTAGTTTTATTGGCCTCTAATTCTTCGGCGTTTACCGAAATTTTAGCCGAGCCGTAATTCTCCAATAAATCTAAATGTGGATGCTTATACTGCGATAATTCTAATTTAGGATCAAAAGCGCCAAATTGTTGTACCAATTCTTCGGCGGTAGCTTCTTCTGGTGTTTTTTCAATAGTCAACTCCGGGCCTTCTGATACAGCACTAAATTCTGGTTCCAACTCATCTTCCAATACTTCTGTTTCTAATTCTAGATCGGCAATTCGGGCATCTTCTTTAGCTAAATCATCTTGAAAACGATTGTTTAAGGGAAATTCTACTGGTTCAGATATATTTTCTTCTACCAATTCGTCGGGGCCAACTTCGGGTACCACATATTTTGGCGCACGTTCTGGCAATTTAAAATCGAAATTATAGGCAATGGTTAACATGGTTAAAGCGGCAAAGGTTAATAAACCTAGGGTTCCAACATTGCCAATTTGGGCTTCGAGCAAGCGATAAGCCCAAAAGCCAAACTCTCCTTCTAAATAATGCGGAAAATCGGTCACAAAGGCATGAAAATAAGCAAGGGTAAGCGAAACAAATAGTAAAGAGAAAAACGAATAAGCCAAGGTTTTACCTATTGGAAATAACTTCACTTTAAACAATAAGCGAAAACCCAATACAAATAGCACAAATACAAACAAGAAAGAAGCAACACCAAACCACTCGTAAATAAACTGGTGAGACAATAGTGCACCGAACTTACCCATCCAGTTTTGTACAATTCCAACAGTAGCTACCTGTTTGTATGCTAATTCTGCAGGGGTTTTAAACAAATTAGACCAACCTCCATTGGCATCAATTACATAGCTTTGGTCGTCTTGCCAAGTGAGTAAATAAGAGGTAAAAGCCACCAAGAAGTATGTTGACAGCAAGAGCATAAACAATCCTAAAACCTTAACCAAACGACCGCCGGCTAGGTTAAATGGAGGAAGTTTTTCTTCGCCTTTTTCGGTAGCTTTAACTGTCCGAGGTCTGGGTTTTACGGTTATAGATTCGTGCTCTTCAGCTTCTGATGCCGAATTACGTAACGAATTGGATGGTTTAAATTGATTTCCTTTCAAGGACTTTGTTCTTTTGTGCGGTACAAATATAAAAAATAAGACCTATCCTCTGAATAGGTTTACTTGCTGTGTAAAAATAAATATTAATAGCTTTTATTCCATCTAATTAGAACTATTTTTCTGTAAAATTTGTGCGCCAATACCGCATGATACACATTTTTTTCTTTCACATGCTGTTTTTTTCAACTGCAACAAGCCTTGTGATGCTGCTGCATGTGCTACAGATATACCTACAGCTGCAAACTCTCTAACTACTATATTGTTTTCTGCCGGCATACTTTCTAGTAAATCAATGGCCCGTAGTTTATACTTTTCAGCGTTTAAAAATTTACCGTAAGCATATAAAAAAGTAGCAATGGTATTAATTAGTAGTGATTGTACGCTGTGTACCCCAAGCTGAACACTGTGTTTAGGACTATATTTATCGAACCGATAATGGGTTTCCCAATATTCATGTACAGGCAATTCGTGAAATAATTCGTGCAGAGCTACTATGCTTTCCGTTTCTAAAATAGTAGAAAACAAGTGCGTTGATTTCTGCACTAAAGCCGAAAATTGCGCAATTCTAAGACTTGGAAAGTTTGCTGGGCGGGCTCTAAAAAATTTCCATAATGTAGGTTCTAGAGGAATTAATTTATGCTTTTGTTGTAAATAAGCATATTCTTTTTGGAGCGTTAATGGGTAGTTTTCTGTAAAAGATTCTAGTAATAAACCAGCCTGACCAAATAAGAGCGCATCTACTTGTATCGGCACATTTTTATATTTTGCCAACAGCAATTGAGGTATACTTTTAGCTAAAAGCGCAAAAGGAAGGGCATTTAACTTAAAGCCAAAAGCAGCAGCTAAACTAATATAAAAAGCATCGTCCCAACTTCCCTTTAAGCTATTAAGCAACTGAATATGTGCATCGGCTTTTTCTTCTAAACGCTGTATAAGAAATCGATACATCTCTTGTTTCGTATATATTGAATCTACTTTCGCAACTTGTGCCGCACAAGGTATCCAAGATTGAGCCTCAATGAGCTTACGATAATTAGCTAATAGGTTTTGAGGTATTAAACCTTGCAAAACCAAAACCGGCAATTCAGTACCATCGGACCTAAAAACAGCCTTATCATGTTGGTAAACCACATGTAAAATCACATTTTCGTACGCTTTATCTTGTTCGTGGTGGTGGGCATACCAATCGGATGATTTAAGGTGCATTTCTACCGAGCCTGCCCATAAGGTATCTCCTATTTGCAGTTGAACTTCCTCGAAATCGGGCCCAGCGTGACTATTTTGGTAGCCAATACGTACTAATTTTAGTAAATCACCAGCAAGGGTATGCACTGGCCGAGCAAATAGTTGCTTCGATTTCCAAAAGAAATGCAGGATGTCTTCGTTAAAATCCACTCCTGAAAATACGAAATTAACTTTAAGTTAAAAATTTATTTTGTCTAATTCGATTACCATTTCTTGTTGCATACGCATGGCTTCATCACGTGCACGCTCGGCAAAATCAGTACCACTAGATGCATAAATGATATAACGAGAGGCATTTACCAATAATCCGCAGTCGCTAGTAATACCGAAACGGCATACATCGGCTAAGCTACCGCCCTGTGCACCCACTCCGGGTACCAATAAAAAATACTGAGGAGCTAATTTACGAATGGTTTTAAAGGCTTCGCCACGGGTGGCACCTACCACAAACATGAGTTGCTCGGGGCTTGCCCAGCTTTGCACCTGACTAATTACTTGCTCAAATAAAAGGCTATTATCTGGTCCATGATGTTGAAAATCGGCACTTCCTTCATTAGACGTTAAGGCCAGTACAATGGTCCATTTATCTTTAAAAGCTAAAAAGGGTTTTACAGAATCGCTACCCATATACGGAGCTACCGTAATGGCATCAAAACTCATCCCAGATGATTTTTCTTCAAAAAAAGCCTGGGCATAACGGGTAGAGGTATTGCCAATATCGCCCCTTTTGGCATCTGCAATGCTTAAACAATTGTTAGGAATGCTTTGCCAGGTTTGCACCAAGTCTTGCCAACCGGCCACTCCTCTACTCTCATAAAAGGCAGTATTGGGTTTATAGGCTACGCATAAATCGTGGGTAGCATCAATAATTTGTTTATTAAATGCCAGAACCGGATTGGGTAAATGCTTTACACATTCGGGCAATAAAGCTACATCGGTATCTAAACCCACACATAAAAATGAACGTTTTTTGCGAATTTGCGCTATAAGTTGGCTGCGGGTCATAGTAGCATATTTTGAATGAACGAAAATACTTAAAAGATTTTGAGGTGCTATTAAATTTTATTTTTTTTGAAAATATTGAAATAAATGCATACAATTGTACTCGATATCTCGAATTTATCCCCTTAATCAGGGCAATCGCTGTAATTTCTTTTCTAAATTCACGTTTTGTTCTCCTGAGTATTTCGGATAAATACTAAACATTCAAAATCCCACATAACATATACTAAATTTTAATGCTAGAAATTAACAAGTTAAACGATATGCTCGTTTCAGAGCTTCGTGAAGTAGCTAATAGCTTAGGCGTAGCCGATACAGATACCCTACGCAAACAAGAACTTATTGATCAAATTTTGGAGCAACAGGAAAATGGAGTAACACCCATTATTCCAACAGACCCTGCCAACGAAGATTTAAAAGTGCGTAAGCGCATTCGTACACCGAAAAGTGATTTAGACAGAATGCAAGTGCCTTCAGATGCAGACACCTTTTTTCAAGATTCTTTTGAAGAAGAACCGCAAGTGGAAGAGGAACCTATTACTCCTACTGAAGAGAAATCTGAAACTGAAGTGGCACCAGATGTAGCGCCTGTTGAGCAAACAGCACCAAAAGTTGAACGCAAGCCATTTGAGCACGGCAATCAAAATAAGTCTAAAAAAGAAGAGTTAAACCTCGATTTTGATAATGCGATTATAAATGAGGGTATATTAGAAATTATGCCTGATGGCTACGGATTTTTACGTTCATCAGATTATAATTATTTATCCTCTCCAGATGATATTTATGTATCGCAATCACAAATAAAATTATTTGGACTAAAAACCGGCGATACCGTACGAGGAAGCATTCGCCCACCAAAAGAAGGTGAGAAATATTTTCCTTTGGTGCGTGTAGAAGCTATAAACGGGCGTATTCCGGCCGATGTTCGTGACCGTGTGCCTTTCGATTTTTTAACCCCTTTATTTCCATCAGAACGATTAAATCTGTTTACCGATGCGAATAATCATTCTACCCGAATTATCGATTTATTTACCCCCATTGGTAAAGGACAGCGTGGTTTAATTGTGGCACAGCCCAAAACAGGTAAAACCATGTTGCTTAAAGATGTGGCCAATGCCATAGCAAAAAACCATCCAGAGGTATATTTAATTATTTTATTGATTGACGAACGCCCCGAAGAAGTAACCGATATGGCCCGTAGCGTACGTGCAGAAGTGGTATCGTCAACTTTTGATGAACCAGCAGAACGTCACGTTAAAATTGCCAATATTGTGCTTGAAAAAGCAAAACGTATGGTAGAATGTGGACACGATGTAGTCATTCTACTCGATTCTATCACCCGTTTAGCTAGAGCCTACAACACCGTTGCTCCAGCTTCAGGTAAAATTTTATCGGGTGGTGTGGATGCCAACGCCTTACATAAACCAAAACGCTTTTTTGGAGCAGCCCGTAAAATTGAAGATGGTGGTTCACTGACCATTTTAGCCACTGCACTTACCGAAACAGGTTCTAAAATGGATGAAGTAATTTTCGAAGAGTTTAAAGGAACCGGTAACATGGAATTGCAATTAGATCGTAAATTATCTAACAAACGTATTTTCCCTGCTATTGATTTAACTGCCTCGAGCACTCGTAGAGACGATTTATTACTAGATAAAGATACCTTACAACGCATCTGGATTTTACGTAATCACTTGGCCGACATGAACTCTCAGGAGGCCATGCAGTTTTTACAAGCTCAAATGAAGGGTACCCGATCTAACGAAGAGTTTTTAGTGTCAATGAATTCCTAAGATTTGATGAAAAAACACATTCCCAATACCATCACCTGCTTAAACCTGCTTACGGGCTGCATGGGCTTGGTTTGGGCTTTTGAGCAACACTTAGACTGGGCGGCCTATGCCATTGCAGTGAGTGCCCTTTTCGATTTTTTAGACGGCATGCTTGCACGTTTATTAAAAGCCTACAGCGAAATTGGTAAAGAATTAGATTCTTTAGCCGATTTAGTTAGTTTTGGCGTATTGCCATCGGTAATTGTGTTTCAATTATTTAAACAAAGTGGTACAGAAATAACTTGGTTGCCTTGCCTAGCTTTTTCCATTGCTGTTTTTTCAGCCTTACGTTTGGCAAAGTTTAATGTAGATATCCGACAAACAGAAAACTTTATAGGATTGCCAACACCGGCCAATGCTTTGCTTTTGGGTTCATTTCCGCTTATTATTGCTACCGATGAACTAGGAATTGGTGCCGTTATTCAACAGCCCCACGTTTTAGCCATATTTTGTGTACTTATGAGTGCGCTTTTGGTTTCAGAAATTCCCCTATTTTCGCTTAAATTTAAACAGTGGAGCATTAAAGGCAACGAATTCAAATTTGGGTTAATCTTCTTATCGCTAATACTATTCTTATTGCTTAAATTTGCAGCTGTACCCTTTATTATTGGGGTATACATACTTTTATCCATGATTCAAACCCAGTTAAAAAAATGAAATTCACTGCACAAATTAATGTAATGCCCCTTAAAGAAATTCTAGACCCTCAAGGTAAGGCAGTAAGCGGTAGCTTTAAAAATATGGGTTTAGGTGAGATACAACAGGTACGTATTGGCAAACACATAGAATTAGAAATTGATGCACCAAGTGAAGCTGTTGCAAAAGATAAAGTAGAAGAAGCTTGCAAAAAATTACTAGCTAATCTCATTATGGAAAGCTATGAATACACCCTAAAGGCCGTTTAAATCGGCCAATTCTTTTCGTAAGAGGAGCAATTTTTCAAATAAAGTAGTACTGGCTACTTGCACCTGTTTAAATAGTGGAGCAATTTGTTCCAAATCTCTCCCAGATCGGGCAATGGTTTCAATCTTAGCCATTTCATCTTTCGTATCATCGGCACCAATAAAGGCAAAGGTTGGTCGTATTTTATGGGAAATTTCTGCCACAGTCCGCCAATCTTCCACAAGCAGGGCTTGGTCTATTTCTGCTAAATATGGTGGCGTTTGTTTCAGAAAGATATCCATCATTTCAATCATAAACTCTGCATTTCCATCAGCAATATCTTGCAAATAGGCTAAACTAAGGCTAGGCTTGTTAAATTTAGATGATTCTTTTTCCATAATTAATTGGCTAGTTTTCGAACAGATAAATCACTAGCTAGATTGGCTAAAAGTGTAGTAATAGTTTTTTTCAGAATAGGATGTTCCAAATTTGGTGCCAATTCAGATAAGGGAGCCAAGGCAAAAGCTCTTTCCTGTAAAAATGGGTGTGGAACCACTAAATTTTCATGATTAATAATCATTAAATCGTAGAACAGAATATCAATATCAATTGTTCTAGCTGCCCACTTTTCGGCACGTTCTCTACCCATACTGGTTTCAATGGCTAAAATTGCCTGTAAAACAACTTCTGGTTCTAAATTACACGCTACTTTTACTACCTGGTTTAAAAAATCAGGCTGATCTGTTTTACCCCAAGCAGCCGTTTGGTAGATAGATGAACTAGCCGAGATGGTGCCTATATTTTTTCCAATATGATTACGGGCATCTGCAAGAAATTGTAAGGAATTTCCCATATTACTACCCAACAATAAATACACAACCGACATCTGTTTTTTGAGATAATTTGTAACAAATATAGAGATTGATCATCTTTATAAATATTTAGTGCATAGATATATAAAATCACTCCCAAAATGAAAGAATTCTTTAAGTTCGTATTTGCATCCATGATTGGCGTAATCCTTAGTGTATTCGTCATGTTTATACTGGGTATACTCCTTATTATTGGCATAGTTAGCTCTGCTTCAAACGAATCAAAGGTTACAATTGACGATAATACCGTGTTACACCTTAGTTTAAATTATCCAATAAGCGAAA
>CAMCMG010000033.1:0-14201 GCA_945875895.1 Sphingobacterium thalpophilum | reverse complement strand
TATTTTGAAGGTTCACACGTAGAAACGGAAAATAATTACCAAATTTTAGTGTATTATCGCAAACCTGGGGGCCGCTGGGATGAACTTCTAGGCTTTACGCAACTCAACTCGGCTAATCGTTTAAACTAGTTTAACCGCTCTGAGCATTTCTCTCTTTCCGGGTGCACCAGGGGCTTTCTCAATAGCAAAACCTAAAGATTTCATACTGCGTTTTAAATTTCCGGTAATGGCATACGTTACAAAAACCCCACCCGGTTTTAAATACCTGCAAACTTTTTCTAAAGCTTCGGTCGTCCACATTTCGGGTTGATGGATGGCTGCAAAAGCATCAAAATAAATCACATCTACTTGGCCTTCCATAGTAAAATCGGCTAATAAACACTTTCCCACTTTCAGTTTAATGCCGGAACAAATTACGAAAGGTGACGAAAATGCTTGTTGATAGTTAGCCAAAAAACCCTGCCAAATATCCTTCTCCACAAACTGATTATAACCCGTTTCTGCAAGTAAAGTTTCGGATAAGGGATAAGCTTCTATAGCTGTATATTCCAGTTGTACTGAATGTTTTGCAGCATAATCTGCCGTTAATAAAAAATTTAAACCAGTACCCAATCCCACTTCAAGTATATGGACTGAGGGCTGTGGGTTTTTAGCCAAAAAGTAACCCAACCCCGATTCTAGAAACACGTGCTTGCTCTCTTGTAAAGCACCATGTTTAGAATGGTAGTGTTCGCCTACTTCGGGCTGAAATAAGGTTAATGAGCCATCGGCAGTGGGGACTAAAAAGGGCGTTTTCATAGCCCAAAGATACTAGCTAAGCTTCTTCTTGCCTAATTATTTAAAATCGGGTTTGATTAGAATAAACAAGAGAACAAAAAATAAATAAAGAAGTATTGGCAGCGTTGGAATGGCCAATACGCAAATAGCTGCCATCAATTGATTAAAATAGGTTTGCAGTATAATACCTAACACGAATAGAAAAATTGTTACTAATAAAATACTCAACAAAACTCCAAAATCTTTGTTCGCATTTTTTAGGTTAAAAACAATAAAAACAATCGTACAAAAAGTTATGAATAGCTCTATGCGGTATATCCAAATCATACGCTATTAACTTAAAAATTATTAGTTTATTTTATGTACGCATAAAAAAAGCCCCTGCTAGCAGGGGCTTTATAATTGGTTACCAAATTTTAATTCGGTCTTCGGGTTTTTTATACAATTTATCGCCCGGTTGAATATTGAAAGCCTTGTACCAGGCATCCATATTTACAGGAGCGCCAATGGTACGGTATTCACCTGGTGAATGCGAATCAGTTACAATTAACTGAGCTGACGTTTCGGGCAAAATGGTAGTGCGCCACACTTGTGCCCAAGCCAAAAAGAAACGTTGGTCGGGTGTAAAGCCGTCTACAACTTTTCCAGCCTTCCATTCATTAGTCATTTTGAAGGCTTCATAAGCGGCATTTAAACCACCCAAATCGCCAATATTTTCGCCCATGGTTAATTTACCATTTACGTGAATGGTATCTAATACAGTATAGGCGTCAAACTGAGCTTGTAAGGCCTTGGCTTTTTCTTTGAATTTGGCTAAATCTTCTGCAGTCCACCAATTTTTAAGGTTACCATCTTTATCGTATTGACTTCCAGAGTCATCAAAACCATGAGAAATTTCGTGACCAATAACGGCTCCAATACCACCATAATTTACAGCATCATCGGCATTGACATCAAAGAATGGGAATTGCAAAATACCTGCCGGGAATACAATCTCATTTAGCACTGGACTGTAGTAAGCATTTACCGTTGGGGTACTCATGCCCCAACGAGTTTTATCAACCGGTTTGCCCAATTGGCTCACCATGTCGTTATAGCTCCAAATAGCCGAATTACGTAAATTTTGCAAGAAATTGGTTTTAGTTACTGTTAAGCCATCGTAATTTTTAAATTTATCCGGATAGGCAATTTTAGGCGTAAATGCATGCAATTTGTCTAAGGCTTTTACTTTGGTTTCGGCACTCATCCAATCTAAATTTTTAATACGTATTTCGTAGGCCTTAATCAAATTAGCAACCATTTGCTCCATACGGACTTTAGCTTCTGGCTTAAAATGTTTTTCTACATACAACTGGCCTAACAATTCACCCAAGGTACCATCGGTTAATTGCGACATGCGTTGCCAACGCGGAGTTTGTACTTTTTGGCCCGTTAGCACTTGTGTAAAGGCAAAATTGGCATCCACAAAAGCAGAACTTAAATAAGGTGCAGATGTTTTTAGCACATTCCACTGCAAATACGTTTTCCAATCAGCTACCGGAGTGGCTACTAAAAGTGCATTTAAATCGGAAAAAAACTTGGGTGCACCTACCAACATCGTATCCTGACCGTTTACCTTCATTTTAGGCAACAAAGCACTCCAATTGATGTTAGGCGTGGTTTTAGTAAAATCGACTACTGAAAATTTGTTATAGGTTTTATACGGATCACGCATTTCTACTCGACTCATTTGTGAATTCGCCAACGATTTTTCTATGGTGAAAATAGTTTCGGCATTTTTCTTAGCTACCTCTTCGGAAGAACCACTCAACACAAACAACTGAGTGATGTATTTTTTATAAGCATCCTGAATTTTTAGGGTACGGGCATCCGCTTTTAAATAATAATCGCGATCGGGTAAGGTAGTACCACCCTGCCCAAGCTGGGCTATCAATTTAGTGGCTTCTTTACGATCTTGTCCTACGTAAAAGTTAAATAGCGGAGAACCTAAACCTTGTGTACGCATCAAGGCTGCTTCATTAATAATATCATCTAAACTTGTACTCGATGCTACTTTTGCTAATTCGGGTAAAATAGGACTAGCACCTAATTTTTCTATGCTCATGCTATCCATACCGGCTGCATAAAATTCGCCTATACGACGTTTTACTGAACCCGGCTTAGCTGTTTTATCATTTTCGGCTTCTATTAAAATATTTTTAACGGCATTGATATTAAAATCACGTAATACGTTAAAACTACCCCAACGGGTTTCTTTGGCAGGCACCGGATTGTTCTTAATCCACGTACCACTAGCATACAAGTTAAAATCATTACCTGGCTTATAATTCAGGTCCATGTTACTTGCGTCAATAAATTTTTTCTTTGGAATTTTAGGCGAATCGTGTTGCGCCGAGGCCGATAATCCACAAAGCAAAGCTGCACTTAGCAGCCAATAGGATGAATATTTCATATCTTAATTTGTGCTTTTTATACTATGAAGATAAGAGTAAAATAAAGTGAAATGAAATTTTTCTCCTAAAAAGGCTACAAAATCCGTCGAAATTGTTTCCTTAAATGCTATTTTTGCAGCCATACAACCTAAAATGAGTATATCTAAAACATATAACCCAAAAGAAGCAGAAGCAAAATGGTATAGCTATTGGCTTGAAAAGAAATTTTTTCGTTCCCTACCCGATGAGCGTGAGCCATATACCATCGTTATTCCGCCACCCAATGTAACAGGTGTATTGCATATGGGGCATATGTTAAACAATACCATTCAGGATGTATTAATTCGTAGAGCCCGCATGCAAGGCAAAAATGCGTGTTGGGTACCCGGTACCGACCACGCTTCTATTGCTACCGAAGCCAAGGTGGTGGCCATGCTCAAAGAAAAAGGGATCGAGAAAAAAGACTTAAGTCGGCAAGAATTTTTAGACTATGCCTACGAATGGAAAGATAAATACGGGGGCATCATCCTCAAACAATTAGAAAAGCTAGGTGCTTCTTGCGATTGGGATCGCACCCGTTTCACGATGGAAGAATCACTTTCAGAAGCGGTTATTGATACCTTTATACACTTGTACAAAAAGGGCTGGATTTACCGTGGAATACGCATGGTAAACTGGGATCCGAAAGGGAAAACGGCCGTTTCTGACGAAGAAGTTATTCGAAAAGAAGTAAACCAAAAACTATATTACATTAAATACGCCATTAGCGGAGAGGCAGGCAACTATTTAACCATTGCCACTACCCGACCAGAAACCATCATGGCTGATGCGGCCATTTGCGTAAACCCGAACGACGAACGTTATGTTCACTTGAAGGGCAAAAAAGTATTCATTCCTTTACTCAATCGTGAAATACCGGTAATTCAGGATGAATATGTGACCATGGATTTTGGAACCGGCTGTCTAAAAGTAACCCCGGCCCACGATTTAAACGATTACGAATTAGGCATTAAACACAAACTCCCCGTAATTGATATTTTGAGTGATGATGGAACTTTAAACGAAAAAGCGGAAATATTAGTCGGCGAAGATCGTTTTGCAGCCCGTAAAAAAATTGCGGTACTTTTAGAAGAAGCTGGCCATTTAGAAAAAGTAGAAGACAATAAATCGCAATTAGGCTATTCTGAACGTACCGATGCGGTAATTGAGCCCAAACTATCTTTGCAATGGTTTTGCAAGATGGATGAAATGGCCAAACCTGCATTAGATTATGTTTTGGATGGCGAAGTAAAACTCATCCCCGAGAAATTCACCAATACCTATAAACATTGGATGGAAAATGTGAAAGATTGGTGCATTAGCCGCCAATTGTGGTGGGGACAACAAATTCCGGCCTGGTATTTGCCAAACGGGGAGTTTATAATCGCAAAAAACAAAGAAGAAGCTTTTATTGAGGCACAAAAACTGAACAGCACGATTCAATTAGCAGATTTAAAACAAGACGAAGACGTGGTAGATACCTGGTTTTCTTCTTGGTTGTGGCCAATATCAGTTTTCGATGGCTTTAAAGACCCCGATAACAAAGAAATTAACTACTACTACCCTACCAACGATTTGGTAACTGCTCCCGAAATTTTATTCTTTTGGGTAGCTCGTATGATTATGGCCGGACATGAATTTCGTGGCAAAGCGCCATTTAAAAATGTGTATTTAACCGGTATTGTACGTGATAAATTAGGCCGTAAAATGTCTAAATCTTTAGGCAATTCGCCCGACCCTATTGACTTAATTGAGAAATACGGTGCCGATGGCGTTCGAGTGGGCATGCTTTTATGTTCTCCGGCAGGCAATGATTTAATGTTTGATGAAAGTTATTGTGAACAAGGCCGAAATTTCTCTAACAAAATTTGGAATGCCTTCCGCCTAGTAAAAGGTTGGGAAGTAGATGCCAACTTGGCTTGCCCCAACGAGCAAAGTATTGCCTGGTTTGAGAGTAATTTCAATCAAGCCTTACAACAAATTGAAGAAGACTTTAATAATTACCGCCTTTCCGAAGCCCTAATGGGCATTTACAAATTGGTTTGGGACGATTTTTGTGCTTGGTACCTAGAGATGGTAAAACCGGCCTATCAACAGCCTATAGATGCTAAAAGCTATCAAGCAACCCTTGGCTTTTTTGAAAATATTTTAAAACTCATCCATCCGTTTATGCCCTTTTTATCAGAAGAATTGTGGCACGATGAGGTGTTTGAAAAACGAGGGGAATTGGATTGCTGTATTGTTGCCACCTATCCTAAAGTAGCTGCAATTGATTTAGCCATTACCAAAGATTTCGAAAGCATTAAACAAGTAATTTCTGAAATAAGAAACATTCGCAATACCAAACAACTCTCACCAAAAGATGCACTTGATTTACAAATCAAGGCCAATTCTAGCATCGATTACCAAAGCTATGCACCAATTATTAGCAAATTGGCCAACATTACCACCATTAGTTTTGTAAGCGATAAACCAGCAGGAGTCGCAGCCTTTATGGCTGGTACCGACGAATTTTTTGTTCCATTAAGTGAGAACATTGATGCCGAGGCTGAAAAAGAGCGTATTGAAAAAGAATTGAACTATTTACAAGGATTCCTAAAATCGGTAGATGCAAAATTGAGCAACGAACGTTTTGTGCAAAATGCCAAACCAGAAGTGCTAGCCAACGAACAGCAGAAAAAAGCGGACGCCGAGGCAAAAATTGTATTGCTAAAAGAGAATTTAGCCGCTCTATAAATCAGCGTAAACAGGCAATTCGGTGACAAATTGGTAGCTACTTTGCTCCCAATTAAGCAAAGAACAATAATGGGCCAAGCCATTGCTTACCAACAGCCAAGGCACTCGGTGTACAAAATTATAGCGGGCTATTTGATCGAACGTATCTTGGTTGATTTTTACGCTGGGCGCTTTGCATTCTACCAATAATATTTTTTCGCCAACCGCATTAAAAACTAAAATATCACTTCGTTTCTGCAGGCCATTATAATTTAGTCCGCCTTCTAGTTGAATGAGGCCTTTGGGCACTTTTTTTTCTTGAATAAGAAATTGTACCACATGTTGTCGTACCCACTCTTCGGGCGTAAGCACCAAAAACTTCTTTCTCACTTCATCGAAAATGAACAATGAATCTCCTTCTTCCTTCAATTTAAAGGAATAAGGCTGAAAAGCTAAAGGCGTTTGTTGGTACGGGAACACGTGGGCTAATTTCAGAAAAAAATGGTAGAAATGGGCCCAAATAATTTGTAATTTGGCAGCAGCCATGACACTTGCCGAAATTGTTAGAGATATAAAAGCCCGCAGTTTAAAACCCGTGTATTTATTGCATGGCGAAGAACCATATTATATCGATAAAATAAGCGATTTAGTAGAAAATACCGTATTAAGCGATGCCGAAAAGGGCTTTAACCAAACGGTATTGTATGGCAAAGAAACTGATATTGCTACGCTCCTAAATACCGTAAAACGCTACCCGATGATGAGTGATTACCAAGTGGTAGTGGTAAAAGAAGCCCAAGAAGTAAAATGGGGCAAAGACGATGATGATAAAAAAGGAAGCGACCCCTGGTTGGCTTATTTAGAAAATCCACTACCAAGTACCATTCTAGTACTTTGCTACAAATACGGCAAGTTCGATAAACGCAAAAAAACCTATAAAGCCATAGAAAAAAATGGCGTGGTATTTGAATCTACACCACTTTACGACAATAAAATTCCGGCATGGATTGAAGAATACGTTCGCGAAAAAGGATTTGGCATGCATGCCCGTGGGGCTGCGCTTATGGCCGAATACTTGGGCAACGATCTTTCTAAAATTGCCAATGAGCTAGACAAATTATTGCTGAATTTGGCAAAAGGCCACGAAATTACGCCCGAACAAATTCAAGATAATATTGGTATTAGCAAAGAGTATAACGTGTTTGAATTGCAAGATGCATTGGCAAAACGAAACGTAGTTAAGGCCAATCAAATTATCGATTATTTTGCCGCCAACCCCAAAGCAAACCCTATACAAATGGTTTTGGGTGTACTTAACACCTACTTCAGCAAGGTATTAAAATATCATTATGCCATCGATAAATCGCCACAAGGATTGGCTAGAGAATTGGGCGTTAACCCGTTTTTTGTAAAAGATTATGAATTTGCTGGCCGTAGCTATAACAAAGCCAAATTATTTCAAATTATTGGTTATTTGCGCAATTACGACTTAAAATCTAAAGGTGTAGATGCCAGTGGAAATACCACCGACGGCGAATTATTAAAAGAACTTATTTTTAAAATTATCCATTAATATGAACTATTGGTTAGTAAAATCAGAACCCTTTAAATATAGCTGGACAAAGTTTAACGAAGATAAACGCACCTTTTGGGATGGCGTTCGTAATTACCAGGCCCGAAACAATTTGAAAGGCATGAAAGAAGGTGATTTGGTATTGTTTTACCACAGCAACGAAGGCATGTGTGTAGTAGGAATTGCCAAAGTAGTTCGCGAATTTTATCAGGACCCCACCACCGACGATACCAATTGGGTAGTGGTAGATTTGGCACCGGTAGAAACATTAAAAAATGCAGTTACTTTAAGTCAAATTAAGGGCGACGAATACCTGAAAGATATTTCTTTGGTACGCCAAGGGCGCTTATCGGTAATGCCTCTAAAAGCAGCCGAATTCGATCGAATTTTAGAATTAGGAAGCTAATTAATCTTTGATAAAAAGCGCTTTCAATTCGGTTGCATCGTCGGCTTTCATTTTACCGGCTAAAACCAAACGCAATTGTCGGCGACGCAAAGCCCCATCAAATAACTTTTGCTCATCGGCAGTTTCTATCAAAATAGCAGGAACCGGAACGGTTTGGCCCAATTCATCTAAAGCCACAAAGGTGAAATAGGCCTCATTCGATTTAAACTTCGTACCCGATGGAATGTTTTGCGCCCAAACATCCAAACGAACTTCTACCGAGGTGTTAAATGCTCGGGTAATTTTCGATTCAATCGTCACCACATCGCCTAATTTAATAGGCTGATGGAACGATACATTATCAACCGAAGCCGTTACTACAATCCGGTTGCAATGCTTTTGTGCCGAGATGGCAGCGGCAATATCCATCCAATGCAATAAACGGCCTCCCATTAAATTATTTAAGGTATTGGTATCGTTGGGCAATACTAACTCATTCATTACTACAAATGAAGACGATGCTGGTTTGGCAGAATTGGTTTTCATACCTGCAAAAATACACATTTTGATTGATTGCTTGTTTTTGACATTGAATTAGAAAATTAAGCCTTACCTTAGTTTTAAAAAAAAATAACATATGAAAATACTCTTAACCCTTGCCGTGTTGGCACTTAGCAGTGCAGCTGCATTGTATTACCTCAATTTCTTCCAAAAAAGTAATGAAGTGAATACCGTTGCCGGAAAATCATTTTATGATTTATCCATAACAACCTTAGATGGAAAAACTAAAATAAACTTTAAAGATTTTGAAGGGAAAAAAGTGTTGTGCGTAAATACTGCTTCTAAATGTGGTTTTACACCACAATATGAAGGATTGCAGCAACTACAAGAACGTTATAAAGACAAATTAATCATTGTGGGCTTTCCCTGCAACCAATTTTTAGGACAAGAATCGGGCTCCGCAACCGAAATAGCAGAATTTTGTTCTAAAAACTATGGTGTTACTTTCCAAATGACTGAAAAAATTCATGTAAAAGGAAAAGAACAACATCCTGTATATCAATGGCTTTGCCAAAAAATAAACAACGGGAAAGAAGATGTAACAGTGGGCTGGAATTTTGGTAAATTCTTAATTGATGAGAATGGAAATTATGTAGCCTATTTTCCTTCGAAAGTAGCCCCTTTAAGCACAGAGATTACGTCGAAATTATAATGCCCGCCAATATTCCGCCAGCTTCAGCAGTTAGCCCAGCGCCCGCTTTTGAACGCCTATTAACTATTATGGATACCTTAAGGGAGCAATGCCCTTGGGACCAAAAGCAAACTATGGAAAGTTTACGGCACCTTACCATTGAGGAAACCTACGAATTGTCTGATGCTGTTTTAGATGGCGATGTACTAGAAATTCGCAAAGAATTAGGCGACCTCATGCTACATCTGGTGTTTTATGCACGCATAGCTTCAGAAACACAGCAATTCACCATTACCGAAGTGCTTAATGGTATTTGTGATAAATTGATTTCACGCCATCCACACATTTACGGAGATATTACGGTAAAAGATGAAGCCGAAGTAAAGCGAAATTGGGAACAATTGAAGCTTAAAGAAGGCAATAAATCGGTATTAGGTGGTGTACCTAGTTCCCTACCGGCTCTCATTAAAGCATCACGAATTCAAGAAAAAGCACGTGGTGTAGGCTTTGATTGGGAAGAAAAAAGCCAGGTTTGGGAAAAAGTAGAGGAAGAAATGCAAGAATTTAAAAACGAATTTAATGCTACTTCTACCGAAAAAATTGATCTCGAAAAAGCCGAAGGCGAATTTGGCGATCTACTTTTCTCTCTCATTAATTACGCACGCTTCATAAATATTAACCCCGAAGATGCGCTCGAAAAAACCAATAAAAAATTCATTAAACGCTTTCAATATTTAGAAAGCAAAGCGCAAGAATTAGGTAAAAACCTTAAAGAAATGAGCTTAGAAGAAATGGATGTGTTTTGGAATGAAGCCAAGAAATTAAGCTAATTACGAAAAACGTAGGGCTTTTACAGGCAGTATACGGCTAATAAGCAAACTTGGCAACAATAGTACGATTAAGCAAACAAAAAGCGTTCCCAGGTTAATGCCAATTACATCCATCCATTCTAATTGAATAGGCACAAAACTCATGTAGTACGAAGCCTCATCTAAGGGCAATACGTGGGTATACTGCTGAACGAGGCCAACAACAAGCCCTAAAACATTGCCCAAGGCCAATCCTAAACCAATAATGTACACGGCTTGGTACAAAAATATTTTTCGGATAGCCCAGTTTGTACTTCCCAATGCTTTTAACAAGCCAATAAATGTGGTACGCTCTAAAATCATAATTAGCAATGCCGATACCATATTGATGAGTGCTACAGCCAACATTAAAGCAAAAACAACCTGTGTATTAATATCCAAAAGAGATAGCCACTGAAAGATAGTGGGGTACAATTCTTTTACCGTATACGCCTTTTCTTCAATAGGTAAACTTTGGTGAATGGCCGCTGCCCGATCTTCCAAAGTGTTAAAATCCTTTAAGCGAATTTCATAGCCGCCTACTTGGCTATCGGTCCAATTATTCAGCCGGCGTATAAGCGATAAACTACCTATTACATAAGAATTATCTACTTCTTCTACCCCTAAATTATACATGCCCACTACGGTAAATTTCCGTTTTCTGAGTGGCTCTTGCACAAAATACATCACCAATCCATCGCCCAGTTTCAAATGCAATAACCTGGCTGTATGCGTAGAAACCAAAATTTCTTTCTGTGCTTGCAACGTATCGGCAAAATTGATGTGCCTACCCGATACCAATATAGACTGCATACTTTTCGCTGAATAGCTTGCGTCTATCCCTTTAAGCACCACCCCTTCAATTTCGTTATGTACTTTAATAATACCGGGCTTGGTGGCAAATGCTTCTACAGAAAGTAGCGTGGTATCACTCTTAAGTTGTGTTAAAACTGGCTCGGGTAGGCTAAAGCTCGAATTTTCGAGCGAAAAATTTAAATCATTTTTGAGCACCTGCACATCGCCCGAAAAGGCTCGTACCTTTTCTCTAATTTCCTGCTTAAAGCCTTTTACAATGGCTAAAGAAAGAATCATAACCGCTACGCCGAGTGCAATAGCCAAAACCGACATCCGAACGATTAACTTCGAAAAAGTTCGTTTAGATTTTAGGGTAAGACGCTGGGCTAAATAAAAGCTAAAATTCAAGGAAATAGTATTTTTTGTACCTTAGCAAAGGTGCAAATTTTTCTGATAAGACCTTTACGGACCAAATGATAAAACAACTTGCTACAGCTTTTTTTCTTCTCCAATGCGCTTATTTTGCAGCAAAAGCACAAGTAGCTACCTCCAGCATAAGCCCTGGCGCCAACCAAACAGCAGCCTATTTTTCAGGCTTAAAAAACAAAAAAATTGGTATGGTAGTTAATCATACCTCCACTGTTGGGCATAAATTGAGTGTAGATAGCCTTTTGGCTGCCGGTTTTTCACCAAGCAAAATTTTTGCTCCAGAGCATGGATTTAGAGGTGAAAGTAGCAATGGAGCAAGCATTTCCAACAATATCGACGAAAAAACTGGAATACCTATTATCTCCCTATACGGCAAACATCTAAAACCTAGTGCCGACGATTTAAACGGTTTAGACTTAGTTATTTTCGATATTCAGGATGTTGGTGCACGTTTTTACACCTACATTTCTACCCTACACTACGTTATGGAGGCTTGTGCCGAAAACAACATCCCCTTACTGGTTTTAGACCGACCCAATCCAAATGGCTTTTATATAGATGGGCCTGTATTAGAGCCCAGCCTCAAATCCTTTATTGGCATGCACCCGGTACCCATTGTGTATGGCATGACCATTGGCGAATACGCACAAATGATTAATGGCGAAAAATGGCTTAAAGATGGCATAAAGTGTAACTTAACAGTAATTCCGGTAGCTAATTATACCCACAAAGATCGGTATACCTTACCTATTAAACCATCGCCTAACTTAAATACACAACAAGCCATTTTACTCTACCCAAGCCTATGCTTGTTTGAAGGAACCATCATTAGTCAAGGAAGAGGTACCTACCAGCCATTTCAAGTACTTGGAGCTCCAGCTTTGGCAGGTAAATTTTCGTATGCATTTACCCCTCAATCTATACGGGGAATGAGCGAAAATCCCATTCACCTAGGCCAAAATTGTTTTGGTTTAGATTTAAGCAAAGAACAAACTGGTGAACAACTTAATTTAGATTGGTTACTTATATTTTACAAGTCCTATCCAAATAAAAAAACATTTTTTGACAACAAAAACTATCCGCAAATGGGTAATTTTGACAAATTAGCTGGCAAAGTTAGTTTAAAACAACAAATCATACAAGGCAAAAGTGCCCGGGCCATTCGCAAAAGTTGGGAGCCTGCACTCAGTCGTTTTAAATTGATTCGAAAAAAATATTTGATATACCCCTAATGAGTAGCTGGAGAATTGTTTTTATGGGTACGCCCGATTTTGCTGTGGAATCGCTAAAGGCCTTAATTGATGCGGGCTACAACGTTGTGGGTGTAGTTACCGCACCCGATAAACCTGCCGGAAGGGGTCAAAAACTGAGTGAGTCGGCAGTAAAAGAATATGCTCAAGCCCATGGCTTACCTATACTGCAGCCTCTTAAATTAAAAGATCCCGAATTTATTACCCAGTTACAAGCATTAAAACCCGATGTACAAGTGGTAGTTGCTTTCCGCATGTTACCCGAAGTAGTGTGGAATCTTCCTCTACAGGGAACGATAAACGTACACGGCTCCCTACTCCCTAAATATAGAGGGGCAGCCCCTATTAATTGGGTCATTTTAAACGGAGAAAAAGAAACTGGCGTTAGCACCTTTAAACTACAACATGAAATAGATACGGGCGATATTCTGCTGCAAGAAAAAATACCCATTGGACCGAACGAAACGGCCGGCGAACTTCATGATCGCATGAAAGTTGTAGGTGCTCATCTCTTGGTTAAAACACTCCAAGAAATAGCCAATGGAACACTTAAAGCTAACCCACAACAACTAAATGCCGAAACTAAACATGCTCCCAAATTATTTAAAGCCGATTGCGAAATAGATTGGAATAATACTGCGGAACAGATTCACAACCAGATTCGTGGCTTAAGCCCATACCCTACTGCTTATACGGTTTTAGGAGATAAAACACTCAAAATATTTAGTGCCGAGATAGAACCGGGCAAGCCGGAAATTACTCCCGGAACTTTTAGCACCGACCACAAAAGCTATCTAAAATATGCAGCAACAGACGGGTACCTTTCATTGAAAGAAGTGCAGTTAGAAGGCAAGAAAAAAATGGGAATAGACGAATTTCTTAGGGGTGTTCGCTTATAATTTAGTTAACTCTTCGCTTAAAAATTTAGAAACGTTATTGAAATAACGCTTGTTATCGTAACCCAACACCCATTGGATACCTTTGCTGGCATTGGTTAAAAACACCTCATCTGCTTGCGCTAAAATGGCTGGATTTAGTTGTGCTTCGAGCACTTCGAAACCATGTTTCTTAGCCAAGCCAATCACTACTTGTCGCATTACGCCTGCAATACAGCCCTCTTGCAAGGAAGGTGTATAAATTTTTTTATCGTATACTATAAACAGATTACTGCTATTGGCTTCACACAAAAACCCTGCTTGATTGAGAATAAATACTTCATCTAAACGATGTTGACTTTTATAAATACCCGCCAACACATAAACCAAAGCATTACCCGATTTAATAGCTGATAAAGCTCCCGTCGGCTTTGATACTTCCGAAAACACTTCCACCAACAAACCTTTCGCATTCAGTTCATAGTTTGGCGTATCGCTATTTGCTACTTCTAAAACCCAACCCATTTGGTTGGTTTCTGGTGCATACAAACCTTGGCCATCACGGTATGCGGTTAATCGAGCACGAACATGGGGTCCGAGCTTATTTCTTCGGGCCAAATCTTGTACTTTATCTTGTAAAAAAGCAGCATCTAATTGCGTATAGCCTTCCATTTTAAGTAATTTCATACCTCTTCGCAACCTATCGGCATGTAAATCAGCAAACTTAAGGATCCCGTTTACCATACGCATCGATTCAAACAAACTATCTCCATAACGCCATGCACGGTGTGTAGACGCAAATATGGAATGTGTGGTTGGCACCAACTCATTATTTAAATAGATAAACTGTGTACTCATGCTTATTAATTATAAAGATTGATTATAGTGAAT
>CAMCMG010000032.1:0-14572 GCA_945875895.1 Sphingobacterium thalpophilum | reverse complement strand
GACGTTTAGTAGCCCTGCTCAATAAATACCAGTTGAAAGGAACCTTTCATTTAAATTCAAATAAATTAAACAGCCCGAATTACCTTCAAAAAGAAGAAATTAAGAACCTTTTTAAGGGTCACGAAGTTTCCGTGCATTCTATGAATCATCCCGGCCTATCGGGTTTGCCACCAGCAGAAATACGTTCAGAAATTTTTGGCGATAAATTGGCACTAGAAAAAATAGCTGGGGCTAGCGTTCGTGGAATGGCCTATCCATTTGGAAATTATAACGATGAAGTGGTAGAAATAGCTAAAACCTCGGGAATGGAATATGCCCGAATAGTCGACGAAACTCGAAATTTCAGTTTACCTGACGATTTTTTACGCTGGAAACCCAGTACACACCAATTCGGGAAAGCGTATTACGAAGCAAAAAATCTAGAGAACGATCAGAAAGAATTAGCGTTATTTAACCAATTAACCGCCGACTTTTTACGTAGCGATACCCTAGCTTTATACACCGTTTGGGGCCACAGTTGGGAAATGGGCGATAATGACGCAAAATGGAACGACCTAGAGACTTGCTTTAAACAAATTGCCAAAAACAAAGAAGTAGTTGCTTTAACCATGTTAGAAGTGTTAGATTATTTAAAAGCATATGCCCAATTACAAGTTTCTAAAACGGATAATTTCATATACAATCCGAGCGCTATTACGGTGTTTGTTTCTGTTGCCGGTAAAACCTATAAAATATCCGCAGGAAAGCGCCTGAAACTGCCCAATTAGCCTTCCTATTTTCCCTATTTCTTGTATATTTGCCCATGCAGGAAAAAATTCTCATTCTCGATTTCGGTTCACAGTATACCCAACTCATTGCCCGTCGTGTTCGGGAGCTCAATGTATACTGCGAAATTCATCCCTTTAACCATATTCCAAGTCTAGATGCTTCTTTTAAAGGCATTATTCTTTCAGGTAGCCCTTATTCGGTGCGCCAAGAAGATGCGCCACAAGTAGATTTTAAGCAATGGGATGGAATTTATCCGGTTTTGGGTGTATGTTATGGTGCCCAATATATGGCCCAGCAAAGTTTTGGCGAAGTGTTGGCTTCCTCTACTAGAGAATACGGACGGGTGCACTTAGATTTTGTGAACGAGGCCAATCCGCTGCTTAAACATATTCCCTTAAATTCTCAGGTGTGGATGTCGCATAGCGATACCATTGCCACCATTCCCGCCGATTTTGATATTATTGCCAGTACCGATACCGTAAAGGCTGCTGCCTTTCAGATAAAAAATAAACAGATGTGGGGCATTCAGTTTCACCCCGAGGTAACGCACAGTACCGATGGTAAGCAATTGCTCGAAAACTTTTTGGTAGACATTTGCGGCTGTTCCCAAAACTGGACCCCTGATTCATTCATTGAAACCACCATTGATGCCTTACGCCAAAAGCTAGGCGACGATAAAGTGGTCTTGGGTTTATCTGGTGGTGTAGATTCTACCGTAGCGGCCGTGTTGTTGCATCAAGCTATTGGTAAAAACCTGCATTGCATTTTTGTAGATAACGGCTTATTGCGTAAAGATGAATTTCAGCAAGTGTTAGATTCCTACCAGCATATGGGCTTAAATATTAAAGGGGTAGACGCTAAAAATAGATTTTATACGGCTTTAGCCGGTATTAAAGATCCCGAGTTGAAGCGTAAAGCCATTGGTCGAGTATTCATCGAAGTGTTTGACGATGCGGCTCAGGAAGTGCAAGACGTAAAATGGTTGGGTCAAGGAACTATTTACCCCGATGTAATTGAGTCCGTATCGGTAAAAGGTCCTTCGGCTACCATTAAATCACACCATAACGTGGGTGGTTTACCCGATTTCATGAAATTGCAAGTGGTAGAACCTTTAAATACCTTGTTTAAAGATGAAGTACGCCGAGTGGGTAAGGCTTTGGGCATTGATGCGGCTTTATTAGGCCGCCATCCTTTCCCTGGCCCGGGTTTAGCCATTCGTATTTTAGAAGATGTTACCCCCGAAAAGGTAGCCATTTTGCAAGAAGCCGATGCCATTTACATCCATCATTTAAAAGCTGCTGGCTGGTACGATAAAGTATGGCAAGCAGGCGCCATTTTCTTGCCGGTACAATCGGTAGGGGTAATGGGCGATGAGCGCACCTACGAACATGTAATTTGTTTGCGGGCAGTAGGTTCGGTAGATGGCATGACTGCCGATTGGAGCCACATACCTTACGAGTTGCTAGCCAAAATTTCCAACGAAATTATCAATAATGTAAAAGGGATAAACCGAGTGGTGTACGATATCAGTTCGAAACCACCGGCAACTATTGAGTGGGAATAATGCGTTGGGAAGCCTATTTACGGACCTTTTCCAAAGTGTTGGCCGCCTATCCGGCCGAACAACCGCTCACTAAATTTTTACCCGAATACTTTAAAAAGCATAAAGAAATGGGTTCTGGCGATAGAAGCTGGACCTCCCGTTTACTCTATACTTATTTCCGTTTAGGCAAGGCTTGTAGCCAATTGCCTCTAGAGCAACGCTTATTTTTAGCCGAGTTTTTGTGTAGCAAAGAAGAAAACCTTTTTTTAGCGCATTTTAGACCTGATTTGGCCGAGCAATGGGCCTTGCCTCTGGCCGATAAAATCAGTTTATTGGAAAAATCGGAAGGCTTTGTGCTAAGCGAAGTCTTTCCCTTTACGGCACATTTAAGTGCTGGAATAGATACGAAAGCCTTTCTCGAATCCTTTTTTGTACAACCCGATTTGTTTATTCGCATACATCCGGGTAAAGAAGCGCTGCTAAAAGCAAAATTGACTGCTGAGGCTATTCCGTATCAGGAGCTGAGTGCGCAAACGCTTTCTTTTGCCAACGGTACCAAGTTGAATCACTTGTTGGAAGAAGGCTTGTTTGAAGTGCAAGATTATTCATCGCAACAAACAGCCGACTATTTTGAACCCAAGCAGTACGAATATTGGTGGGATGCTTGTGCGGCCTCGGGTGGTAAATCTATCCTTTTAAACCAATTGGCGCCCGATTTAAAGCTCTTGGTAACCGATTTGCGGGAGAGTGTGTTAAAAAACCTCGATGAACGTTTTAAAGCCAACGGCATTCGGAATTACCAGCGCAAGGTAATAGACCTCTTGCAAAACCCCGATGCAATTTTGCATCATTACGAGTTTGATGGGATTATTTTTGATGCGCCTTGCACCGGCTCGGGTACCTGGGGCCGTACGCCCGAATTGCTTTCTCAATTTGCAGATTACCGCATTGCCGATTTTAAGCGCTTGCAACAAAGCATTGCAAAAAATGTGGTGAAGTATCTCAAGCCGGGTAAACCGCTTATTTACATTACCTGCTCGGTTTTTAAGGAAGAAAATGAAGCTATGGTGGACTATTTAGTGAAAGAGTTTGGCCTAAAACTAGAAAAAAAGGAACTAATTGCCGGCTATGGCCATAAAGCGGATACGATGTTTGTGTCTAGGTTGGTGCGGGAGGTTTAGGTTATTTTTTTATTTTTTTCCTTGATGCAGCAGTATTTAAAACCTTAATGGATTAAGTATTTTATTTTTTATTCTTCCTTTTGCTTGACCAAAAGGAACCAAAACTCAAGGCAGAAGCTTCGTTCTGGCTTGAGTTTTTGAATACTTTTTCATCAAGGAAAAAGTATGATAAATAAAGAGGTATGAGCAAAAGCCCAAAGAACATCAATTCAGTATACTAGGAAATACTCAAAACCTCCAGTACTTTCCCTTGAAAAGAAACACTATCCCCAACCTTCGCATTCTTTAAGGCTTGCCCAATAGGAGAGGCTAGCGATATGGCATAGTAGGGCTGCTCTGCCAGCTCTAATTTGCCAAAGCCAATGGAGATGAAGTAAATGCCTTGGTTGGTGTGCACAAGGCTCCCTTGGCTTACTAGGGTGTGCGGTTCTTGTACGTTTAGTTGTTGTAAATCTTGTTTGGCTAGTCGTGTTTTTTCAAGCTGCCGCCCATTATTTTCCAATTCAATTTGCATCATGGCCCGGCCAGTTTCGTATTTATCGCCGGCACTGCTTTTACTTTCGTTATCTCTCGATTCTTTAGCCGAAGCAATGGCTTGTTCCGTTTCAACTATACTTTGCTCTAGATGATGGAGCAATTGCGCTAGAAGTGCTGCTTTGATTGCTAGTGCTTCCATTTATAAACCCGTATTGCTTTTAAACAGTTTAATGGCAATGGCCAATAGAATAATACCAAAGGCTTTACGCAATACGTTTAGGCCGGCTTTGCCAAATAGTTTTTCGAGGCGGAGGGTATTTTTAAGTACAATGTATACAAAAATCATGTTGATGATGATACCCACCACAATATTCTGAGTGGCGTATTCTGATTTTAGAGAGAGGAGCGTAGTCATGGTACCAGCTCCAGCAATTAAGGGAAAGGCTAGGGGTACAATGCTCACACTTTCGGGCATCTCTTCTTTAAAAAAACTAATGCCCAATACCATTTCCATGGCAATGATAAAAATAACCAAGGATCCGGCAATGGCGAAGGATTTTACATCTAAACCAATCACATTTAATAAAGCTTCTCCTAAAAACAGAAAAGTAATCATGAGGCTAAGCGATACCAAACTGGCCTTTTCCGATTGGATGTGCCCTGCTTTTTGGCGGAGTTGGATAACTATGGGAATGGCTCCTAAAATATCGATGATGGCAAACAAAATCATGCTTACCGATAGTATCTCTTTGCTGTTGAAGTAGGTGTTCATGCTGGCGGTGTTTGCACAAAGATACGCTTCCTTCTAAACAAAAAAGGCCCCGATTAATCGGGGCCTTTTTAAACGAATGATTTTTAATTATTTTTTACCGGCAGCTTCTTTACGCACCAAACTGTGGTGACGGCTATATAAGAAGTATACTAAAATACCAAGTAGCATCCATAGGGCCGCTACTTTTAAGGTAGTAGGGTCTAGGGCTACAATCATACCGCCACAAACAATAATACCTAAAATAGGTACTAATGGTACCAATGGGGTTTTAAACGGACGTTCGATGTTTGGACTTTTAACACGTAAAATCCAGATACCAGCACTTACCAATACGAAGGCCAATAGGGTACCAAAGGAGGTTAAATCGCCAGCTACGCTGCCCGGTACAAATCCGGCAAATAATCCAACTAACACAAATAAAATGATGTTTGATTTGTATGGAGTGCTAAATTTAGGGTGTAATTCTGAAAATACTTTTGGTAATAAACCATCTTTACTCATGGTGTAAAATACACGAGATTGACCCATTAGCATCACCAAGATTACAGAAGAGAAACCAGCCAATATGGCTACGGTTACGCCAGTGGCTAACCAGCTATACCCAGTCATGTAGGTAGAAATGGCATAGGCTACCGAAGCTTCTTTTCCTTTAGCAGGATCGGCAAATTCACTCCAGTTAGTTACACCAGTTAATACATAAGAGAATAAGATGTATAAAATGGTACAAATTACCAAAGATCCTAAAATACCAATGGGCATATCTTTTTTCGGATTTTTAGCTTCTTGTGCTGCGGTAGATACGGCATCGAAACCAATAAAGGCAAAGAACACAATGGCTGCACCGCCCAATACACCGCCCCATCCCCATTTAAAGAATCCTTCGTGACCTGGAGTACCTTCTGGAATTAAATATGGCGTATGGTTTTCTGGTTTAATAAATTGCCAGCCTACAACAATGAAAATTAATACGATGGCTACTTTAACAAATACAATAATGCCGTTTAAGCTTGCAGATTCTTTAGTTCCTTTAATTAACACCAAGGTGATTAATAAAAGGATAACAAGTGCAGGTAAGTTTACAATACCCGATGCACCGTTTAATGTTTCGAATGGAGAGTGAGTCCACTCGTAGGGTATAACCCCGCCTAAGAGTTTATTGAGGTATTCGCTCCATGCAATGGAAACGGTAGCAGCTCCTAAGGCGTATTCCATAATAAGCGCCCAACCAATAATCCATGCTACTACTTCGCCCATAGTGGTATAAGCGTAAGTATAGGCACTTCCTGCAATCGGAATCATGGCAGCAAATTCTGCATAGCAAAGGCCTGCAAAGGCACAACCAATAGCGGCTACAATAAATGATAAAGTTACGGCAGCTCCGGCGGCTTCGCCTGCTGCAGCAGCGGTTCTAACAAATAAGCCGGCACCAATAATAGCACCAATACCCAATGCAACTAGATTCCAACTGCCAAGGGTACGTTTTAGAGAGCCTTCACCTGTATTGTTGGCTTCGGCTAATAAAGTGGTTAATGATTTTGTAAATTTCATGTTTGTTTTGATTTATACGTATTCCAAACCTAATTAATTTATTTGAAAAACAGAAAAGGGATTTCTATACAGAAATCCCTTTTCTAAAGATTAGTAAGATTTAGCGTTTTAAAGTATCGCTCTTATTGATTATAGTATCTATTTTAACATTACCCAAAGAATCTACTTCTTTAATCACTTTCATTTCTTTGCGTACTTCTACGGTAACATTTTCTTTAGCTATACTAGCAATGTATGGCGCAATTACCAAGGAAACGATTGACATCAATTTAATTAAGATGTTCATAGATGGGCCAGAGGTATCTTTAAACGGATCACCAACGGTATCACCGGTAACCGAAGCTTTGTGCGCTTCTGAGCCTTTATACACCATTTCACCATTAATTAACACCCCTTTTTCGAAAGATTTTTTAGCATTATCCCAAGCACCACCTGCATTTGATTGGAAAATACCCATCAATACGCCCGAAACAGTTACACCAGCTAATAACCCACCCAATACTTCAGGTCCGAATACAAAACCAACTAGTACAGGAGTAACTAAGGCAATAGCACCAGGCAACATCATTTCACGTAATGAAGCTTCTGTAGAGATGGCTACACATTTTTCGTATTCAGGTTTTGCTTTGTATTCCATAATTCCTGGAATTTCGCGGAACTGACGACGTACTTCCTGCACCATATCCATAGCTGCTTTACCAACAGCTTGAATACATAATGCTGAAAAAATAAATGGAATCATTCCACCTACAAATAAACCTGCTAACACAGGAGCTTTGTAAATATCAATGGCATCAATTCCTGCAATACCTACGAAAGCTGCAAATAATGCTAAAGATGTTAAAGCGGCTGATGCAATCGCAAATCCTTTTCCAGTTGCTGCTGTCGTATTACCAACTGCATCTAAATTATCGGTACGTTCACGAACTTCAGGTGGCAATTGACTCATTTCTGCAATACCACCTGCGTTATCTGCGATAGGACCGAAAGCATCAATTGCTAATTGCATAGCAGTAGTTGCCATCATACCAGCAGCAGCAATAGCCACACCATATAAACCAGCAAAATAATATGAAGCCATAATTCCGGCAGCCAATGTTAAAATTGGAATAACCGTTGATTTCATACCTACTGCTAAACCCCCAATTATGTTGGTAGCATGACCAGTAGATGATTGTTGAATAATAGATAACACCGGTTTTTTACCCATTGCGGTATAATACTCAGTAACAATACTCATAATAGCACCTACAACAGTACCAACAACAATCGCTAGGAACACATTTAATTTTGTGAATTCGTAACCGCGTAAACTTAAAGTATCAGGCAACATCCAATTTACAATAAAGTAAGAGGCAATAACGGTAATAATCATCGATGACCAGTTACCTAAGTTTAAGGCATCTTGTACATTCGACTGATCGTTTTTGATACGTACAAAACTAAAGCCGATAATGGAGAATAGGATACCCAAACCACAAATTACCATTGGTAATAAAATGGGCGACATACCTCCGAAATTATCAGTTACCACAATTTCTTGTCCTAATACCATGGTGGCTAAGATAGTTGCTACGTAAGAACCGAATAAATCGGCACCCATACCGGCAACATCACCTACGTTATCACCTACGTTATCGGCAATAGTTGCAGGGTTACGAACGTCATCTTCGGGAATACCTGCCTCAACTTTACCCACTAAATCGGCACCTACGTCGGCAGCTTTGGTATAAATACCACCACCCACACGAGCAAATAAGGCAATTGACTCAGCACCTAGAGAGAAACCAGTTAATACTTCGATAGCCGTTTTCATTTCATTGCTATCAACATCAACTACGTTAAATATTTTTAAGAAAACAATAAATAAACCACCTAAACCCAATACGGCTAATCCAGCCACACCCAATCCCATTACGGTACCACCTGTAAAAGAAACTTTTAAGGCTTGTTTTAAACTTGTACGAGCCGCTTGTGTAGTACGAACGTTTGCTTTGGTAGCTACTTTCATACCAATGTATCCGGCGGTAGCCGAAAATACAGCACCTATAATAAAGGCAATAGAAATGATCCAGCTAGAGTGGATTTCTTTACCATTTACTTCATGTATTGTGCCAGAATAGGCTAGTAAAGCTGCAGCAAAAACTACAAAAATGCTTAATACTTTCCATTCTGCTTTTAAAAATGCCATAGCACCATCTGCAATATAACCTGCTAATTCCTGCATGTTTGCATCACCTGCATCTTGTTTACTTACCCATGCCGACTTAATAAACATTACTAAAAGGCCAATAATTCCCATTGCAGGAATCGTGTAAATTAAATTTTGTTGTAAAAATTCCATGTATGTGTTTTGTGTGGTTTAATTAATCCGTTCAATGTACCGAACGAGCGGCAAAAATAAGATGCTTTAGCCATTAATCAAATTTAATTCGGTTTCTTTCTTCTTTTTTCATGATTTAAATCCGATTTAAATGTTTTTTGAGAAATAAGATTGCTTGTTTTGGTATTTTTTATTCATTTTAGCACTTAAACCATATCCGATACTATGATGCAAACACCTGCGGCCGTTCAGCCAGAAATGAAAAGAGAAATGGGGCTTCTAGATTCTACCATGATTGTGGCGGGCTCTATGATAGGCTCTGGTATATTTTTAGTGAGTTCTGATATTGCTAAAAGCGTAGGTTCTCCCTTTTATATTTTATTAATTTGGTTGATAACCGGTGTAATTACATTAATTGCTGCATTGAGTTATGGTGAATTGGCCGGTATGATGCCTAAAGCAGGCGGTCAATACGTGTATTTGCGTGAAGCTTATAATCCAATGGTGGGCTTTCTGTTTGGCTGGACTGTGTTTACTGTAATTCAAACTGGTGTAATTGCTGCCGTAGCCATAGCTTTTGCTACATACGCTTCGGAATTAATTCCATGGTTTTCTAAAACTAACATATTACTTAAAATAGGTTTTTTTGAGTTTAATGCCACCCAATTTTTGGCTGTAGTATTAATTGCTTTTTTAACGTATGTAAACTTGCAAGGGGTTAAAAATGCTAAGGTGCTACAAACGGTATTCACATTAGCCAAAATTTTAGCTTTGGTTGGACTTATTGTTTTGGGTATTTATTTTGGCTTAAATAGTGAAGCTTTTTCTCAAAATATGGCTAATTTTTGGACGCCTTATGTTACAACAGTACAGCCCAACGGAACTTTTAGTACCGAGATGTTGGGTGGAACGGTATTATGGGCAGCTGTGGGTGCAGCCATGGTAGGATCCTTATTTTCATCAGATTCTTGGAATAATATTACCTACACTGCCGGAGAAATTAAAAATCCGCAACGTAATATCCCCTTAAGTTTGTTTTTAGGAACTCTAATTGTTACCATTTTATACATTTTAGCAAACGTGGCCTATTTAATGATACTTCCAGTTAATGGTTCACCCGATGGGGTGGGCGTGTTTGAACGGGGTATTATGTTTGCATCCGAAAATAGAGTGGGTACGGCCGCCGCTTCTATGATTTTTGGTACGGCCGCCGCTACCATTATGGCTCTGCTTATCATGGTATCAACTTTTGGTTGCAATAATGGAATGATTTTATCTGGTGCCCGTTTGTTCCACACCATGGCACAAGATGGCGTTTTCTTTAAAAAAGCAGGAACCTTAAATAGTAAAGGAGTACCAGCTTTTGCCTTATATATTCAAGCAGGCTGGGCTTCGTTATTGTGTTTATCGGGTACTTTCGGGCAATTGTTAGATTATTGTACCTTTTCTTCCTTACTGTTTTACGTAATTACTATAATCGGCTTATTTATTTTACGTTTTACCCGCCCAAATGCAGACCGCCCTTACAAAGCATTTGGATACCCAGTTTTGCCAGCTTTGTATATTTTACTAGCCGGTGCCATTTGTATTATTTTATTGGTTGAGAAACCCGGTACTTGCGGTTGGGGCTTGGCTATTGTATTATTAGGCCTGCCGGTATATTACATTTGGAAATGGGCCAATAATCGTAAAAGCTAAAGCACTTCGGCTACTACGAACGTACTTCCACCAACAAATACTAAATCGTTGGGTTTAGCATGGCTTAGGGCCTGCTGGTAGGCTTTGGCAACGCTGGCATAGGCTTGGCCGTTCAATTGGTATTTCTGCGCCTCTTGGGCCAGTTCTTCGGTAGGTTTTCCTCGGGGAATATTAGGTTGACAGAAATAATAGGTAGCCTCTTTAGGTAAAAGCGCTAAAATTTTCACTATATCTTTATCTTTCACCATTCCCCAAACCATATGGAGGTTTTGGTGTGGCGTACTGGCAATATTTTTCAATACTTCTTTAACCCCGTCTTCATTATGGCCGTTATCGCAGATAACTAAAGGTTGTTGTTGTAAGGTTTGCCAACGGCCCTGTAAACCGGTAAGGCTACTTACTTGTTTGAGCGCAGTTTTTAGGTGCTGCTCAGTAATTTTTAAACCTTGTGTTTTCAGTTCATCTACAGCGCTTAATACCCCCGGTAGATTTTTTACTTGGTAAGATCCCTTAAGATCGAGTGCTAGTTCGAGGTTTTGGTCGGCAGATTGTGCATGTACTTCTAATAGTTGTGCGGTTTCTTTTTTTGTAATGGTCCAACAAGCTGAAGCAAAAAGGATTTTAGCATTCGCTTCTTTCGCTTTATTTTCGAATACATCGGCTATTTCTGCTTGTCTTTCGCCAATAATAATGGGCGTACTACTTTTTATAATGCCCGCTTTTTCACCAGCAATTTCTCTCAAAGTAGTTCCTAAAATATCTTGATGGTCTAAGCCGATATTGGTAATGAGCGATAGAAGGGGATGAATTACGTTGGTTGAATCTAATCGGCCGCCCAAGCCTACTTCAATAATGGCAATATCTACCTGTTGTATAGCGAAATAATCGAAGGCCAGGCCCACCGTAGCTTCAAAAAAGGAAGGGTTTATCTCTTCAAATAAAGCCTGATGACTATTTACAAAATTAACAACCTCTTGTTCTGGAATCATTTGTCCATTGATTCGAATACGTTCTCTGAAATCGAGTAGGTGTGGAGAGGTATATAAGCCTGTTTTATAACCGGCCGTTTGCAATATAGCCGCCAGCATGTGTGAGCTAGATCCTTTCCCGTTTGTGCCGCCAATGTGCACGCTTTTAAATCTGTGTTCAGGGTGGTTAAGTGCTTTGCAGAGGGCAAGTGTGTTTTGTAAATCTTTTTTATACGCACTGGCACCCACCCGTGTAAACATAGGTAGCTGTGCATACAAATAACGAAGGGTATCTGCGTAGGTGCTAAACGCCATAGGTTTACGCTTACTTTACTTTAAAGTTGAATACCACCACCCCAATTTGTACGTCGGGGGCACTTTCTAGCTTATTTAAGCGGGCTCCGGTTACAGCAGCTTCGCATTTACGCCATAATTTAAGGTCGGATAGGGTGGTGCCCTTGGCTCCTGCACGGGCAAGTACTACCACACCGTTTTTATCTACTCTAATTTCTACGGCAATTCTGCCGGCATTTTGACCGTCATCGTCTATACGAGGAATGCTTACAAAACTTCGGTTGGCTAAGGTTAAACTTAAGCCCCCAAAACCCGAACCGCCTTCGCCATAATTGGGAGAGAGTGGGTCGCCATTTTTACTGCCCTGATTTCCGGGTCCTCCACCGGTTCCGTCGCCACTACCTGTGCCGTTATTGGTTTTGCCTTTATAAAGTGCATTCTGGTTTACTGTCGGAGCACTTTGTTTGGCTTGGCTGCTAGTTGCAGGCGTATTGGTTGTGTTTTTATTTTTAGTGGCAATGTTGGGCGCATCTTCGGCATCTTGTGTTACTACGCTTTTGGTACTGCTTTGTGTGGTAGCGGTAGTGTTGGGTGTTTTGCTCACATTATCCGGAAGTACCCCATTGGCCTCGGGAGAAACCGATGGTTCGTCTACGCTCAGATAATCATCGCCCATACCTTCGGCGCTGGTGCCGTAATTTACAATAATACCTCCGGTTCCTATTTCTTGTGGGGTAAAAGGAGTTCCAATAATTACAAAATAACTAATGACTAATAAGATAGCCATGGCCACAGCCGAAAAGGCTAGGGCTTTGGGATAGTTATTTTCTTCGGTGTAGGCCATTTAGTTTTTAGGTTCGGTGGCTAAAACCAGTTTTATTTTTAGTTTGTTGGCTATGTCCATTACGTTTACAACGTTTTCAATGGCTACAGTTCTATCTACATACAACACAATGGTTAATTCTTGTGCAGAGCCTTGGAAACCTTGTAGGGTGGACATTAATTGCTCTACGGGTACGGTTTGTTTATCAACTACATACTCTAAATCTTTGCTTATTGATACCGTGACCGTTTTTTTAGAAACCGACTGTCCCGAATCTGATCGTGGAAGTAATAATTTAACCACATTCGGATTGGTAATGGTAGAGGCAATTAAGAAGAACAACAGTAAGAAAAACATGATGTCGTTCATGGCTGAGGTGTGCACTTCTGCACCGGGTCTTTTTCTCCTTCTTAAATTCATTGTCCGGGTTCTTCTAATAGATCTATAAACTCTACGGCGTCTGTTTCCATTTTTAAAATAACCCGATCTACCATAATATTTAGTACGTGGTAGGCTACATAGGCTAAAATTCCGATGATTAAGCCACTGGCAGAAGTAATCATTTTCTCGTATAATCCTCCGGCTATGGCGCCCATGCTAATATTATCGGTTAATGAGATGTTGTAGAAAATTCGAATTACACCCGAAATGGTTCCAACGAAACCAAGCATGGGTGCAATACCAGCTACAATGCCCAATATGCTGATGTTTTTTTCTAGTTTGGATACTTCCAATTTCCCAATATTTTCAATGGCTCCTTCTATATCTTTAATAGGGCGGCCAATACGTAAAAGGCCTTTTTGTAACATGCGGCCAAGGGCGGTGTTGCTGCTACGGCAAATTGCTAAGGCCGAATCGAGTTTGCCCGCTGTGATGCTTTCTTTTACTTGTTGCATCAAATTGGTTTCGTCTTTACTTGCTTTGCGTATGGTTAGGTAACGTTCAATAAAAATTACTAGCGCTAAAAAGAAAAGCAATAAAAGCGGAATCATTACCCAACCTCCACTAAAAAGTAGGTCGATAAAACGCAATTCTTTTGGGGCCGCAGCGGTGGTAACTTGTGCAGTAGTATCGGCAACAGCCTTGGTAATGGTATCAATTTGTAGTAGAAACATTTTCTTTGGTTTTTAATGGTTTAACCCGGTAAATCCAGGCGTTTTTTGCTAAATTTTGATGTATTTTTTGCAGTTCGTTGGCCGCAGTAGTTTCATTGGTAAAGGTACCCACACTAATTTTTAATAAACCTCTTTTTTTAGTTTGTATGATGTGGGCATTTACTTCACGTTTTGCTAATTGCTTAATAAACTCGTCGGCCTCCGATTGTTTGTGGAAAGCGGCAATGATGATTTCGAAACTTGGTGAAGTTGGAGGTATTGCGGGTGCTAATGGAGCTAGGCTATCAGTTTTTAGGTCAGTGCTATCGCTTTGTAAAGTGCTACCTGCTTTAAGCGTAGTATCTGCTTTCGTATTGATCGTATCTATTACGGGTTTACTTGCTGCTACCGGGACATTCCATAAATGGGCTAGTAAGCTTGGGCAATAAATTTGCAAACCTGCTAATGCCGAAAGTGCTAGTATGAGTAGTATGAGAACAGCTTTCTTAAATTTAGATGAACCCCGAACTTCTTCTTCTTCTTCTTTGTTTTCTACTATCGGTTCTTCTGTTTGTATTTCGGTAATTGGCACTACTTCCGGTATTGGAGAAACTTCTTTTTTTGGTGCTTCTAGGGACGATTTTTCTTTCTGAGGTTTAAATCCAAAGTAGCTTACGTTGCTTGCTAAACTTTCGTCGGCTTTAAAAGTAAGTTTGGTGCTTGTGCGTTTAAACGTGCCCAATGCATCAATTTTTATCTCCTCGGTGGTGGCTAGTAAATCAATTAAATTACTCACATATTGCTCAATAAATTGAGCAACGGCTTTTGGTTTTGCCTTTTCGGACTTGCAAATAAATTTTTGGAGTGCCAAATCATCACTAAAACTGCTACTAAAAACAATACGTTCGGTTGGTGGTAGAAATCGATCGTTGGCTGCATCAAATCGAGCAGGAACTTGTTCTTTAACAAAGGTACCCAAGCCCGGAACAATCAATTTTGAGTTTTCTCGTAAGTATTCGGCAATGTAGCTACTGATGTCCATTGTGGTAAATTTAAGCCTTAATTAAGTAACCCCAAAATAAA
>CAMCMG010000031.1:0-15801 GCA_945875895.1 Sphingobacterium thalpophilum | reverse complement strand
CGGGGTGACGTACAAAGAAGATAAGCCGATTGTACAAGCCAGCATCGATGCCTTGGTAACTGCGGGTGTGTATCCTTCAAATCTATGGAAATAGCAATTCCAAGCGGTCTATGGGAACTTTACAATCTTCCCACAGCGTGCTGGAAAATAGAACCCGTCGGTTCTGGGCACATTAACAATACCTATATTGCTAAAGGAAACCAGCAAAGCTGGATTGTGCAAAAACTTAACCATCGGGTTTTTACCCAACCCGAGGCCATTGAACAAAATATTCAACTCTGCCAAGCCTATCTAGAGAATAAAGACCCCAATTATCTTTTTTTGGCACCCATTACCAATCAAAAAGGAGTTTATACCACTAAAATAGCCAATTCTTATTGGCGAATTTTTCCTTTCATAAGCGAAGGAATAGCCTTTGATACCCTTAGCGACCCCAAACAAGCATACCAGGCAGCCAAAAAATTCGGGGAATTGAGTAGACTTTTGGATGGCGTTACTTTAGCCGATTTCAAAGAAACCATTCCTGCATTTCACGATTTAAGCCTACGCTTTAAGCAATTTGAGCATGCTTTAATCAAAGCTCCCGAACAGCTAAAAGAAGCCGCAGCGCAAGCGATTGCCCTAGCTTTAGCACACCACGACATTGCACTAACGTTTGAGAAGCTAAAAAAAACCTTGCCCCTACGGATACAACACCACGACACAAAAATAAGCAATGTACTTTTACACCATGAGAGCTATGCCGGCGTTTGCGTAATTGATTTAGACACCTTAATGCCCGGTTACTTTCTCTCGGATGTGGGTGATATGATGCGCACCTATCTATGTGCCTATGATGAAAATGAATCCGATTTAGAAAAAATTACAGTCCGTGAGGAGTATTTTAAAGCCATAGTGAGTGGCTACCTTTCTGAAATGGTGGAAGTACTGAGTTCAGAAGAAAAAGCTGAACTTTTATTTGCGGGAAAATTTATACTCTACATGCAAGCACTTCGCTTTTTAAGCGATTTTTTACAAGGAAACACCTATTACCCCATCTCGTATCCCGAGCAAAATTTAATTCGCAGTTTGAATCAGTTTCAATTACTAAAAAGCATTATAGAAAAGGAAAAAAAACTTGAACAGATTATTCGCGAATGCTTAACTTAAACTCATATTTTAACCAAACACATGATTAAACGTAAATTTTTAAGCCTTTGTATAGCAATCCTTGCGGGCAGCTTTAACCTTTCGGCACAAACTGGCACCTTAAGCAGCCAATTAGGTAAACTACAAAGTGCCACACAAACGGCACAAGGTTTATTAATTAAAGCCGAAAACGGTCAGGTATTTTTATCGGTGTATCAGCCAACCATTATCCGTTTACGAGCGGTAAACCAAACCTTTAAGCCCGATAGCTCCCAAGCCGTTATCCGCACGGCAACTGGCGGCTTTAGCAAATTAACTGAATCGAGCACTGAAATTTTAGTGAATACCGATTCCATTCAAGTGCGCATCTCTAAAAGCCCCGTTCGTTTTTCATTTTATAATATTAAAACCGGAGTTTTTTTAAGTGGCGATGATGAACGCATTGGTCTTTCGTGGATTGGCACCCAGGTAAGCAATTACCGTAAACTTTTACCCAACGAACGTTTTATTGGCTTAGGTGAGAAAACAGGAAATTTAGACCGCAGAGGGAGTACCTACGTGAATTGGAATAGCGATGTACCAGCCTATGCCATTAATGCAGATCCGCTTTACAAAACCATCCCCTTTTATATTGGCATTCACGATAAGGCAACCTATGGTATCTTTTTCGACAATACCCATAAAAGTTTTTTCAATTTTGGCGCCTCTACCGATGATAGCATGAGCTATTTTGGTGCAGAGGGTGGTGAACTCAATTATTATTTCTTCGGGGCTAGCTCGGTAAGTAGACTTATTGAAGATTATACCTGGTTAACCGGCCGAATGAATATGCCTCCGCTTTGGAGTTTGGGCTACCAGCAATGCCGTTGGAGCTATAAACCCGATACTCAGGTATTGGAAATTGCTAAAACCTTTCGTGATAAAAAGATACCTGTCGATGCCATTTATCTAGACATCGATTATATGGATGCCTACAAAATATTTACGTGGAGCCCTAAAAACTTCCCAAATCCTAAAAATACCATCGACCAATTAAAAGGCATGGGCTTTCATGTGGTTACCATTGTTGATCCGGGAATTAAAGTAGAAAAAGGCTACAAACAATATGACGAAGGGGTACAAAAAGGTTATTTTGCCACCTACCCCAACGGCGAATTTTACACCGGCACTGTTTGGCCTGGCCCTTGCCACTTCCCCGATTTTTACCGACCAGAGGTACGTAACTGGTGGGGAAAATCGTTTAGCGCCCTAACCGAAAATGGAATTGATGGTTTTTGGAACGATATGAATGAGCCCGCAGTTTGGGGGCAAAACATCCCAGATTTAATACAGTTTGGTGCCAAAGGAAAACAAATGACCTTGCGTGAAGCACGGAATGGTTATGGTTTACAAATGTCGAGAGCAACCTATGAGGGCACCCAAGATATTTTAGGTCGCCGAGCTTTTGTACTTACCCGATCAGCCTATGCCGGTATTCAGCGTTATTCGGCTGTTTGGACTGGTGATAATGCCTCGAGCGATGCACACATGCTTTTGGGCCAGCGTTTGGTAAATAGTTTAGGTTTAAGTGGTGTGTCGTATACTGGCGTTGATATTGGTGGCTTTATTGGAAACCCATCGGCAGAATTAATGATGCGTTGGAATTCTTTAGGCGTATTCACGCCTATGTTTCGCAACCATTCCGAAATTAACGCCCCCATGAGAGAGCCTTGGCGTTTTGGCCCCGAGGCCGAAGCCGTAATGCGCAAAGATATTGAACAACGCTACCGCCTATTGCCTTACATTTATTCTTCTTTTTACAAAAGTACCCAAAGCGGTTTACCGGTGGCACGTAGTTTAGCTATTGAATACACCACCGATGCGGAAGTGTATAAAGAAGCAAATCAGAATGAGTTCTTATTTGGCGATAATATTTTGGTGGCTCCCGTAGAAAGCAACAAAACCAGCACCTCGGTGTACTTGCCGGCCGGCGACTGGTATCGCTTAAGCAGCGATGTTAGCTATACCGGAAACAGCACCATTGAGGCTGCCGCACCACTACACGATTTACCCGTATTTGTAAGAGCAGGAGGAATAATCCCGATGCAAACTGTAGTACAAAATACGTCGGAAAAAGGAGATGGGATTTTAAGTATACACATTTGGAATGGCAAAAAAGGTAGTAGCTATGTGTATTATGAAGACGACGGGAGCTCTTTTGATAATGAGAAAGGCAGCTATTACAAACGCAGTATCAGCTTTTTGCCTGCCAAAAAACAAGTTTTGATAGATAAAGTAGCAGGTAGCTTTAACTCTCGGTTCACTCAGCTAAACATGGTTTTGCATGGTTTTGATACCAAAGTCAAAAATATAATGGTAAATGGAAAACAAGTAGCAATCAGTCGTGCTGCCAATGGCACTGCTTCTGCCAGTATCGCTAATCAATCAAGCAGCATCAGCATCGGCTACTAAACAAGCATATAGGAATAAAAAAAGCCCTCCCGAAATTTGGGAGGGCTTTTTTGTATTAGAGACTAATTACAACTTATTTCTTATCGTCGTCTTTTACCTCTTCGAAATCTACATCCGTTACTTGGTCGCTGTTATCAGCAGGACCTTCAGCAGGGGCACCTTGAGCACCTGCTTCTTGCGTAGCTTTGTACATTTCTTCTGAAGCGGCATTCCATGCTTCTTGCAATTCAGTTTGTGCGGTTTCCATCTCTTCTAAATTTTTAGCAGCAAACGCATCTTGTAGTTTTTTCAAACCTGTTTCAATAGGCGTTTTCTTATCTGCCGAGATTTTATCACCGTACTCTTTCAATTGCTTTTCGGTAGAGAAAATTAACGCATCGGCTGCATTTAATTTATCTACTTCTTCTTTTGCTTTTTTGTCCGCTTCGGCATTTGCTTCGGCTTCGTCTTTCATTTTCTTAATTTCTTCATCGGTTAAGCCAGAAGAAGCTTCGATACGGATTTTTTGCTCTTTACCGGTGGCTTTGTCTTGTGCGCTAACGTGTAAAATACCGTTGGCATCAATATCAAAAGTCACTTCAATTTGCGGAATTCCTCGTGGTGAAGGTGGCAAACCGTCTAGGTGGAAACGACCTATTGTACGATTTTGATTGGCCATAGGGCGCTCACCTTGTAAAATATGAATTTCTACCGATGGTTGGTTATCTGATGCGGTAGAGAATGTTTCCGATTTCTTGGTTGGAATGGTGGTATTAGACTCAATTAATCGGGTCATTACACTACCCATAGTTTCTATACCTAAAGAAAGTGGGGTAACGTCTAATAACAATACGTCTTTCACTTCTCCAGTTAATACGCCACCTTGAATAGCAGCACCGATGGCTACTACCTCGTCTGGGTTTACTCCTTTTGAAGGCTCTTTTCCGAAGAAAGCTTTTACTGCTTCTTGGATTGCAGGAATACGGGTAGAACCACCTACCAAGATAATTTCATCAATATCGCTGGTTTTTAAGCCCGCATTCTTTAAGGCTGATTTACATGGATCGATGGTTCGTTTAATTAAACTTTCGGCCAATTGCTCAAATTTTGCACGGCTTAAGGTACGCACCAAGTGTTTCGGTCCACTTTTATCGGCAGTGATGTAAGGTAAATTAATTTCAGTTTGCGTAGAGCTCGATAATTCAATCTTCGCTTTTTCGGCAGCTTCTTTTAAGCGTTGCAAAGCCATTGGATCTTGATGTAAATCCATGCCATTTTCTGCTTTAAACTCTTGGGCTAGCCATTCAATAATGATATGATCAAAATCATCACCACCTAAATGGGTGTCGCCATCGGTAGCTTTTACTTCAAATACGCCATCGCCTAATTCCAATACAGAAACGTCGTGGGTACCACCACCGCAATCGAACACTACGATTTTCATTTCTTTGCCTGCTTTATCTAAACCATAGGCTAAGGCAGCAGCAGTAGGCTCGTTTATAATACGTTTTACGGTTAAACCGGCAATCTCACCTGCTTCTTTGGTTGCTTGGCGCTGTGCATCGTTAAAATAGGCCGGAACGGTAATTACCGCTTCGGTTACTTCTTGACCTAAAAAGTCTTCTGCAGTTTTTTTCATTTTCTGCAAAATCATAGCCGATAATTCTTGAGGGGTATAGTTACGGCCGTCTATTTCTACACGTGGCGTATTGTTATCGCCTTTTACTACCTTGTACGGTACACGGCTGGTTTCTTTTTTTACTTCATCAAAGCTATTTCCCATAAAGCGCTTAATAGATGAGATGGTTTTTTCGGGATTGGTAATGGCTTGACGCTTAGCAGGATCGCCCACTTTACGTTCTCCATTTTCTACAAAGGCCACTACCGATGGGGTAGTACGTTTACCTTCGCTGTTGGCAATTACTACCGGTTCGTTACCTTCCATTACGGCAACACATGAGTTGGTAGTTCCTAAATCGATTCCAATAATTTTTGACATAATTTTCTTTTATTAATGTATTCAATGATCTATTGAATTACTAGCCTAGTATCAAGCAACATGCCAAGCCTTAAAAGGCACCGAATTGGCAGAAATGGACTTTTTTAGACCTAAAAAAGCCACCCCGCTTATGACAGGATGGCAGAAAATTGAAACCAAGTCAATTAGAGTTTGGTTAAGGTTTACTTAACGTGAATTTAGAAATATAAGAAACACCATTAGCCTTGATTTCGGTTTGTACAACCAATTGTTTAGGCGTTGGTATTGTTATTATGTATAAATCGTTATCTACAGTAAACGAATTGTTATCCACTTCAAACCAAGTGTAATTTGAAGTCGGATTACCAGTAACTCCTACCGTTAGTGACTTATCAGCCTTAAACTCCCAATATGAACCTGCTGGATGATTTGTAGTCTCATCTGAAGGAGCGGCAGGTATCTGAAAAACTTCACTACTCACCCAAGTCCATTTGCCGAGTATTTTTTGTTCGAGGGTAAGGGGTTTGTCTTTTTTGCAACTACCTGCTAACATGGTAAGTAGTAGGTACAAACTAAGAATGATCTTTTTCATATTATTTTAAGGCTTAGTTAAGGTAAAGCTGACAATGTGTTGTATACCATTACTTGTTGAGGTATTCTCCAATACCATACTAGTTGGAGTAACATTTTGAATGGTAAGTTGTGTTGGCCCACCATTAATTTCAGCAATGAATGACGTATCATCAAATGCAACCCATTTAGCTTTAGTAAGAAACCCTCCATCGAAATAGATAAAGTTATCTGGTAAATTTGCATTTAAAAACTCCATAGAGCTTCCTCCAGGCATATCGTAAGTAACATCATTAAGGTCGGCAGGTATATGGTTATCTGAATATTGGGTCCAGGTCCATTTTCCTAAAATTTTTTGTTCTAAAACCGAAAGGGTGGGAACAGGATTGTCTTTTTTACAACTTGTAGCCGCAAGCATAGCAAGCAGTACAAACAAACTAAGAATTATCTTTTTCATAAGCTCATTTTTGGTTTAGGTTTTACACAAAAATGAGCCGGCTACATAGCATTAGCAAGGTATTTCCGACGAATGGCATATACTACTCGACAGACGACATAAAAAAAGCCCCGAACGGTTGTTCGGGGCTTTTAATAAATATATTTTTGCTTATTAAGCAGCAGGGTCTTCAGGAGCTTTTTCTTCAGCATCTGCTGCTGGTGCTTCTTCTGTAACTTCAGCAACTGGAGTTTCTGCAACTTCCTCTACAATTGGCGTTCCATCAGCAACTACTTCTACTGGAGTTTCTACTGTTTCCTCTACAATTGGAGCTTCTTCGGCTATTTCCTCTGCAACAGGAGCAGTTTCTACTACTTCTTTAGCTACTACAGGAGCATCTGTAACTTTAGCTTTGCTTGTTGCAGCACCACCTCTACGGCTTTTCTTCTTAGCAGCACCAGCTTCGGCACCTTGGGTAAAGGTTGTATTGTAATCAACCAACTCAATGATAGACATTTCTGCGTTATCACCTAAACGGTTAGCCAATTTTAAAATACGAGTATATCCACCTGGGCGGGTAGCTACTTTCTCTGCTATTTCGCGGAATAAAATAGTAACCGCTTCTTTATCTTTTAAATAACTAAATACGGTACGACGTGAGTGTGTAGTATCGCTTTTAGATTTGGTAATTAATGGTTCTACATACTGGCGTAACGCTTTAGCTTTAGCCAAAGTAGTGGTAATGCGCTTGTGTAAAATAAGCGAAGAGGCCATATTGGCCAACATAGCCTTGCGATGGGTATCGGTGCGGCCTAAGTGATTGATTTTTTTTCCGTGTCTCATTGTTCTTCGTTTTTCGTATTCGTACCGTCTCTAGTGAGGGAATTACGAACACGTCGCTTATAAATTGTTGTATTATTCTTCGTCTAATTTAAATTTAGACAGGTTCATGCCGAATGATAAGCCTTTAGATTTAACTAAGTCTTGAATTTCGGTTAATGATTTTTTACCAAAGTTTCTGAATTTAAGCATATCCGCTACGTCGTAAGAAACTAACTCGGCAAGCGAACGAATGTCGGCAGCTTTTAAGCAGTTAAGGGCACGTACAGATAAATCTAGATCTACCAATTCGGTTTTCAAGATTTTACGCATGTGTAAAATTTCTTCGTCTACTTCTTTGGTTTCTTCTTTAGCTTGAGATTCTAACATGATGTTCTCATCAGAGAATAACATGAAATGGTGAATCAAAATTTTAGCTGCTTCTTTCAGTGCTTCTTCCGGATGGATAGAACCATCGGTAGAAATATCTAATACCAATTTCTCGTAGTCAGTTTTTTGTTCTACACGAAAGTTTTCGATGGTATATTTAACATTTTTGATGGGGGTATAAATAGAGTCGATAGCAATTACACCCACTAAGGCGTCGGCATTTTTGTTTTCTTCTGCAGAGATATATCCACGACCTTTGTTTACGGTTAACTCAATTTCTAAAGTAACCGCTGATTCCATATTACAAACCACTAAATCGGGGTTTAATACGGTAAAGTTATTTGAAAATTTAGTGATATCACCGGCTTTAAATTGATCTTGGCCATTGATAATTACAAAGATTTTTTCTGAATCACCAGAGTCGCCAGTTTTGCTGAAACGAACTTGTTTCAGATTCAAAATAATCTCGGTTACATCTTCTACTACACCTTTAATGGTAGAAAACTCATGAGATACACCAGAGAAACGTACAGAAGTAATTGCGTATCCTTCTAATGAAGAAAGCAAAATTCTGCGTAAAGCATTACCAATGGTAACACCGAAACCAGGTTCTAGGGGACGAAATTCAAACGTACCATCGAAATCTGTTGATTTCTGCATAATTACCTTATCTGGTTTTTGAAATGCTAATATTGCCATTATATCGTTTAATTTAAATGTTAGTTTAACATAAATGAACAATCCTGAGCATAAAAACTCAGGATGATCAGCTTATTTAGAGTATAATTCGACGATTAAGTTTTCCTTAATATTTTCTGGAATTTCGTCGCGATTAGGTAAGTTTAAAAACTTACCTGTTAGGTTTTTTGCATCCCATTCTAACCAACTGAATTTGTTGATGGTACGGCCAGCTACCGATTGAGTAATGGCTTCTAAAGTTTGTGAACGCTCACGAACAGCTACCACATCACCAGAACGTACGCTGTACGATGCAATGTTTACCACTTCACCATTTACGGTAATGTGTTTGTGACAAACCAATTGGCGGGCTCCAGAACGGGTTGGGGCAATGCCTAAACGATAAACCACGTTATCTAAACGGGCTTCTAAGAATTTTAATAAGTTTTCACCTGTAATACCATCTTTAGAAGATGCTTTGTGGAACAAGTTTTCGAACTGACGTTCTAAAACTCCGTAAGTGTATTTAACTTTTTGTTTTTCTTGTAGCTGAACAGCGTATTCAGATTGTTTACCTCTACGCTTGTTTGGTCCGTGCATACCAGGACCGTAATTTTTTCTTTCTAGTGCCTTATCAGGGCCAAAAATTGGCTCTCTGAATCTACGGGCGATTTTGGACTTAGGTCCGGTGTATCTTGCCATGTTTGTGTGTTTTAAAGTATCGTTCCCGCTATACGGGGCGAATCTTAGCTTTAAAAAATTGGTTGATTAAACTCTTCTACGTTTCGGAGGACGACAGCCATTGTGTGGCATCGGGGTGATGTCTTTAATACATAAGACATCAATTCCTACTGTTTGTAATGTACGGATGGCTGATTCGCGACCAGAACCCGGACCTTTTACAAATACTTCTACTTTACGCAAGCCTAAATCGTGGGCTACTTTTCCGCAATCGGAAGCAGCTTGACCGGCAGCATAAGGGGTATTCTTTTTAGAACCTTTGAAACCCATTTTACCAGCAGATGACCAAGAAATAGTTTGTCCTTGGTTGTTGGTAAGGGTTACAATAATATTGTTAAAAGTAGCATTGATGTGTGCCTGACCTACAGGCTCGATAACAACAATACGTTTTTTGGTTACTTTTTTAGTTTTTGCCATGTTCTTTTTAGATTTTAGATAGGAGACTTGAGATAGTAGCTTTTTTTACCCCGGCACTCTTATACTAATTTTTATCTTGTTATTCCAGATTTGAGCGGATAAAACGATATGCTTCTCATATCTATAATCTCACAACTCGTATCTATCTATTATTTAGTAGCTTTTTTCTTGTTAGCAACTGTTTTACGTTTTCCTTTACGGGTACGTGAGTTGTTTTTGGTACGCTGTCCACGAGTAGGCAAGCCTTTACGGTGACGTAAGCCGCGGTAGCAACCAATATCCATTAAGCGTTTGATATTCAATTGAACTTCAGAACGTAAAGCACCTTCTACTTTAACCTCATCGTTGATGAAGTTACGAATCAGTGTTAACTGAGCATCTGTCCAGTCTTGCACCTTTACATCGTAGCTAATACCGGCTTTATCTAAAATGCCTTGCGCTGTAGATCTGCCAATACCATAAATGTAGGTTAGCCCTATTTCTCCTCTTTTGTTTCTTGGTAAATCAATACCTGATATCCTTGCCATATTTTTTAGCGAATTTTATTATCCTTGACGTTGTTTATACTTCGGATTCTTTTTGTTAATCACAAAAAGTTTTCCTTTACGGCGAATGATTTTACAATCAACACTACGCTTTTTAATGGATGCTCTAACTTTCATCTCTATTGGTTTTTTTATCTTTTCTAAGATGGGGCGCACATGCTACACGCAGCATGTTTGGGTCATCTTTATTTATATCTATACGTTATTCTGCCTTTTGATAAATCATAAGGCGACATTTCTAGTTTTACTTTATCTCCAGGTAAAATTTTAATGTAATGCATTCGCATTTTACCTGATATATGCGCAATAATTTCGTGTCCGTTTTCTAATTCTACACGAAACATTGCGTTTGATAACGCTTCTTTAATTATGCCGTCTTGTTCAATCGAAGCCTGTTTGGCCATATTTTATTGATTACTACTCAATTAAACCCGTATTATCGGGGACGCAAAATTAAATAAAATTTTCTGAATTTTTAAATATTTAATCTAAAACTTCTTCTATAAATTGGAAAGTAGTTAAAACCTCTGCTTTTCCTTTCTTTATTGCAACTGTATGCTCATAATGAGCTGATGCTTTCGCATCAATTGTGCTTACCGTCCAGCCATCTTCCCAAAACTTAACCCCGGCTTTACCTAGGTTAATCATGGGCTCTATGGCTATTACCATACCTTCTTCCAATTTAACACCACTCCCTCGTTTACCATAATTCGGTACTTCTGGTTTTTCGTGAAGCTTTACGCCCACCCCATGTCCTACTAATTCTCTAACCACTCCATATCCATGCTTTTCAGCATGTTCTTGAATAGCAAAACCTATATCACCAGTTCTATTGCCCACTACCGCTTTTTCTATACCTAAGGCTAAACACTCTTTGGTTACTCTAAGCAATTGGGCATGTTCTGCCGATATTTCTCCAATTGGATAGGTATAAGCCGAATCAGAGTAAAAATCATTTAAAATTACACCGCAATCAACCGAAACTAAATCACCTTCTTTAAGCACATAAGCACTCGGAAATCCGTGCACCACCTGATCATTAATAGAGATACATAAAGAATATGGGAAACCACCGTAATTTAAAAAAGCTGGAATCCCACCATGATCTTTAATATACGTTTCTGCCAATTCATTTAGCGAAGCGGTAGTTACTCCCAGGGCAATTGCCTTGGCAATTTCTCCGTGAGTTTTTGAAAGAAGCAAAGAACTCTCTTTTATGAGTGCTATCTCCTCGATAGACTTATAATAGATTTTTGACATGGAACATTAAATTGCTCCAGCTGAACCTGGGTTACGACCCTTAATTCTACCTGATTGCATTAACCCGTCGTAATGACGCATTAATAAGTGACTTTCAATTTGTTGCAAGGTATCTAATACTACTCCTACTAAAATTAATAAAGAAGTACCGCCATAGAAATGGGCAAATTGGCTATTTACTCCAAGCTTATTTGCAAAGGATGGGAGAATAGCGATTATGGCCAAAAATACAGCACCCGGTAAGGTTACTTTTGATACAATTGCGTCAATATAATCTCCGGTAGTTTTACCCGGTTTAATTCCCGGAACAAAGCCGCCGTTTTTCTTCATATCGTCAGACATTTGAGTTGGATTAACTGTAATGGCTGTATAGAAAAATGTAAATACAATAATTAACAAGGCAAAGGTTAGATTATAGGGAAATGAGGTGTAATCACTAAACGAAGCCAAAATAGAAGACTGAGCATTCGGGAAGAATTGCGTCATGGTTGCCGGTATAAACATAATAGCCTGAGCGAAAATGATTGGCATTACACCCACTGCATTTACTTTTAATGGGATATACTGACGAGCCCCGCCTACCTGTTTAGAACCTACTTGTTTTTTTGCATACTGTACAGGTATTTTACGTACCCCTTGTACAATTAAAATGGTAAACATTACCACTAAGAACAAAGCAGCAATCTCAACAATGAATGGGATTAAGCCTCCATTGCCTTCCATACGGGTAGCAAATTCGGCAAAAATACCATAAGGCAACTGTGCAATAATACCCACCATAATAATTAATGAGATACCGTTACCAATACCTTTGTCGGTAATTTTTTCTCCTAACCACATTACAAATAAGGTACCTGCGGTTAAAACAAACATGGAGGAAATGGTAAATAATGGCTCAGACATAATTTTCGCATCGGCCGCAATTTGCGAACTAACATAAGCTGTAGCCTGTAATGCCGTAATTATAATGGTTAAATAACGAGTAAACTGACTAATAGTTTTACGACCAGTTTCACCGTCTTTTTGTAATTTTTGAAAATACGGCACTACAATACCTAACAATTGCATCACAATAGAAGCAGAAATGTAGGGCATTACGCCTAAGGCAAAAATAGAAGCTCTAGAGAACGATCCGCCAGCAAACATATTCAAAAGGCCCAATAGACCTTCTTTTTCTTCGGTGTTTAACGATGCTGGGTTTACCCCTGGCAATACAATAAACGAACCTATACGGTATATTAAAAGACATAAGAGCGTGAATAAAATTCTCGCTCTTAAATCTTCAATTTTCCAAATGTTGGATAGTGTGTTGAACAGCTTTTTCATGCTTACAATTTAACGCTGGTTCCGCCTGCTGCTTCAATTGCTTTTTGAGCGGTAGCAGTAAAAGCGTGAGCCTTAACTTCTAATTTAGATTTTACTTCGCCACGTCCTAGGATTTTTACCAAGTCGTTTTTAGAAGCCAAACCGTGAGCTTTTAACACATCAAAATCAATAGCTGATAATTTAAATTTATCAGCCAACGTTTGTAAAGTATCTAAGTTGATACCCACATACTCAATGCGGTTTAAGTTTTTGAACCCTACTTTAGGTACACGACGTTGCAATGGCATTTGACCACCCTCAAAACCTACTTTACTTTTGTAGCCTGAACGTGAGCCCGCACCTTTGTGTCCACGGGTTGACGTACCACCACGGCCCGATCCGGTACCACGGCCAATACGTTTTCTATTTTTTGTTGAACCTTCTGCAGGTTTTAAATTACTTAAGTTCATAATTAAATGCTTTCTACGGCTACTAAATGATTAACTTTTCTCACCATCCCGATAATGGCCGGGGTAGCTTCTACTTCAACAGACTGGCTAATTTTACTTAAACCTAAAGCCTGCATGGTTTTTTTCTGGCGTTCGCTTCTGTCGATTACGCTCTTAATTTGGGTAATTTTAATCTTCGCCATGATCATTATCCGTTAAATACTTTGTTCAAATCTACTCCACGTTGTTGAGCCACGGTATACGCATCACGCATTTGCGCTAAAGCAGATACAGTTGCTTTTACCACGTTGTGTGGATTAGACGATCCTTTTGATTTTGCCAATACATTGTGTACACCAGCACTCTCTAATACTGCACGCATGGCACCACCAGCAATTACACCGGTACCGTTTGCAGCAGGTTTAAGAAATACAAAGCCTCCTGAAAACTTACCAATTTGCTCATGTGGAATAGTATTGTTGATAATTGGAACTTTAACCAAGTTCTTTTTAGCATCATCTACACCTTTAGCAATGGCTTCAGTTACCTCTTTAGCTTTACCTAAACCGTAGCCTACTACTCCATTCTCGTCACCTACCACTACGATAGCTGAAAAACTGAAGGTACGACCACCTTTGGTTACCTTGGCAACACGCTGGATGCTTACTAAGCGATCTTTTAATTCGATTTCGCTTGATTTTACTCTTTTTATGTTGATAGTTGACATCTTCTTCTTGAATTAAAAGTTTAAACCAGCTTCACGTGCGCCTTCAGCTAATGACTGAACACGACCATGGTATAAATAACCATTTCTATCAAAAACTACCTGTTTAATACCAGCTGCAAGTGCTTTTTCAGCTACTGCTTTGCCCACCGCTTTAGATTGCTCTGATTTGTTTCCTTTTGCACTAAAATCTTTAGAGATAGATGATGCTGAAACAATGGTTTTACCGGTATTGTCATCGATAATTTGAGCATAAATACCTTTGTTTGATCTGTAAACAGATAAACGTGGACGCTCAGCAGAACCGGATAATCTTTTTCTGATTCCTCTTTTAATTCGCTCTCTACGAGATAATTTAATTCCTGCCATGATGATTATTTTTTAGCTGCAGACTTACCTGCTTTTTTACGTAATACTTCACCAACAAACTTAATACCTTTTCCTTTATAAGGCTCTGGTGCACGTAACGAACGTATTTTCGCTGCTACTTGACCTAATAGTTGTTTGTCGATACTTTCTAAAATAATGGTAGGGTTTTTACCTTTTTCAGCGGTAGTTGCTACCTTAATTTCTCTCGGTATTTCGAACACAAAATGGTGAGAATATCCCAATACTAAATCTAGGGTATTACCTGTATTCGTAGCACGGTAACCTACACCAACTAATTCTTGTTCTACTTTATAGCCTTCTGTTACACCAAATACCATGTTAAAAATTAACGAACGGTATAATCCGTGTAACGCTTTGTGGCGTTTTTGTTCAGATGGACGCACAACAGTTAAGATGTCGCCTTCTTGAACTATTTTAATATCGGTATCTACATCTTGCGATAAGGTACCTTTAGGACCGCTTACGGTCACTAAGTTTGTATCTGATACGGTTACGGATACACCGGCCGGGATACTGATGGGAGCTTTTCCTATTCTTGACATCGTTCTTCCTCCTGATTAATAAACGTAACACAATACCTCACCACCGATATTAAGGTTGCGGGCTTCTTTATCAGTCATTACACCTTTAGAGGTAGATAATACTGCGATACCTAAACCATTTAATACACGTGGCAAGCGTTCTACACCTGCATATTTTCTCAAACCGGGCTTACTCACACGTGTAATGGTGCGAATAGCAGGAACTTTAGTTATTGGATGGTACTTCAACGCAATTTTGATAATGCCTTGAGCGGTAGTATCCTCAAATTTGTAGTTCGTTATGTAACCTTTATCAAAAAGTACTTTAGTAATTTCCTTTTTAAGGTTTGATGCAGGAATTTCAACAACCCTGTGGTTGGCCTTAATGGCATTCCTTACTCTCGTAAGATAATCTGCTATTGGATCTGTATTCATTTTTATAGTTTATGATGAGGGTTTCCACTTCGGACCTTTCATCGGTTAATATTCTAGTTTGGAGTTTGGAGTTCTTAGTTTGGAAAATACTCCCAACTGATCGCTCAAAACTCAGGGCTGTTTTACCAGCTTGCTTTTTTAATCCCCGGAATTTTGCCTTCTAAAGCCATTTCGCGGAATGTTACCCTTGAAATACCAAATTGACGCATATATCCACGTGGACGGCCGGTTAATTTACAACGGTTGTGTAAACGAACTGGCGACGAGTTTTTAGGCAATTTATCTAAGCCTACTAAATCGCCTGCAGCTTTTAATGCCGCTCTTTTTTCAGCGTATTTTGCTACTAATTTGGCACGTTTTACTTCACGTGCTTTTAAACCTTCTTTAGCCATTAGCTTGTTGATTCTTAAATGGTAAACCGAATTGTTTTAATAATTCCAATGCTTCTACATCTGTTTTAGCAGAAGTTACAAAGGTGATATCCATACCCGCAATTTTATTGATTTGATCAATATTAATCTCTGGGAAAATGATTTGTTCTGTTACACCTAAAGTATAGTTACCTCGGCCATCAAATCCTTTATC
>CAMCMG010000030.1:0-16031 GCA_945875895.1 Sphingobacterium thalpophilum | reverse complement strand
ATACTTCTCGGTTCATGCCCACATCAATAACTACCGCTCCATTTTTTACCATATCGGCAGTAATAAAGTTCTTTTTGCCAATGGCTACAACCAAAATATCAGCTTTTTGAGTGTATTCGGCAATGTTGCCCGTTTTACTATGACATAGCGTAACGGTGCAATTACCTGGTTGGCCATTACGGGCCATTAATATGCTCATAGGTAAACCCACAATTTGGCTACGGCCTACAACCACACAATGTTTACCTGCAGTTTCAATGGCATATTCTTCTAAAAGCAGGGTAATACCATATGGAGTTGCCGGAATAAAGCAAGGTAAATTGCGTTGCATCCGACCTAAATTAATAGGATGAAAGCCATCCACATCTTTGCGGTAATCAATGGCATCGGTCACCTTTTCGGCATTAATATGATTGGGTAATGGTAATTGTACAATTAAGCCATCTACTTCTCCATCGCTATTTAATTTTTCAATTTGAGTAAGTAGCTCTGCTTCGGTAACCGTTTCGTTAAAGCGGATGAGTGTAGAACGAAATCCTACGGCTTCACAATTTTTCATTTTGCTAGCCACGTAAGTTTCGCTACCGCCATCATCGCCTACTAAAATAGCTACCAAATGTGGTTTTCGGCCAATTTGTTGATTAACAAGGGCTGCTTCGGCAGCTAATGCTAGCTTAAGCTTTTCTGATACCTTTTTCCCGTCGAGTAATTGCATAACTTAATCGAGTTTTAATACCGCCATAAAGGCCGATTGAGGAATTTCTACATTACCCACTTGGCGCATGCGTTTCTTTCCTTTTTTCTGTTTTTCTAATAATTTACGCTTTCTAGAAATATCGCCACCATAACATTTAGCAGTTACATCTTTGCGTAAAGCGCTTATTGTTTCACGAGCAATAACTTTTGCACCAATAGAGGCTTGAATTTTAATCTCAAATTGCTGACGAGGAATCAATTCTTTCAGTTTTTCGCAAATCTTCTTTCCAAACTCATAGGCATTACTGCGGTGAATTAGTGATGAAAGCGCATCAACAGGCTCCTCATTCAATAACATATCTAAGCGCACTAAATCCGATTTTCGGTAACCTGTTTGGTGGTAATCAAATGATGCGTAGCCTTTAGAAATAGTTTTTAAGCGATCGTAGAAATCGAATACAATTTCGCCCATGGGCATTTCAAATACCAATTCTACCCGGTCGGAGGTTAAGTAGGATTGATTGACAATAATGCCTCTTTTTTGAATACAAAGTGACATTACTGAACCCACAAATTCGGCTTTGGTAATGATATTGGCTTTAATAAATGGCTCTTCTACATATTCCAATTTGCTTGGATCGGGTAAATTGGATGGATTGTGTACCTGCAACTCGTCGCCCTTAGTGGTATAGGCCTTGTAAGATACGTTGGGCACGGTAGTAATTACCGTCATGTTGAACTCACGTTCTAAGCGTTCTTGGATAATTTCCATGTGTAACATACCCAAGAAACCGCAACGGAAACCAAAACCTAGGGCAGCTGATGATTCAGGCTCAAAAACCAAGGATGCATCGTTTAGCTGCAATTTGTGCATGCTTTCGCGAAGTTCTTCGTAATCATCAGTATCTACAGGGTAAATACCCGCGAACACCATGGGTTTTACCTCTTCAAATCCTTGAATGGCTACAGTTGAAGGGCGCTCCACGTTGGTAATCGTATCGCCAACTTTCACTTCCCTTGCTTCTTTAATTCCAGAGATGATATAGCCCACATCTCCTGTTTTAATTACATCCTTAGGCTCTTGATTTAGCTTTAGGGTACCAATTTCTTCAGCGTAGTATTCTTTTCCAGTGGCCACAAATTTTACTTTGTCACCTTTTCTAATCTCACCATTTACCACTTTGAAATAGGCAATAATGCCTCTAAAAGAATTGAAAACGGAATCGAAAATTAAGGCTTGCAATTCTCCTGTTGGTTCGCCCACCGGTGGCGGTACACGCTCTACAATGGCTCGTAAAATATCTTCAATACCCAAACCGGTTTTACCCGATGCAGCAATAATTTCTTCTCGTTTGCAACCAATTAAGTCAACAATTTGGTCTTTTACCTCTTCGGGCATGGCCCCGGGTAAATCCATTTTATTTAAAATAGGGATAATTTCGAGGTCGTGTTCTAAAGCCAAATATAAATTGGAAATAGTTTGTGCCTGGATTCCTTGAGCAGCATCTACAATCAATAATGCACCTTCACAAGCTGCAATAGAACGCGAAACCTCGTACGAAAAATCAACGTGGCCGGGTGTATCAATTAAATTGAATACGTATTCTTGACCATCAACCTTATAATTCATTTGAATGGCGTGACTCTTAATGGTTATACCACGTTCACGTTCCAAATCCATATTATCTAACAATTGCGCTTGTGCTTCTCGTTTAGTGATGGTATTGGTATGTTCTAACAATCGATCAGCTAAAGTGCTTTTTCCGTGATCGATATGGGCTATAATACAAAAATTACGTATGTGCTTCATTGAGTGGCAAAGATAGGGTATTCGAGGCAATTTTTGAACCCCAAAATGCGCTTGTTTACGCTTTTAAAATTTAACCCTAAATTCGCCAAATGAATCGTTTTGATGCCGTAATTATTGGAGGTGGTGCTTGTGGGCTAATGTGTGCCGTACAAGCGGGTTATTTAGGTAAAAAAACACTTATTTTAGAGCGTAATGATCGGGTAGGGGCTAAAATTTTAATTTCGGGTGGCGGACGTTGCAACTACACGAATGTGTATACCGAGACTGAAAATTTTATTTCAGACAACCCACACTTCTCCAAATCGGCATTTTCACAATGGACGGTAGGAGATACGATTAGTTTTTTTGAAACTTATGGCATTGAAGGGGCAGAGAAAACTCTAGGTCAACTATTTCCTACTACCAATAAGGCCAAAGATATTGTGGCAGTTTTCGAAAATCTTTGTGCCGATTTAGGTCAAGAAATTAAATTGGAAGCCGAAGTTAAAAGCATAAAACAAAGCTCTACCGGATTTGAAATAGAATATACCCAGCATGGTAAGATTTTTAATATAAATGTATCCAAAGTGGTATTGGCTTCGGGTGGTTTGCCCATTGCTAAATTAGGCGCCAGCGATTTTGCGCTCAAAACCGCGAAATCATTTGGCATGCGTTTAACCGAAACAGCCCCGGCCTTGGTTCCTTTAACCATTACCGGCAAAGATGCCGATTGGTATGCACAATTATCGGGAAATAGCGTGTATTGCGAAGTATCGACTGAAGAAATTACTTTCAAAGAAAATATTCTATTTACACATTGGGGTCTTAGTGGGCCAGCAATTTTACAGATTTCGACTTATTGGCGCCCGGGTCAAACTATTAAGCTTAATTTATTGCCCGACGAATCAATTTTGGAACGTATTTCGCAAGAACGTGGGCAAAATGGCAAACAAAGCCTGCGCACTTTTTTATCCAACATCTATACCAAAAAATTAGCCGATGCATTTGGTAAATTTTTGCCCTTAGAAACCAATTTGGCATCTCTTACCAAAACCGATTTAGAAAGTATAGCGCAATTTATTCATCATTTTACAGTGAAACCTGCCGGTGATAAAGGCTACGATAAGGCCGAGGTTATGCGTGGCGGTATTTCAACAGATGAACTTTCCTCTAAAACCCTCGAGGCTAAAAAAGTACCCGGTTTATTTGTTGGGGGCGAATGTGTAGATGTAACCGGCTGGCTAGGCGGCTACAATTTCCAATGGGCTTGGGCTAGTGGCTATGTCATCGCCCAACATATTTAAAACAAGCTGCTTTTGTTTTACATTTGATCCATGACTATTCATCAGGTATTAAAACAGTATTGGGGTTTCGATACTTTCCGTGCTTTGCAGGAAGAAATCGTACAATCGGTGCTGGATGGAAATGATACCTTGGCCTTAATGCCTACAGGTGGTGGTAAATCCATTTGTTTTCAGGTGCCCGCTTTGCTACAACCAGGAATTTGCGTTGTTGTTTCTCCATTAATTGCTTTAATGAAAGATCAAGTGGAGAATTTAAAGGAACGAGGAATAGAGGCCGTAGCCATTGTATCGGGCATGGGCAAAAGAGAAGTAGATATTTTGTTAGATAATTGCGTGTATGGTAAAATAAAATTCCTATACATTTCTCCTGAGCGCTTGAGTTCACCGTTAGTACAAGAGCGCATTCGGCATATGAACGTAAACTTATTTGCTATTGATGAGGCTCATTGTATTTCGCAATGGGGCTACGATTTCAGGCCGCCTTATTTGCAACTAGCCGAATTACGCCAATTGCATTCAAAAGTGCCCATATTGGCATTAACCGCCACAGCAACCCAGCAAGTAGCAGATGATATTGTATCGAAATTGGCTTTCAAAAAGGGTTTTCAAGTATTTCGTAAATCTTTTGAACGGAGCAATTTGAGCTATGTGGTGGCTAAGGAAGAAAACAAGTTGAAGCGCTTACTAAAATTGGTGAACACTGTAAAAGGCAGTGGTATTGTATATGTGCGTAACCGCAGAGAAACTCAGGAACTGGCTCGACAGCTAGCTTTAGAGGGCATTAAAGCCGATTTTTACCATGCAGGCCTAGCTGCTGAAGTGCGGTCACAAAAACAAGACGATTGGAAAGCCAATAAATTGAGGGTTATAGTGGCCACCAATGCTTTCGGAATGGGTATTGATAAACCCGATGTGCGCTTTGTGGCTCATATGGATTTACCCGAAAGCCTGGAAGCGTATTATCAAGAAGCTGGTCGTGCAGGTAGAGATGAAAAAAAATCCTATGCCGTGCTTTTGTATACCGATTCGGATGTGAAAGCTTTAGAGCGAAAACTGGCTCAAGGAAGCCCAAGTTTAGCCGACATACAGTTGGTTTATCATCAATTGGGCAATCATTTTCAGGTGGCTTACGGAGCCGGAGAGGGCTTGTTATTCCCATTTGATCTAGCAGAATTTTGCAAAAAATATAAGTTAGAACCCATAAAAACCATAAATATTTTAAAAGTACTTAGTCTAGAAGGGTATGTTGGTTTAACTGAAAGCGTGTATTTACCATCTCGATTGCAAGTAGTGGTCGATTACGAGGCCTTATATAGTTTCCAACTCAGCAATACCGCTTATGAACCGCTGATAAAGACTCTGTTAAGATCATATGGTGGCTTGTACGATCAGTATGTGCCCATTAAAGAGCAAGATTTGGCTAAACGTTTGAAAATTACCGCTATTCAAGTCACTCAGATGCTCACTAAGCTCAACGACATGCAATTGATTGCTTACGAGCCCAAAACCGATCAACCACAAGTCCAATTTATACGTCCAAGGGTAGATAGAACTCATTTAGGCATTGATTATACCTTTTTGGCCCAACGCCAAGCCATCTATAAAAAACAAGTTGAAAGTGTACTAAGTTATGCGAATGAGCCTATTTGTCGATCACAGCAACTCTTATATTACTTCGATGAGCATACTAAAGAAACGTGTGGAGTGTGCGATATATGTATTGGTGCCCGAAAAAAGATTTCGGATGTCAAGCTCAAAAACGCAATTATAGAAATAGTAAGCAAAACCCCACTTTCTATAACTGATTTGGTAGATACCTTAACAGATGGTACTGTGGAACATCGTCTCACATTTATTCGTAGTTTGGTAGATGATGGAAAACTCATTCTGAAAAATGATGTACTATATCGAGGCTAATTTTCCGATTTTTAATATTATACCTACATTAGTTTATGCAAGAAAAAAATAACCCCAAAGTAATTAAAGCATGGGCCTATTTCGATTGGGCAAATTCTGCCTACAGCCTAGTTATTACTTCCACTATTTTTCCGGTTTATTATACTGCAATTACTACGACAAAAGAGCTCGGAGATAAAGTATTTTTCTTCGGAAAATGGTTTGTAAATACCGCTTTAACTAATTATGCACTTTCGGCAGGATATTTACTAATGGTTTTTATTTTACCCATTTTATCTTCAATTTCAGATTACAGGGGAAATAAAAAATCATTCATGAAAATTTTCACCTATATAGGAGGTTTTGCTTGTATTGGGCTATATTTTTTTACTCCAAAAACACTTGAATTGGGTGTTATTTTATTTGCATTAGCGGCTATTGGTTGGATAGGCGGCGCTCTATTTTATAATTCATATCTTCCGGAAATTGCTAGTCCCGATCAGCAAGATCGAGTAAGTGCAAAAGGTTTTGCATTTGGGTATTTAGGTAGCGTAGTTTTGCAAATTATTTGTTTTGTATTTGTATTTATGCCTACCACCTTTGGTATTACCGATCCTTCCATACCCGCTCGTATTTCTTTTCTTTTAGTTGGCCTGTGGTGGATTGGTTTCGCACAAATTTCCTTTAAACATTTGCCATCAGGTAGTATAAATTATAATCGATTGAATAAAAACGCCATACATAGTGGTTTTCAAGAATTACATAAAGTTTGGCTTCAAGTAAAACAGATGAGAGTTTTAAAACTATTTCTACTTGCTTTCTTTTTCTATTCAATGGGCATACAAACCATCATGTTAGTTTCAGCCAATTTCGGAGAAAAAATACTACACTTAGGTGCCCCAAAGTTAATTATAACTATTCTCTTGATACAATTATTAGCCATAGCTGGTGCCTTTTTAATGTCGTATTTAGTAAAGATAATTGGCAACTTCAAAGTATTAACTTACAGTGTAATTATTTGGATTTTACTGTGTTTAGGAGCGTACTTTACAACTAACGAGTATCAATTTTACGGTTTGGCTTGTATTGTAGGCTTAGTTATGGGCGGTATTCAATCCGTTTCCCGCTCCACATTCTCCAAGTTATTACCCGATAACACACCCGATACCGCTTCTTTTTTTAGTTTTTATGATGTAACTGAGAAATTAGCCATAGTAATTGGCCTCTTTAGTTTTGCATATATTGAAGAATTAACTGGAAATATGCGCAATTCTGCCGTCTCCTTAATCACTTTTTTTACAATAGGCTTAGGCTACTTAATATACATACAATGCCAAAAAACAGAAATGACAGTAAATAATTAGATATTTGCCGAATATCTTACACACATGAACGTAGAACTATTTATACCTTGCTTCATTGATCAATTATATCCCCAAACGGCATATAATACGGTAAAAGTGCTTGAAAAAGCAGGCTGTAAGGTTAAATACAATGCCGAACAAACCTGTTGTGGGCAACCTGCTTTTAATGCGGGCTATTGGGATGAAGCTAAAGCCATTGGATATAAATTTTTGGAAGATTTTTCTGATAATGTGGTTATTGTTTCGCCATCTGCTTCGTGTACGGGCATGGTTAAAAACTACTACAACGATTTGTTTACCAATACCGCAATCCACAATAAATGTCGTTCTATACAATCGCACATCATCGAACTTTCCGATTTCTTGGTTAACGTATTAAATAAAGACTATTTTGGCGCCGAATTAGAGGCTAAAGCAGTTTATCACGATTCTTGTGCAGGTTTAAGAGAATGCAAAATTAAAACAGAACCAAGGGCTTTATTAGAAAAAGTACACGGTTTAGAACTGCTCGAAATGCCCGATACAGAAACTTGTTGTGGCTTTGGTGGCACATTTGCCGTAAAATTTGAAGGAATTTCTAGTGCCATGGCCCAGCAAAAAGTAAACCATGCTTTAGCTGTGGGTGCCGAATACATAATTTCTACCGACATTTCTTGCTTAATGCATTTACAAGCATACATCGATAAAGAAAATTTAAAAATAAAAACCATGCATATAGCAGATGTATTGGCAAATGGCTGGGGAAATGTTTAAATTTTTTAACACTATTTAACTCATTTTTATCACTTTAAAACATACTTTTGACTATCACAAAACATTAAATCATGACTAAACAAATCTTCGGAATTATTGCATTTTGCACCTTATTAAGTTCGTATGTATTTTCTCAGCAAAAAACAGCTGGAGTAATTTATTACGATCAAGTAATTGATTTTAAATCAATGGTCGGCCAACAACAAGGAGCAGGTGGTAATGGTGGAGAAGTGCGTGTAATGACCTTTGGTAGCCCCAATAGCTCAGGAATGCCAGATAAAATTACCAATAAATTCGAAATCGCATACAATGCAACTGGAGCAAAATTTCAAAAATCGGTAGCAGAAGATATTACTGCACCAGCCGGTGGAGAAGGCTCGGGTGGTGCTATGCGCATGATGCGTTTTGGTGGGGGTGAACGTGAATTGTTTTTCAATACAAGTGATAAAGTAATCGAATCTTTTGAATTGAATAGCGAAGAAGTTTTGTTAGAATCAGTTTTAGGAAGCGGTTCCAAGGAGGCTGAACTAAGTTCCGAAACCAAAAAAATTAGTGGATTTGATTGTAAAAAAGCTACCGTAAGTGGTCGAAATGGTTCACAAACAACTATTTGGTATACTACAGATTTGGCTTTAAAAGCATCGCCAATGGCTAACCTTTGGGTAGCTGGAGTAGTATTGGGTATCGAAACCGATCGTATGAAATTTTATGCTACTAGTGTAGAGTATACCAAAATCAAAGATAGCGAAGTAGCTGTACCTAAAAAGGGTAGAACCATTACGCAAGAAGAATATCAAAAAGCAATGGAAGATATGCGTGCTAAGTTCAGAAACAGCGGCGGTGATCGTCAAATCCGTATTCAGCAATAAAAAAAATATTAAAATATAGCCCCGCTAACTCGGGGCTTTTTTTATGCCCAAATTTAGAAGATATTGCTATTTTTGTGAACCATCACATAGTAGGTGATGTTTAATAAACTTTTTTTCGAACGTTAAATCATATTGTAGATGATCAACATTACCCTTCCCGACGGTTCGGTTCGTGCTTACGAATCAGGAACCAGCGCACACCAAATAGCTCTCTCCATTTCAGAAGGTTTAGCCCGAAACGTATTAGCAGCTGTTGTAAACGGAGAAATCTGGGACGCTTCACGTGCCATTGAAACCGATGCCACGCTGCGTTTATTAACCTGGAACGATACCGAAGGTAAGAGTACCTTTTGGCACTCCTCGGCACACTTGATGGCCGAAGCACTAGAAGCCCTTTATCCGGGTGTAAAACTAGGTATTGGCCCAGCCATAGAAACTGGTTTTTATTACGATGTAGATTTTGGTGACCGCGAATTTTCGTCAGATAATTTCAAGGAAATAGAAGATAAAATACTCGAATTGGCTCGGAATAAAGCCGACTATGAGCGTACAACTATTAGTAAAGCCGAGGCTGAGAAATACTTCACCGAAAAGGGTGATGAATATAAACTCGATTTAATTAAAGACCTAGCCGATGGTACTATTACCTTTTATACACAGGGTAATTTTACCGATTTGTGTCGTGGGCCACACATACCCAATACCGGTTTTGTAAAAGCCGTAAAATTAATGAACGTTGCTGGTGCCTATTGGCGTGGCGATGAAACCCGTAAGCAGTTAACCCGTATTTATGGCGTTACCTTCCCCAAACAAAGCGAATTGAGTGAGTACTTGGAAATGGTAGAAGAAGCCAAAAAGCGTGATCACCGTAAATTAGGTAAAGAATTAGAATTATTTGCTTTTTCCGAAAAAGTAGGGATGGGTTTGCCTATGTGGTTACCCAAAGGAACCGCACTTAGAGAAAAATTAGTTAGTTTCCTCCAAAAGGCACAACAAAAAATGGGCTATGAGCAGGTGGTTACTCCGCATATCGGGCATAAAAACTTGTATATAACTTCTGGCCATTACGATAAATATGGTGCCGATTCATTTCAGCCAATTAAAACCCCGCAAGAAGGAGAGGAGTTCTTTTTAAAACCGATGAACTGCCCGCACCATTGCGAATTGTATAAAACCAAGCCACGTTCTTACAAAGATTTACCAGTACGTTTTGCCGAATTTGGAACTGTTTACCGCTACGAACAAAGTGGCGAATTACACGGATTAACCCGGGTAAGAGGTTTTACGCAAGATGATGCCCACTTATTTTGCCGTCCTGATCAGGTAAAAGAAGAATTCAAAAAGGTAATAGACTTGGTATTGTATGTATTGGCTGCTTTAGATTTCCAAGATTATACCGCACAAGTTTCCCTTCGCGATTCCAATAACAAATCCAAATACATCGGATCTGACGCCAATTGGGCTTTAGCCGAGGCGGCAATTATAGAAGCTGCCGACGAAAAAGGATTGACAACTGTGGTAGAATATGGCGAAGCTGCATTTTATGGCCCTAAACTCGATTTTATGGTTCGCGATGCATTAGGGCGTAAATGGCAATTAGGAACCATTCAGGTAGATTATAACCTGCCCGAACGTTTCGAATTAGAATATACTGGCAGCGATAACGCCAAGCACCGGCCCGTTATGATTCATCGGGCACCTTTCGGTTCCCTAGAACGATTCATAGCCTTGTTGATTGAGCATTGTGCTGGCAACTTCCCATTGTGGTTAACTCCCGAACAATTTATCGTACTTCCTATCTCAGAGAAATATGAAGAATATGCGAAAAAACTTTTAGAATCCTTAAATAATTCCGATATTCGCGGGCTAATCGACATGAGAGATGAGAAAATCGGCCGCAAAATTCGCGATGCCGAGATGAAAAAAATCCCATATATGTTGATTATTGGAGAGAAAGAAATGAGCGAAGGAATGGTTTCAGTTCGTAAGCACGGTGAAGGAGATTTAGGAAGTATGAGTGTGCAAGAGTTTGAAAATCAGTTAATTAACGAAACTAAAATTTAATACATAATTGGCTTTAGGAAGACCAGGATTTAACAGAGGACCACGTCCACCGTTTAAGAAAAAAGAAGCGGAACACTACATTAACGAACTTATCAGAGCCGTCGAGGTACGATTGGTGGGTGATAATGTAGAAGTAGGAGTTTATGCTCTTAAAGATGCTTTGGCCATTGCTGAAGAGTTAGAATTAGATTTAGTGGAGATTTCTCCAAATGCAGTTCCTCCGGTTTGTAAAGTTGTTGACTACAACAAGTTTCTTTACGAACAGAAGAAAAAAATGAAGGAAATTAAGGCGAATGCCAAGCAAACGGTGATTAAAGAGATCCGTTTCGGGCCTAATACTAGCGACCATGATTTCCAATTTAAACTTAAACATGCCATTAACTTTTTAGAAAGTGGTGAAAAGGTAAGAGCTTACGTTCATTTTAAAGGAAGAGCCATTGTATACAAAGAAAAAGGGGAGATTTTACTCCTTAAGTTTGCTCAGGCATTAGAAGATGTAGGAAAAGTAGAGCAGTTGCCCAAATTAGAAGGTAAACGGATGTTTTTAACTGTTTCACCTAAAGGTGGGAAAAAATAAATACAAATAGTACACACAATAAATAAATAGGTTATGCCAAAAATGAAAACGTGTTCTAGTGCAAAAAAGCGTTTTAAGCTTACTGGAACCGGTAAAATCGCCAGAAAGAATGCCTACAAAAGTCACATCTTAACCAAGATGAGTACCAAACGTAAGCGTGCTTTAGGTCAGACCAGTTTGGTGTCTGATGCTGATATGGGCAACGTAAAACGTATGCTTTGTATCGGTAAATAATTAATTAATTTTTAACCAGGTACTCGGTTTACAAGTTTCCTAAACGGAACACCGCTTACCAAAAATCAAAACAACATGCCACGTTCGGTTAACGCAGTTGCGTCTAGACGCAGAAGAAAAAAGATCTTAAAATTAGCTAGAGGCTATTGGGGATCGAGAAGCAAGGTTTATACCGTTGCTAAAAACACGGTTGAAAAAGGTTTGCAATATGCATACCGAGATCGTAAAACTAAAAAGAGAGAATTTAGAGCTTTATGGATTCAGCGTATCAACGCCGGAGCTCGTCAGTATGGAATTTCCTACTCACAATTAATTGGTAAGTTAGCCACTAAAGAAATCGGTTTAAACCGTAAAGTTTTAGCTGATTTAGCAATGAACAATCCAGATGCCTTTAAAGCAGTAATTGATGCAGTAAAATAAGCTGTATACATACCATAAAAAAAGCCCCTCGAATTTCGAGGGGCTTTTTTTGTATAAGAGCTTAAGATTAGCCTTTAAGTACTTTCGTTACCAAATCGGCTGCTTCTTTTAACTGAATGGCCGAGAATACTTCTAAACCAGAATCATCAATTAGTTTTTTCGCTTCAACTGCGTTTGTACCCTGTAAACGTACAATAATAGGCACCTGAATGTTGCCAATTTCTTTGTAGGCATCTATAACGCCTTGAGCCACACGATCACAACGTACAATACCACCGAAAATATTAATTAAGATGGCTTTCACATTCGGATCGCTTAAGATGATGTTGAAGCCTGCTTTTACCGTTTCGGCATTGGCACTGCCACCCACATCTAGGAAATTAGCTGGTTCGCCACCGGCCAATTTAATTATATCCATAGTAGCCATGGCTAAACCGGCACCATTTACCATACAGCCTACGTTACCATCTAATTTTACATAATTTAGGTTTGATTTACCAGCTTCTACTTCGGTTGGATCTTCTTCCGATTCATCACGCATAGCGGCATAATCCTCATGGCGATATAAAGCGTTATCATCCAAATTCACTTTGGCATCTACCGCTAAGATTCTATTATCGGAGGTTTTTAATACCGGGTTAATTTCAAACATGGCCGAATCGGTAGCATCATAGGCCTTGTATAAAGCGGCAATAAATTTGCACATATCTTTAAAAGCGTCGCCACTTAAACCCAAGTTAAACGCAATTTTACGGGTTTGAAAAGCCTGTAATCCTACTTTAGGATCAATTTCTTCTTTAAAAATCAAATGTGGCGTGTGCTCAGCAACTTCTTCAATATCCATACCACCCTCAGTAGAATACATAATAATATTGCGGCCTTTTGCTCTATCTAATAATACAGAGATATAAAATTCTTTGGTTGCAGATTCGCCCGGATAATATACATCCTGAGCAACCAAAACCTTACTTACCAACTTGCCTTCGGGGCCTGTTTGTGGCGTAACCAATTGCATACCGATAATAGTTTCGGCCCTTTCTTTAACCTCATCCAGGTTTTTGGCAAGTTTAACACCGCCACCTTTACCACGGCCACCGGCATGAATTTGGGCTTTAATAACTACCCAATCCGAATTATAGTCGGCTTTTAGTTTTTTTGCAGCCTCTATAGCTTGTGCAGGGGTTTCGGCAACAATACCTTCTTGTACCCGTACGCCAAAAGATTTAAGAATTTCTTTACCTTGATATTCGTGTATATTCATTTGTATTTAATTTGTGTAAAACTACCATTTTGTATTCATTTTTGAAACCTTTAAACCGACTTTGTTGAACCAAAAAATCTGTATCTTGCAGCTATGCTTAGCGCTAGCGGAATTATAAAAAATTACGGTGATTTACCCATCTTAAAAGGGGTTGATTTGCAAATACAAGCCGGGGAGTTAGTAGCCATTGTGGGTGCTTCTGGTGCTGGTAAAAGTACCTTACTACATATTTTGGGAACTTTAGATAAACCAGATTCGGGAGAAATTTTTTTAGATGGCGAAGCTCTTCACCAATTTAGATCGTCGCAACTAAGCGCTTTTAGAAATCGTTCTATTGGCTTTGTATTTCAGTTTCATCATTTATTGCCCGAATTTACTGCTCTCGAAAATGTATGCATCCCTGGTTTTATAGCTAATAAGGCAAAAAATGAAGTGGAGAAACGTGCAAAAGAATTATTGGCCATCTTGAATTTAAGCAATCGTTTAGACCATAAACCATCGGCACTATCTGGTGGGGAGCAACAACGAGTTGCCGTGGCTAGAGCCCTTATGAATGCACCAAAATTACTCTTGGCCGATGAACCCTCTGGTAATTTGGATTCGGCCAATGCCGCTGATTTGCATCAGTTATTTCTAACCTTAAAGAAGGAACTCAATCAAACATCTATTATTGTAACGCACAATACCGAATTATCAAGTATGGCCGATCGTACCTTGGTGATGAAAGATGGTTTAATTAGTAAATAAATGAGCGTAGTATTAATTACTGGTGCCCGTTTACCTCAGGCTCATGCACTTAAGCGGACTTTATTAATGGATAATGTTATTATGGGCGATTATCACGATTTACCAACCTATCCTGGATCTGTTGACTTATTCGAGAACCTACCATCCCCACAATCACCAAGCTATATACATCAATTTTTAGCGCTTTGTTTAAAGTTGCAAGTTTCCAAAGTATTTATTGTAGATGAGTTAGAGTACAAGTTTTTAGAACCTGCTAAACAACTTTTTGTAGAGTATGCTATTGATTTTGAGTATGTTGATTGAGTAAAAACTCTGTCTAAAAAAATTAATTAAATTAAATATTTTTTTATTTCCCATTTGCTTTTAACTATCTTCAACTAATTAATAATTTTTATACCGGAACTTTATTAAGAGTTATAGTCTTTAATGGCTAATTTTTAACGAGTTCCTTTAATACCTAACATTATGAAAACTGGTAAAGTAAAATGGTTTAACACCCAAAAAGGTTATGGATTCATTGTTCAAGAAGATGGAACTGAAATCTTTGTGCATTTTAAAGATGTAGAGGGTGGTAATGGTACCCTAAAAGACAACGATGAGGTAGAGTATGAGGTAGAAGACGGTCGTAAGGGATTACAGGCTGTGCAAGTGAAGAAAGTTTAACACCATACCAAACGAAAAAATTAAAGCCTCCAACTATTGGGGGCTTTTTTCATATCTAGCTGCTTTTAGTACCCTTAGCTGTCCAGAATGGTCGGTAATAAAAAATAGCGATGAGCTACCACCATCTGTTAATTTATGTTTTTTTTGCAACTCTGCAACTTGTAAAGGGAAATTTCTACTGATACAATTGGCCTGTTTCACTGGTATCGTTTTGCCAAATTCAGTATAGGTCCAATTGGCTATAATTGTAAAAACTTTACCCGGAAAATCACTTATAAGGGTATCGGATGTATATAAATGGGTATGTTGATGTAATTTTTCGAGTCCGTACCTAGAAGCCAGTAATTTAAAACAACCCGCCTTTAACCAGGCAGCGTTGGGTTCGTATAAATAGGTTTTAGGAGCAGCGCAAGGGGCTGGAGCTGCTTGTTGCTCTTCTTCATAGGTAAAACTATAGCTATGTCTTTCCGAATCGTTGAGTTGTACACATCGTATTTCAGGATTTTTTGTTTCAGTTTGGGTGTTTAGTAAAAAAAGTAATTCTTTCATTTCGTTTCCAACACTTATTACCTGAACTGATTGCACATTTTTAAGTTCGCTGAGTGCTAGTTTAATATCTAATAAAGGTGCTGCTTTTATGCAGATCAAGTTACATTTTGAAGCCATTTGCGCATATAACTCAATCACATTGGGTTCGCAATCGGCTAATTTTACTACTTTTTGATTGGCCACCCTACGAGAGGGGTCAATATAAATGATCTCCCAGCTACGTTCGGTTTTATTTAAAAAATCGAGGCTATCGGCCACTATAAATTCGCTATTTTTAACCCCCAATACACCTGCATTGTGTTTTGCTATAGCCGATAGTTCTACTTGGCGTTCTATATGGGTTACCTGCTTGCTAGTTTTAGAAAAATAGTAAGTATCTACACCAAGACCACCTGTTAAATCTAGCAGGCTATCTCCATGAATCAGCATGCTTTTATAAGCTGCTGTTTTTTCTGAGGAGCTTTGCTCTATGGCTATTTTTTTTGGAAAATAGATACCTGTTGTGCTAAACCAAGTGGGTAGTTTTTTTTCGCTAGCTATCTTTCCTTGAATGTATTCGGCTAGTTCTGTATTGCTTATTCCATCAAAAATTGACTTTTTTAGAATGAGCTTAGTAATATCGGTATGCAGGTTTTCTTGAATGAATGCCTGCACCTTTGGATTAAAAACTACCGCATTCATTTATTTTACAACTAATTGAGCCGTGTTTCTGCTTAATTGTTCCATATATACCTTTCGGCCGGCACTTAATTCGTCAATTTTTTCTGTAGTAAAATGCCTAATGGTAATTAATTCCAATGCTTCGTTGTACTTAAATTTAAAGCTTTTGGCCAGTAGTTCTTGTA
>CAMCMG010000029.1:0-16923 GCA_945875895.1 Sphingobacterium thalpophilum | reverse complement strand
CGGTTAATTTTATGATATTCAGCTTGGTACTTCGATAATCCTGCATCATCTAAGAGCAAGTTTTCGGGCTTGCCACTTTTGCCTAAGGTGTACACATGCGAATGCTCTACAAAAACCAAATAATTTGGTGTAGGCTGAGGGTTTCCAGCCCCTCTATTTTGGGTTTTAATCGCCACCGTATCGGCAAACAAGCCTTCTTGCTTATCCCAAGCCTCTTGGTAGCCCAGTGTCCCCCAATCCTGAAAAATAACGTGTTTATTTTGCATAGCTCTCCTCCCCACAAACATACGCTAATACATACGAGCCAAAGCGCTCAAAAGCCACTTCAAAAATCAATTTTACTGCTTTATTTTTTAAGCTAGCACGTATCGTTCCTTTTTCGGCATAATCAAAAGGTTGCAAATGAATGTGTTCTTTAAAAGACACCCCACTTTTTCCTTGAAGCTTATATATGGCCTCTTTTGCAGCCCAACAGGCATATAAATGTGAAACAGTATGTTCTGGATTTATAAAAGAGCGCTCGGCTTCAGTTAAAAATTTAGGTGCCAGTGCTTCTATTTTTGGTTTAACCAACTCTATATCGATGCCTACTGCTCGTGTTTCACTAATCATTACCGCCGCATAATCGTAGGAGTGGCTTAACGAAATATGATGCGGAAAATTAACCAAATAAGGTTTGCCATGTTCATCGGCCTTACAATCGATATAATGTTCAGTTTGCAAAAGTGTACGTAATAACACTCGGGTAGCCAGCCAATGTACTTGGCGCTTATGTTGTCCCAAGCTCTCAAAATAGGCTTGTTCTTGCTCGTCTAGCTGTAATTGAGCTATTAGTTCATCGGCCGATTCTTCAATCTTCCAAACAGCTAGCGTAGCCGAATCTTGCAGTTCTTTTTGATAAACGAGTGCCATGGTGGCTCAAAAATACGCCATATATTGCAGGGCGCAAAAAAAGAAGAGCCGCTTGCTGTGTATAGCAAAAATAATTTATAAATTTAGTGCAACAGATATACCAAATACATGATACTTTCAGACAAACGCATTTTAGAAGAAATTGAAAAAGGCACCATTATTATTGAACCTTATAAACCCGAATGCTTAGGCACCAATTCTTACGATGTGCATTTGGGCAAATACTTGGCCACCTACAAAAACAGAGTACTCGATGCCAAAGCACACAACGAAATTGATCATTTTGAAATTCCGAAAGAAGGCTTTGTATTGCACCCTGGAACCCTGTATTTGGGCGTAACATTAGAATATACCGAAACACATGCACATGTGCCTTTTTTAGAAGGAAAATCGAGCACTGGCCGTTTGGGAATTGATATACATGCTACTGCCGGTAAAGGCGATGTGGGTTTTTGCAATACCTGGACCCTAGAAATCTCTTGCGCACAACCCGTACGCATTTATGCCGGTATGCCCATTGGCCAACTTATTTATTTTGTGGTAGAAGGCGATATTGCTACCATGTATAACAGCAAGGGAAATGCGAAATACAATAACAAAACCACACGCCCCGTAGAGAGCATGATGTGGAAAAATCAATTTTAAAAAACACGTAAATGAATACCATACAAGTTAGTGTACAAGATCACATTGCCTATATTACCTTAAACCGAGGAAGCTCTAACGCCATTAATGGCGAAATGGTAAGTGAACTTAGCGATATGTTCAAAAACCTGGAAGCCGATGACCAGGTGGGCGGGGTAATTTTAACAGGTAAAGAAGGCTTTTTTTCTGCAGGCTTAGACCTTATTGAACTGTATACCTACAACGAGGAGCAGATTAGGCAATTTTGGAAAGATTTTTTAAACATGGTATCGGTTTTAGCGGGCTTTAAAAAGCCACTAATTAGTGCCATAAGTGGGCATAGTCCAGCTGGTGGTTGCGTGTTGGCTATTTGTTCCGATTACCGCATTATGGCCGAAGGCAAATTTATTATTGGACTTAATGAGGTGCCCGTAGGCATTATTGTACCCGATAGCATATTTCACCTTTACGCCTTTTGGCTTGGCCAAGGCAAAGCCTACCAAAGTTTATTAGAAGGCAAATTGTTTAGAGCCGATGAAGCCCTAAGCATTGGTTTAGTAGATGAGGTAGTAGCTCCCAATGTGGTACTTACAACGGCCCAACGCAAAATGAAACAATATGCTGGACTAGATTGGACCACCTGGCAACAAACTAAACAAAATTTACGTGCAGAATTATTAGAAAAAGTTCGGGCCGACCAAAATGCCACCCTCGAAGTGATGCTGAAACAATGGTGGGCACCAAGTACACGTTCAATTTTACATACCATCATTCAAAACCTACAAAAAAAAGCGAATGTATAACGAACCCATGTTAAGAGACAATGCCTTAAAGGGCAAAACCATTGTAGTTACAGGCGGTGGAACCGGCTTGGGTAAAGCCATGAGTACCTATTTTTTAGAACTAGGTGCCAACGTGGTTATTACTAGCCGAAAGCTAGACGTATTGCAAAAAACAGCGGCCGAATTGGAAGAAAAAACGGGCGGCAAAGTATTGGCTTTGGCCTGCGATGTACGCAACGATTTTGAAGTAGAACAGGTACTGAAACAAACCTTAGAAACTTTTGGCGCTGTGCATGGCTTATTAAACAATGCAGCAGGTAATTTCATCTCTCCTACCGAACGCCTTTCGGCTAAGGCCTTTGGGGTAATTATTGATATTGTTTTGAAAGGTACCGTAAACTGCACCTTGGCTTTTGGTAAACATTGGATAACCCAAAAACAGCCAGCCAGTATTTTAAATATTGTAACCACCTATGCTTTTACCGGTTCGGGATATGTAGTGCCTTCGGCTTGTGCCAAAGGTGGCGTATTGGCCCTGACCCGTTCTTTGGCTGCCGAGTGGGGCCACTATGGTATTCGTTGCAATGCCATCGCTCCGGGGCCTTTCCCTACCAAAGGCGCTTGGGATAGATTATTACCTGGCGATTTAGCCAAGAAATTCGATTTTAAAAACCGTGTGCCGCTTAAACGTGTGGGGGAACATCAAGAATTAGCCAATTTGGCGGCCTATTTAATTTCCGATTTTTCGGGATATGTAAACGGTGAGGTGATTACTATTGATGGGGGCGAATGGCTACAAGGAGCCGGACAATTTAATGGCCTAGAAGCCGTTACTCCTGAAATGTGGGATATGTTGGAACAAATGATCCGTAGTACCAAAGGAAGTTAAACACCGGTTTTTGTATCTTTATAAAATGGGCACCCAAACTCAGGAAGAAACCTTTACCCTCGATGAGATACTAGTATCCCTAAAGTCTATTCATAGGCTCATTTTATGGAATGACGAAGTCAACTCATTTGAGCATGTGATTTACTGCTTGGTGAAATACCTAGACTATTCCGAGCTACAAGCCGAAAAAATTGCTTGGCTGGTACACACCGAAGGAAAAACTGCAGTTTTAGAAGGTTCTTTTACCGAAATGGAAATTTATCGTAAAATCTTACAACAGGAAGGCCTTGCAGTAAGCGTTGAATAAATTGCTTAGTCCAAGCCATCAACTTTAATAGCCACATTGCCCTTTGCTTCTAACATAGATACAATGGCTTGTGGAGTTAAAATAAGTTTGCCGGGTTGTATGGTTGTTAATGCACCGCTCACATGAATGCCTTTTACGGGTTGATATCCCTTAAGGTAGGCTGCAGCTGTTTTTTCTCCGTTAGTTAAATATTCGGCAATAGAAAAACGGCAGCTTTCTTGAATTTTTTTGGCAATTAGCCCATGTACCAACCAATCGCCGGTTTTAAGTAATTTGTTTTTAGAATCTAGCACAAAATCTACGCCCTCTAAATACACCTCTTTTGTGGCGGCATCGTATTTAGGTATACCGCTCAAGTAAAAGGTGCCATTTACGGTTCCGGACATGTTTAACGCAACTATTAATTTACCTTCTTTTCCCCACAAATCGATTCGATTGATGGTAACCGCTCGTTTACCCGAACTAAAGGTTTGCCCCGCAAAATTTTGCTGCACCAAGGCCGCTGCATTGGCGTAGGTAATAATATTGGCTACGCTTAAATTAAAATCGGTAGTAGGCAGGGTATTGGGGACCAAATTGAGCTGGGTTTTATCAAATTTAAGACTAGGTTGGGCGTTAATTGACGTTTCGATATAGGCTTTCATACCCAAGTTGAAACTGATTTTTTGATTGGCCACCGTAGTAGGGCTAGCATACAAAGCCAAGGGCTGCATGCCCACCCAAACCTTATACGCTGGGTTTACTTCTATAGGCTTGGCTAATTGTTCTAGGGCCGCTACTACATAGGGTTTTATATCGAAAGATTGGGCAATGGCATCGTCTACTTTTTTAGCTAGTTTGCCTTTAAATATAGAAAGTACCGGATTGATGAGGTAGGTAATAGGCAACTCTCTGCCGGCAATAACAATACTCGGACTTTCAACCCAATCAATATTTTCTATTTGGGTTTGGGTTACCAATTTCCAGTTTTGAACCGCTACAGCAGAGTTTAATTTAATTACGCCATTTAAATTTACTTCACGGGTATCGTATACCGAGAGGCCGAATTTATCGATACCGTATTTCACTTTTACCCAAATTTTTAAAGGCAATTCCATAGCCAATCTGCCATTCACTTCTTTAATTACAATGGGTGCTTCTTTCCATACTTTTAGCATCACCTTATCGTCTTCCAAATTGGCATCTTCATAAATTAAGCCACTTAAATGCGTATTGGTTTGATTTTGAAGATCGGATACCTGAATTTCTAAAGGAATATTGGCATAAGAAATTTGTTTATCGTACACAATATCGGTAGCGTAGCTCGGTTCTGGCTTTAAAGCAGCAATCTTAGAGGTGGTGCCACATGCGCTCAACAGCGTAGCAATGCAAGTTGTAAGGATGACTAGATTGAAAATTTTCATTTAGGTTATATTTGGCATGCAAAGGTATAAATGCAACTTGGCTTTCTAAAACGAATAACATTATTTAACAGTATGCCCGCCTTTGAGTATATTAGACTATTGTGAATTTTTATTGATAAAAAAATGAAACTAGCTATACTTTCTGCCATTTTAGTAGTGATATTAATGATTATGCGTAACAAAAGAAGATAACATGTCTGTAATACGTCTAAAGCACACCGAAAAGGGGTTTAATTGGATTGATGTAAGCAACCCAACATCTGCCGAATTGCAAGAACTAAGTGCAGAGTTTGGCTTAAACCAGTATACTTTAGCCGACTGCCTAGAACCCGACCATTTGCCTAAGGCCGAAGACTTAGGTAACGTAAAATTTCTAATTACCCGGAAAATACTCGATGAAGTTCTAGGTCAAAAGCTGCACACCGTACAACAATTAAGTACCAAGGTGGCCATATTTTTTAACGAAGATTTCATAATTACCGTACACCGCTTGCCCCAAGCATTTATTACAGAGTTACAAACTTCTTTCGAGCAGAAATTGGTGTACAAAAACCCTGCTCAGCTTGCCGCTAAAATTTTGTTACAGGTTTTACAATCGTACAATAACCCCACTTTACAGTTAGCTGCCGAACTCGATAAATACGAAACGGCTGTATTTTTGCGCCGTACCCAGGCAAACATTTTAAGTGAGTTGTATTACCTAAAGCGCAAAATAAATATTATTATTAAGTTATTGATTTTAACAGAAGATATAACGCATGCGCTGAATGCCTATAAAGCGCATAATTTGGCCTTACAAGATGCCAAAGACCTACACACCAAATTGCTCACCCTCTTTAATCAATTGCATGATGATGTAGGGAATCTGCAGCAGATTTACCTCTCCATATCGGCACAAAAAACAAATGAGGTAATGAAAGTATTAACTACTTTTTCGGTGTTCTTTTTGCCCCTCACCTTTATTGTGGGGGTTTATGGCATGAATTTTAAATTTATGCCCGAGCTAGAAAGTGCCTGGGGTTACCCTATAGTGTGGGCTAGTATGGTAGCCATTACGGTGATAATTTACTGGTGGTTTAAGCGTAAAAAGTGGTTTTAATGCTGAATTCGCCTCAATTGTTGGAGCAATAAGGCGTTCTTCTCCATCATTTTAATTAACAAATAATTATAGGCAGCATATCTATCACGGTATACCTTGGATTGAAAAACTAACTTATCTGATGTGAGTATTTTCTTTGTTTCTGGCAATTGAAATATAAAATCCTGATACTTCTCCGCATTGATAGCCGAGCTTCCTCTCTCTTCATCCATATTGCTTACTTGGTTTTGCCTTGTCCTCAATAAATGACCAATCGGAAGATTGCGATCGAAAAAATCCATTCCATCTTTATCGAAATGTGCATTGTTGTCTTGCAATTGCTTAAACATTACCTCGTAATAGTACGAAATTTCGAAACGTAGTGAACGTGCACTGATATAACTGAGCATGCCACTCGATTGTATATTTTTAAAGGTGGTATTATTTATAAAAACCGTACTTGTAACTAGGGAATGGTTTCATTGTTTTATATACCGCTACCAATTGCCCATAGTTAATGGCCCCCGAATGGTAGTCATATAACAAGTTATCGAATTTGAAAAGTGTTGAATCACCTTGCGGATAACTAGCTATTAAGGAGGTCATTTTAGTGGAGTCTGATCTTAAATCCTCCACCAATGACTGGTAATTTTCTTGCATTTTGGCCTCTATTAGGCTATGTTCACGGTAATTTTCGGCAAAAAAACCGAGGGTAACGGCGGTAAACAGCATTAAAAATTCGGTAAAATATTCCGTTATTTTTTTGGGGATATGGTGTTTATGGTGTACTTCCACGGGTCTTAAATTATATGTTTAACCAAACATAATAATAAGATTGTATAGAAAAAAATGAGGTTTAAATTATTACGCTTAGTTATTAACTAATACTTTGACCGGATTATAATCTTGCAAGGGATAGGATGATTGGCAATTAACGGAATTTGCTTGGCAAGATGTTTTTCGATATCCTTGTAGCGCTGGCTAGTATGGTGAAAAATGGTTTTAAAGAATAGAAAATATACCCGAAATTAACTGAAACATGAATTTGACCATTTGGGGTGCAGCGCAACAGGTTACTGGCAGTATGCACCTTCTTAAAACAGATCAGTACCAGATATTGATAGATTGTGGGCTCGATTACGAACGCAACAGCTCACAAGAACAGAACGAAGAGTTCCCCTTTAATCCGGCCGAAATTGACGTCGTGATTTTAACCCATGCCCACATAGACCATTCCGGTAATTTACCCACTTTAATTCGCATGGGCTTTACTGGCCAAATTCTATGTACACACGCCACTAAAGATTTAGCCGAACTACTACTGTTAGATTCAGTAAGTATTTTCTTAAGCAAACAAAGAGGGCGTGCTAAAGGAAAAAATAGAAAAAGCCAAGGCCCTAATCCGCTATACTTACAAAAACACGTTCACGAAACCATCGATAAGATGGTGGATATTGCTTTTAATAAGCCTTTTCAAGTAAACGAACACATTGCGGTAGAATTTATTCCTATAGGCCATTTGTTAGGTGCCGCCGCAGTGGTATTACGAATTGTAGAAGCAGGTATAGAGAAAAAAATAGCGTTTACTGGCGATATTGGCAGAAAAAACTATCCACTACTCCCAGATCCACAAGCCCTGCCTCCAGTTGATTTTCTGGTTTGCGAATCTACTTATGGGGGTCGTTTTCATAGTCAAGGAACAAGCATTGAAGAAAAATTAGCAGAAACTATTCAACAAGCATGTGTAAAAACCCCGGGCCGTTTAATTATTCCGGCATTTAGTATAGGGCGCACTCAATCGCTTATATATACGCTTAACCGCATTTTTTTAGAAAAGGGGCTCCCTCCCGTTCCCATATTTGTGGATAGCCCTTTGGCACAATACGCCACAGAAGTTTACCGTAAACACCGCAAATTATTGCACCCTGAGGCGCAAGCTTTTTATGCGCATCATGGCGATGAATATGAATTCGAAAACCTTACGTATACCCAAAATTTAAAGGAGAGCAAAGCCATTGCAAATTTTTATGATCCTTGTATTATTATTTCATCAGCCGGCATGCTAGAAGGTGGCCGTATACAAGATCATTTATATTATAATGTACAAAACTTCTACTCCACCTTGCTATTTATTGGCTTTTGTGCCCCAGGCACCTTAGGCCATAAATTATTACGTGGCGATTCCTTTGTCCGTATTCGCGATAGGGAGTTGCCCGTGTATGCCACTATTGAAAAAACCGATTTATTGAGTGGACATGGTGATCATGCTGATTTAATGGAGATAATTACGCAGCAAAAAAACCTGCAAAAATTATTTTTAGTACACGGAGACCCAAATAGTATGAAAGAACTTGCCCAAAGTGCTTCTGAATTCGGTTTTGAGGCTTGTATTCCTAAAAAAGGGACGCAGTATACGCTCTAAAATAGCAATAACAGGTTATTAATACTTCGACCGCGATTTTGCAAACCAACTTCTACCACCTGTAGCCGGCTTAGCGCTACCTTGAGGTTTAGGGGTTTGATGCCCTTTATCTCTACGGCCTTGCTGTTGTTTAGGTGCTTTTACCGGATTGTGATCTTGCAAAGGATAAGGGTGATTGGCAATTACCGGAATCTGCTTGGCAATAAGTTTTTCGATATCCTTTAAAAAGGCTTTTTCTTCCGCATCGCAAAAAGAGAAGGCACTGCCTTTGGCTCCTGCTCTACCAGTACGACCGATACGGTGTACATACGTTTCCGGAATGTTAGGCAATTCGTAATTCAATACATATTCCAATTCATCCACATCAATACCACGAGCGGCAATATCAGTAGCTACCAATACCCGGGTAGTTTGGGCTTTAAAATTATTTAAGGCACGTTGACGAGCATTTTGCGCCTTGTTGCCGTGTATAGCTTCGGCCGTAATACGGTATTTTAGCAAGAGTTTTACCACTTTATCGGCACCGTGTTTAGTACGGGTAAATACCAGCATGGTTTTAATTTCTGGGTTTTTAAGAATGTCTACCAAGAGTGCAGCTTTATTTCCTTTATCTACAAAATAAATAGCCTGATTGATAATTTCTACAGTAGAAGAAACCGGCGTAACCGATACCTGTTTCGGCTTATTTAAAATACTGTCCGATAGTTTAATAATATCGGGCGGCATGGTGGCCGAGAAAAACAGCGACTGGCGTTGTTTGGGTAAAACCGTAAGTAGTTTTTTTACATCGTGTATAAAACCCATATCGAGCATACGATCGGCTTCATCGAGTACAAAAATTTCTACATCTCTGAGACTTAAAAAACCTTGGTTCATTAAATCTAACAAACGACCGGGCGTGGCAATAACCACATCTATTCCGGTTCTTAAGGCATTTACCTGAGCACCTTGGCTTACTCCACCAAAAATAACGCTGCAGGTAAGTCCTGTATGGCGGCCATAGGCTTTAAAGCTTTCGCCAATTTGAATGGCCAATTCTCTGGTGGGGGTTACAATTAAACTGCGTATTTTTTTCTTCTTATCGAAGTTTTTATTGGCGCTTAATAACTGAAGAATAGGAATGGTAAAGGCAGCCGTTTTTCCGGTGCCGGTTTGCGCACAACCTAATAAATCGTTTCCTTCTAATACCAAAGGAATGGCTTGTGCTTGTATGGGTGTTGGGGTAGTATAACCTTCGTGTTTAAGCGCTATTAAAATAGGCTCTATAAGGTTTAAATCTTGAAATTGCATGTATGTGTTTAAGGGTGATGTTGGAGCATTGAGAACCAATGCTCTCTAAAATTTGTGCAAGATACGGCTTTTATTTCGGACAAGGCCTTCTGCATCAAAAAGAAGGCCTCTCCATGTAATGAAGAGGCCTATACAATAATTGTATTTTGGTTTAAAACAAGTACTTCGTACTTAAGAAATTAGAGCTGTGCGTATCTACAATCTCGTTAAACAAATGCTTATTGCTATCGTTTAATTTGGTAGCTACCAAAGAGCGGATAGAAAATGCACGTAAGGCATCTACTACCGAAAGCGTTCCTTCGGCACTATCTTTACGGCCGGTAAACGGAAACACATCGGGACCACGTTGGCATTGGCAATTGATGTTTACTCTACTCACCTGATTAATCAGCGGATCAATTAAGGTAGCTACTTCGTCTTTATCTTGACTAAAAATACTCACTTGTTGTCCGTGGGTAGATTCGATGAGGTAGTTTATAGGTTCTTCCAAATCATCAAAAGGTACTACGGGAATAAGCGGACCAAATTGCTCTTCGGTATAGAGTTTCATGTTTTTGTTTACCGGATACAAAATGGCCGGATACACAAATGATTCTACCGTTTCGCCACCACCTGGGTTTATAACTTTGGCACCATGGGCAAGGGCATCAGTAATGCATTCTTTTAAATAAGCCGGTTTTTGCGGTTCTGGAAGTGGGGTTAATGCCACACCCGGATCCCAAGGCATACCGGGTTTTAGTGCCTCCACGGCTGCTGTAAGGCCCTTCAAAAATTCATCAACAAGGCTACGGTGTACAAATACTATTTTAAGCGCTGTACAACGTTGTCCGTTAAAAGAAAGTGCGCCTAACACGGTTTCTTGAACAGCTAATTTTAAATCGGCTTTAGCCGTAATTATAGCTGCATTTTTAGCATCTAAACCTAAAATGGCACGCAAGCGATTCACTTTAGGGTGCAATTTTTTCAGTTGATTGGCTACTTTACTAGAACCAATAAGGGTTAATACATTAATTTTTCCCGATTCCATAAGCGCCGGAACAATGGTATTTCCTCGGCCATAAATGGTATTTACCACTCCTTTAGGAAAACATTTTTTAAAGGCTTCCAATAAAGGGTAATGCAATAAAGTGCCGTGTTTAGGTGGTTTAAACAATATGGTATTGCCCATAATAAGGGCCGGAATAAGGGTGGTAAAGGTTTCGTTTAGCGGATAGTTAAAGGGGCCCATGCACAACACCACGCCTAGCGGCGAACGGCGTACTTGAGCTATAATGCCTTGTTCTATTTCAAATCTAGAAGATTGACGATCGATATCTTTTAGGGCATCAATAGTAGCGTAAATGTACTCGATGGTGCGGTCGAATTCTTTCACAGAATCGCCATGCGATTTCCCAATTTCCCACATCAGCAATTTAACCACTTCGTCTTTTTTCTCTATAATTTCATGCGTAAAGCGCTCTACACAAGCAATGCGTTCGGCCACGCTCATGGTAGGCCATTCGCCACGACCATTGTTGTAGGCAGTTACGGCAGCATCGAGTGCTTCGTTGGCTTCTTTTTGTGTACACAGCGGGTAACTGCCTATCACTTTTCGCTCTAGCCCATTGGCTGTTTGTATACAAATGGGCGACGATACGGTATGGCGTTCACCATCCCAAGGTTTCATTTCTCCGTTGCATAGGTATTCGCCTTGGTGTAACTCAGCAGTTAAACGAAAGGCTTCCGGAATTTGCGCTTCGGCAACAAAAATGTTTGTTAGTGTTTCTTGTAAAATCATAGGCCAAATGTAAAAAATAATTCTACCAATAAATAGTGTATAATGCCGTAATAATACCCATTACCAATACCGCCCCTACAATAAACGAGGGCTGTGGCTTAAACATACTTTTATCTATTTCTAAGCCTTTCGGGTTGTTGCCATTTCTGTTTTCGAAAAGGCTGATGATGACCATAGCTAGTACCGCAATGGCAAAAACAAAACCCATACGGTCTATAAATGGAATTTCATATGCAGCGCTTCCATTGGCTTGGGTAACCAACTTTGAGAATCCATAGGGACTTAAAAAGGCTAGGTTGGCAAAGCTGGGTAATACTTTAAAAAATACCGATAGGCAGAAGCCACCAATGGTAGCAAATAAGGCAGCGTTTGATGTAGTGCGTTTCCAGAAAAAGCCAAGAATAAACATGGCAAAAACACCCGGTGAAACAAAGCCGGTATACTCTTGAATAAATTGGAAGCCTCCTTTTTTATCGATACCTAAATGTGGCGCAATAAGTATGGCCAGTAACATAGCCACTACAACTGTAATGCGGCCAATAATGACTTGTTTATGCTCGTTGGCATCTTTATCCACTAGTTTCTTGTACACATCTAGGGTAAAAATGGTGGCAATGCTATTGGCTTTACCGGCTAGTGAAGCTACAATGGCAGCAGTTAGTGCGGCAAAAGAAAGTCCTTTTAAACCGGCCGGCAATAAGTTTAGCAATACCGGATAAGCTGTATCGGGCACCAGTTCTCCATTTCTAAGCATATCGCCTTGGAAATTTCCGTAGCCTTCTTTATACAATACAAAGGCGGCAATACCTGGCAATACCACAATTAATGGCATGAGTAATTTTAAGAACGCAGCGAATAAAATACCGCTACGAGCAGTTTTTAAATCGGCACCAAGGGCCCGTTGCGTAATGTATTGGTTGCAGCCCCAGTAGTTTAGGTTTACTATAAGCATCCCTCCTATTAATACCGATAAGCCAGGCAAATCCATATAATGGGCATTATCTTGTTTAAAAATCATGTGGAAATGATCGGAAGCTTTTTGGGTAACTAAGTTAAAGCCATTGAGCACGCCAGAGGTACCAAAATGGTTGGCTACCAATTGTAGGGCTAAATACGTGGTTACCAATCCGCCAAGAATTAAGAAAAATACTTGAATGACATCCGTATAGCCAATTACCTTCATACCACCCAGCGTAATAACTATAGCGAAGATGGAGAGTAGGTACATACACACCGTAATGTCTAAACCCGAAATGCTGTTGATGGCCAATGCACCCAAGTACAATATAGAGGTAAGGTTTACCACCACATAAAGCAATAGCCAAAAAATGGCCATAATCATAGCTACTGTGCCGTTATACCGCTGATGTAAAAATTGCGGCATGGTATAAATTTTGTTTTTGATATATACTGGAATAAAAAACACAGCTACAATAATTAGTGTTGCAGCAGCCATCCACTCGTAGGTGGCTATGGCTAGGCCCATGGTAAAACCCGAACTGCTCATGCCTATAAATTGCTCGGCGGAAATGTTAGAAGCAATAAGGGAAGCACCAATAGCCCACCAGGTAAGTGAATCTTTGGCCAAGAAAAAATCTTTTGAATTTTCTGCGTGATCCTTTTTTTGGCGGTATACGTAATAGCCATACAGGGCTACAATTAAAAAGTAGACTAAGAATACCAGGTAATCTGCGGTTTGTAAGATTTTCATTGGGGTGTAGGAAAGTATATAAATGGTGGTTATAAAAGATGAATTTAGAAATAAATTTAGAAAAAGAGCGCACTGTTATTTTTTAACCCTCTAACCAATTCTTCATCATGCTTTCCCCATGGGGTGTGAGTACACTCTCGGGGTGAAATTGTACGGCCTGCACCTGGTATTGGGCATGCTGAAATGCCATGACATTTCCCGCTTCGTCTAGGGCAGTAATTTGTAATTCTTTGGGAAAGTTTTCTGGGCTTAGCACCCAACTGTGGTAGCGCCCTACCGAAAATGTTTCGGGTAGGTTTTTAAATAATGGGGAGCTAATTGCGGTTTTAGTGATGGGTGTAGCCACTCCATGAGCCACCTCTGCTAAATTTAATAATTTGGCGCCGAACACCTGGCCTATGGCCTGATGGCCCAAGCAAACGCCTAGTATTGGTTTTTTATCGGCATAGGTTTGTATAATGGGTAACAACAAGCCGGCATCGGCGGGTAAGCCCGGCCCGGGGGAAAGTAAGATGCGATCGTAGGCGGCTACTTCTTCTAAGCTGATTTCATCGTTACGGCGAACACTTACTTCATATTTTTCGCCCAGTTGCTGTATGAGGTGAACCAGGTTGTAGGTAAAGGAATCGTAATTGTCTACTAAGAGAATTTTCATGTGTGGGCTTACACAAAGATGCTGCTCTGGCTTGGGATATGCAAGGGGTTAGAGTGGCTTGTTTTTTACCACCCCGGTCTTCGACCACCCCTCCGGTGGAGGGGAATTTTTGTGAGGGGGGGGCTTCGTATTGTTAATGTAATTTAATTGTAAAACAAAAGCAAACTTAAAATTGGTATGCTCAAAGCAGTAAATTTGTACGCATACGCTAGGTACGAATTCACGTGTTTAGTATGAAATATTGAAAAATGAAAATTAAATCAATTGCTTTAACATTATTTGCTGCGGTATCTATTGCTTTTTCTGCAAGTGCACAAAAAACAATCGTTGATGTTGCCGTAGGCTCAAGTGATCACACTACATTAGTTGCTGCTGTAAAGGCTGCTGATTTGGTTACTACATTACAAAGTGCAGGTCCATTTACCGTGTTTGCTCCAACCAATGCAGCTTTCGCAAAATTGCCACAGGGAACTGTTGAAACACTTTTAAAAGCTGAAAACAAAGCTACATTGGCTAAAATTTTAACCTATCACGTTGTTGCGGGTAATTTTAACGCTGCAGCAGTGGTGAAAGCTATTAAAGCTGCTAAAGGTTCTTTAAGCTTAACCACAGTTAGTGGTGGAATTTTAATTGCTTCTTTAAAGGATGGCAAAGTTATTTTAACGGATGAAAATGGAGGTGTTGCTACCGTTATTGTTACCGATCTTACTGCTGACAATGGCGTTATTCACGTAATTGATACAGTAGTTTTACCTAAGTAATTTTATTCGGCAGGTTAATCCTGCTAAACGTTTAAATCACCGAGAGTTTCTCGGTGATTTTTTTGTTTTTGGGGACGATCAATTCCCCTCCTGCTATGGAGGGGTGCCCAAAGGGTGAGGTGGTTATTCACCCAAACCCTCCTATCCTTCCACCAGCTCAGGATTACAAAAAGCTGGGGCCGACCAAACGGCGGGCCAAGGTAAAGGCCATGTACGCAAATCAGTTTCTACTTCCAAAAGTGCGGTTAAAAACCAAAACCGATCTCGGTATTATTACCATACCAGGGGGAAGTATCGGAAGAAATAAGTGCACTGTATATACACTTAGCCCACCCTCAAAATATCGTCCCAAGCGGTGGTATAATTGGGGCTTACGTTCTCCCGTTTCATGGCCCAATGTTTTTTATACCCTTCTGAAGCCATGCGGATGGTGCCGCTGCCGTAGTGGGTATTCAGCTTATCCATTAAGCTACTTACCGCATTGTTCTTCGGACCATTCCAAGGGCTGAACAAATGCAGTTGTACTTCTTGTTCGGGGATTAATCCTGTGGCCATCACCATCACTTTGCTGTATTGATACCGCGGGCTATACAGCGCTTTTACGCCACCGATGGCGGCTTTAATTAAGTCGGGGGTATTGCTTATGGGGTGTGCCAAAGGCAGGCTGATGTAAGGGTTGTATTGCGGCAAATCGGGTCGGAAGCGGTTGGTTAATAGTTGCACGTGGAGCAGGGTGGCACAGCTTTTATCGGCCCGTAGTTTTTCGGCTAAGCGGCTGGTATAGGCGGTGGTGGCTTCTATCAATTCCTCTAAATTATTAGTCAGTTTTCCGAAGGAACGGCTGGTGCAAATGCCTTGTTTTCTATCCAATACTTCTTTAAGCGGAATGCAGGGTCGGCCCCAAAGTTCGTGGTAGAGGCGTAGGCCTTGTATGGTGAGCATGTGTTTTACCCAAGCCGGGCTTTGGGCTCTGAGTTGGGCGGCGGTAAATACGTTTTCGAGGGCTAACTTTTTATGGTAGGCCCGGCCTATGCCCCAAAGGTCGCCAATGGGGAAGTTGCTTAGGGCCTGTGCGATGTCGTCTTCGCTTTGGAGTACGCAAATACCTGAGGGACTTTTTTTGGCCAGTTTATTGGCCAGTTTGGCTAGGGTTTTGGTGGGGGCAATGCCCACACTTACGGGTATGCCTGTGTTGCGTACCACGGTGCTGCGCAGGGTTTGGGCATAGTCGGGTAGGTTGGAAATACCATTGAGCCCCAGGAAACATTCATCAATACTGTACACTTCTACCTCGGGACTAAAGCGTGCCAGGTTATTCATTATCCGGGCGCTGATATCGGCATAGAGGGTATAATTGCTGCTGAAGATGGCAATGTGGTGTTGCTCTACGAGTACTTTGATTTGGAAATAGGGCACGCCCATTTTTATGCCCAGGGCTTTGGCTTCGTTGCTTCGCGATATGGCACAGCCATCGTTATTGGAAAGCACCACCACGGGCCGAGTGTTTAGCTCGGGACGAAAGAGGCGCTCACAGGATACGTAAAAGTTATTGGCATCAACGAGGGCGTACATAGCATTTGGGTTTGTGTTGGTGTGGGCGACAGCTCCAGGTGACTACGCCTCTAATCAGTAGTTCTTCGCTTACCAATTCGGGTTCTTCGTTTTCTTTTCCGGTGCCTAGGTATATGTGTTTTCCTATCACATAGTATTGGCGGACTTTCCATTCTCCTTGGTACCACAGTACGACTAAGGCATTGTGTGTTGCCTTCATGGAGGTGTCGTATACAAAGAGCGTGCCTTTGCAAATACCCAAAGCGCTCAACTCGTCGGAGTCGGCTTCGGCGTAGTAGGTGTTCACCGGGTCTTTTACTAAACGCTCTAAAATACTTAGGCGTCCTTCCAAATAATCTTCGGCTGGGCTTACAAAGCCCGACGCTTGTTCTGGATGGAGCAAAGGCTCTAATACGGGGTCTTTTGGGGTATGTACTTGTTTTAACACGGTTCTTAATGGGGAACCAATTTACTAATATTTTTAGTAATTACAAGTTGTGACTGATAAAAAATTAGGGAGTGAATTGGTAGGGATAAGCTAGAGTAGAAAATACGGTGCACAAAATTGTCCCCAAGCTAAAACAATAAACCCTTAACTTGTTGTAAGTTAAGGGTTTATGCATGTTAATTGCGGACCGGACGGGACCGGAACCTAAATATGCGTTTTGAGTAAAATAAGGTAAATAATAGGCTTAAATGCGCTTTATTGTAAATTATTGAGTAAAGCAAATATGGATAAAGTAAACAATATTACAAAAAAG
>CAMCMG010000028.1:0-18740 GCA_945875895.1 Sphingobacterium thalpophilum | reverse complement strand
TGGTAAACCATCGTTATCGTCGTCAGGATCTGTAACATCTGGTAAAGTATCACCATCGCTATCTAATAAAACAGTTACAGTAATGGTTTGAGTAGTAGTATTTCCAACATTATCAGTAGCTAAAACAGTTACGATGTACGTATTATTGGCATCAGCATCTGTTGGTGTTGCGAATTTAGGTGCGGTATTAAAACTCAAAGCTCCTGTACTAGGGTTCAAGCTAAATAATGCAGCATCTGCACCGCCAGATATACTCCAAGTAACTGCTTCATTTGCAGTATAAGTACCTACAGCTGTTGTGTTTTCAGGAATAGACTTAGCTGCTGTAGAAGCCGTAGTTGTTCCGGTTCCGTTAGGGCCAGTAATTACTGGTGGTGGGTTGTCACTCACTTCTATAGTTAGCGCATAAGTTGAGCTACATGCAGCAGCACTGGTTGCACGTACAGTATAAGTTGCACTAGTTGCTGCTACAGTTGGCGTACCACTAATTACACCAGTAGTAGTATTTAAACTCAAACCAGCTGGTAAACTAGGCAACACGCTGTACGATGCAATTGGAGTAGAACCGGTGGCTAAACTAGGGCTAAAATTGGTAATAGCAATATCTTTAAAAAATGCGTAGCTTGATGTAGCATAACTGAAACTTGGGGCAGTACCTACTGTTACTTCTACAGCATCTGAAAGGGTTGTTATGGCACCATTGGTAGAAACAGTTTCTACGGTATAACTTCCAGTTTCCGTTGCCGTATAGCTTTGCGTTGTATTAGACAAAAGAACACCATCTTTATACCATTTATAACTGGCAGCAGAAGATGCTTCTAAAACCACATCGGCTCCGGCACAAAAGGTTACAGCTGCTGCTGCATTATTGGTACCAGCTTTAGGGGTAATGGTTGTTTGCGGCACATAACAATACGTGCCTATATCTACTTGTTGTAAATTATTTGCTCCGCCGGTTGCTGCTACAAAGCCCCAATACACAAAATTAGCATTGTTAAAAATAGAGGCCTTTAAGTCAACGGTAACATCAAATCGTTTAACTCCTTCGTAATAAACCTGGAAATTCTTAGTGCTTGCAGTCCATACAAACCGTACAGCATGCCATTGGCCGTCTTCCATCTGAACCTCATAAGGTGTGGCATAGGAATTATGAACACCAAGAGCAACACCATTTTTAATAATGGCAATATGATCTTGAACAGGCTCAAAACTTCCATTATAATATGTATCAAACTCTACGGCAAATGAAGGCGTAATGCCAGCATATCCTACCCCACCACCAACTGTTCCTGCACTAATAGACTGATTTTGTAAGACAAATGTCATTCCATCAGCACCGCCATCATTATTTCCAAGATATACCTTAGAACTGATATCAAAATCTTTATCCAAGTAAACTTTGTTTTTATTCCATAAACCGCCGAATTTATTACCCTGAGCTGGTGTAAGGGTTATAATACTACTAGCTGCAGTAGCCCCACCATTCAATTGAAAATCGGTAATTGAAAAGGGTGAACACGTAGGATCGGTAACCGTAACAGTGTAAGTAGTGGTTGCTGTACCTCCTTGTGCATCGGTTACAGTTAGCGTAACTGTAGCCGAACCATATTGACCACTTACTGCTGTAACCACTACATTTCTGCTTGCACCACTGCCACCTAGTGTAATATTTGCATCCGGAACTAAGGTTGTATTGCTAGAACTTGCGCTTACTACCAAGTCGGCAGCTGCAGTTTCAGTATCTGCTACCGTAAAATTTTGAGCGGTAGTTGGCGTAGTGGCCGATGTAGTTTGATTGATTAAACTGGTAGTAGTAGGCAGAGTATTGGTTGTTAATGTTGGTTCTGAAGCAGAAGCATCACTTGAAGCATCAAAAGTACAACGTTTTAATACAGTATTGGTTTGTGGATCGGTAAACTCGAGTGTATAAGTTCCAGCATTTGGTAAATTCACCGTGTAAAAACAGTACTCAATTTTATAAAAACCTCCCTGCTGAGTTGTAACCGAAGGTGGTCCAACTTGAGCAACACTTTGTACACCGTTAATCCATACCTTAGTAATCACAGGAATGCTAGTAGGTAAGCTCGACCATTTAAACGTAATGGTTCCCGTTTTTGACGTAGTTGGAGGCGTGGCATAAGCTGTTCCTACCACATTAGTAGCAACAGGAGTACCATCTACTCCCGCACAGCTTGACGCTTGTCCATTACCATTATTTCTTCTATCAATTTCGGGACAATCTAGAGCTACATTGTAGTTAAAACCAACTAAACTTACCGATACATCAGTATTGGAAACAGTTATTGAACCCGAAGAGCCTAAACCCACTACAGCCACAATTTGAGTTGGGCTTACAATGGTAAAAGAAGCTGCAGCTGTACCACCAAAACTAACCGATGTCATATTTGTAAAGTTAGTACCAGTTATGGTTACAGATTCACCAGCCGCAGCTGATGCTGGGTTAAACGATGCAATAGTAGGTAAGGAAAGAAAGCTTACACCTCCGTTTGAACTGTACGCAGTACCACATGATCCGTTGATTAATACAGCACGGTAAAGCGTAGTAGTAGTAATGTTAGAATAAGAATAGGTGGCGGCTGTATTGCTGATATCGGTCCAGTTTATACCATTATTAATAGACGATTGCCATTTACTTATGGAACCTGTATACCCACTTAAGGTTAAGGTACCCGATCTTGAGGTAGAACCATAGTAGGTAGCAGTACTCATGGTACCTCCTACTGGCGGTGTACCAGATGTAACCGTAATAGGGTATGCCGTAGAATTTACTGCAGCGCCACAACCAGCGGTTTCTACTACCGCACGATAATAGTATGTACCTGCAGTTGTTAGCGTTTCAATTAAATTGGTGGTGGTATTGGCAATATCTGTCCAATTGCTGTTATCGGTAGAAATTTGCCATTTTGTAACATCGCCTTTTTTACCCGATAGCGTAAGATTGACTTCACCCCCAGCACAAATACTATTGTTAAGTGCAGTAATATTACCCGAAGCTGTGGCATTAACAGTAAGTGTAACACTAGCCGTATACACTGTACCACCACCACAACTTACTATAGCTCTGTAATAGGTAGTTTGGCTAACGTTAGTAGCCGTGTAGGTATTGGTTGTATTATTGATGGTAGTTCCGGTGGTATAAAAATTATCAAACGATGATTCCCACTGAACCACGGCACCCGAATTACCTACCAAGGTTAAGGTAGTGGAGTTGCTACCGGTACATACGTTTATATTGCCTCCTGTAATGGAACCACTAGCCGCACCTAACACTTTAATCTCTCTGGTAAAACCAACAACACTTGCAATATTATCATCTGGTGAATCACCATATTCTATAAGTGTTCCAAGCGTACGAGTATTATTTAAGTCATTCCACCTACCTAAATTGGCAGAGTACAATTGCGTATAATGCTCTGCACCCGCATTGTTAGGTTCTCTAAAGTTCCAATTGGCATAGGCACCCGCTAAAGTAACCGGGCTTGTATTGCCTTCAGAATATTGCATACCTCTTTCTGGACCTGTAACCCAGTAATATTTTCCCTCGGCAGCGGCTTGGTTGGCATATACATCACGACCAAGAGCAGCATTAATTTCTAAATAATCGTCTGAGCCACCTACCCAGGCATCGCTAGACATGATTTTCCAGATATAATTATTTTCGGCAGCCGAGGTAATGGTGGCCAAATAGCCCACCCGGCCATTGTAACTTTTAGTTGCAGCATAAGCTTTGGCAGCGGGCCAAGTTCTAGGGGTAGCATCAAATTCGTACCAATGCCCCGTAAGTGGGTTGAGAAAGGAAGCACCCAAGTTAAACGTTATAGAACGTTGCTCAGGGTAGCAATTTAAACTGGTAGATTTTAAGGTAACTCGGCGTAATAATTCTTGCCAAACGCTAGCAGAGGCAGTACCACTAAATGATAAAATACCACGGGTATTGTCGTACGATTGAGTAATGCCAGTAGGTAATGAACCAACAATATCCAAGATATCGCCAGTAGCCCCAGTAACATAACCACCAGTTATAGAAACTTTACAACCCGTTAAGTCAGCTGGGGTGCTTACCAATATATATGGATCAACAACCGAGGCTGAATTGGCACTAACTTCTAAAACAGTACCAGTACCTGAGATACTAGAGGTGCCTTGAGAAAAAGCGTTTTGAATTAAAACTGCTAGAAAAAAGGTTATTAAAACTAGTTTTGAAGCTGATTTTTTAAACCAAACTGAAAAAAAATTATACTGCATGTTTTTATAATTTAAGATGACAAATTAAATTATAATTGTTTAATTATAAACTATGGATACATTTAATTCATCATTTAATAACAAATTATTTACATAAGAAGATTTTGGGGCAATCCATACCCAGAATTGATACTGGACAATATAATTTAAGGTAATATTTTTGAAGTCGAGAAGTATATCTAAACCGAAATAAATAAGGAAAAAGCACATAAAAAAAGAGACCCTATTGCTAAGATCTCTTTTTTGTGGTACCAGCTGGAATCGAACCAGCGACACAAGGATTTTCAGTCCTTTGCTCTACCAACTGAGCTATGGTACCCCTTCCCGTTGGGGACTGCAAAAGTAATCTCTTTTTTCGTTTCAGAAAATATTTTTTGAAAATAAATAGTCACAGGCATGAAATGCCTGATTTCATGAATAGTATTGTGTTTAGTTTACTTAGAAAAATTCTAAATTAAAATTTATGCTTGCATAGCAATTTGAATTTCGGTTAATTCACTAAATTCGCTCAGATTATAACCGCTTATGCTTGCACAACTTATTTTCTTAGCCCTTAGCGCCTTTGCCATTTATTTGTTTGGCAAAAACGCAGGTAAAATTCGTAGAAACATCCATTTGGGGCTACCCGAAAACCGCTCGGACCGTAAATCGGAACGCCTTAAAACCATGTTATGGGTTGCCTTTGGGCAATCTAAAATGCAAACACGCCCGGTAGCAGCCATTTTACACTTATTCCTGTACCTGGGTTTCGTCATTATAAACATTGAGGTTTTAGAAATTGTAATCGATGGTTTATTTGGCACCCACCGCATATTTGCCCAGCCTTTGGGACAGGTTTATGGCGTGCTCATTGGCGCATTTGAGGTATTGGCGTTCTTGGTATTGGTAGCCTGTGTAATCTTTTTAATCCGACGAAATGTATTAAAACTTCGCCGTTTCAGCGGTACCGAAATGACCGAGTGGCCAAAATCGGATGCCAATTATATTCTCATCATCGAAATTTTATTGATGTCGGCATTTTTAACCATGAATGCCGCCGATAGCAAATTACAACAATTGGGCGTAGCGCATTACATTCCGGTGGGTACATTTCCGGTAAGTGCTTGGTTAATGGGAATATTGCCCGACTCGAGCACTAGCCTCGTATGGATAGAAAGGGGCTGTTGGTGGTTCCACATCATTGGTATTTTTGCCTTTTTAAATTACTTGCCCTATTCTAAACACTTGCATATTTTATTGGCCTTTCCGGCAACCTATTATAGTAAATTAAGCCCTAAAGGTCAGTTTAACAATATGGACTCGGTTAGCAACGAAGTAAAAGCCATGCTCGATACCAGCTACACCCCTACTCCAGTTGCAGCGGGAAGCACCTTTGGCGCCAAAGATGTGCAGGGTTTAAGCTGGAAAAATTTGTTAGATGCCTACAGCTGCACCGAATGTGGGCGTTGTACTTCCGTTTGCCCGGCCAATTTAACGGGCAAACTTTTATCTCCACGTAAAATAATGATGGATACCCGCGATCGCTTAACCGAAGTGGGTAAAGGTATAGATGCGCATGGAGTAGATTTTAAAGACGATAAAAGTTTATTGGATACCTACGTTAGCCGTGAAGAAATTTGGGCCTGTACCACCTGCAATGCCTGTACAGATGCCTGCCCCATTAATTTGGATCCACTAAATATTATTGTAGAGTTACGCCGCTTTGCGGTAATGGAAGAAGCCCAAGCTGCAGGAAGTATAAACAGCATGTTTGGCAATTTAGAAAACAACGGTGCACCTTGGAAATATGCCCCAAGCGACCGATTTAATTGGGCAACAAAGGAATAAAAAAATGAGCGAATTAACCATACCAACCATGGCCGAATTGCTGGCCAAAGGCGAAGAGCCAGAAATATTATTTTGGGTAGGCTGTGCCGGTAGCTTTGACGAACGTGCACAAAAAATTACCCGCGACATTTGTAAAATATTACAGCACGTGGGAATGAAATTTGCGGTATTAGGCACCGAAGAAAGTTGCACTGGTGATCCTGCAAAACGGGCCGGCAATGAGTTTTTGTTCCAAATGCAAGCCATGACCAATATTGAGCTCTTAAATGCCTACAACATAAAGAAAATAGTTACCGGCTGTCCGCATTGCTTTAACACCATACGCAACGAATATCCGGGTTTAGGTGGTACTTACGAGGTTATTCACCACAGCCAGTTGATTCAAGAATTAATAAACGAAGGTAAGTTACGTGCAGAAGGTGGCGAATCGTTTAAAGGCAAAAAAATAACCTTTCACGATCCGTGCTATTTAGGCCGAGCCAACAATGTGTACGAAGCACCACGTAAGGCTTTAGAAGTATTAGATGCCGATTTGGTAGAATTAAAACGTTGCAAATCGAATGGTTTATGTTGCGGCGCCGGTGGTGCGCAAATGTTTAAAGAGCCCGAAGCAGGAAACAAAGACATCAATATTGAACGTACCGAAGAAATTTTAGCCGCAAAGCCTCAAATTGTAGCCGCAGGTTGTCCGTTTTGCATGACTATGCTAAGCGATGGCATTAAGAATTTTGATAAGGAAAAAGAGGTAGAGGTATTGGATATTGCGGAAATTACGGTCCGAGCAAACGGTCTTTAATTGCGAAGTTTCAGCTTATCTCGTACCTGCATAAAACAGGTATGTAGTTGAGCTAAGTCGTCTGCCTGCATACCTTTTAATGGCAAACGCAATTCATTGGCCATCGAATCTATATTTCCTCTACTATCGCGAAAGGTTTGCACAATTACACTTTCGGGCCTAGTGTGTAACACTAAAAAACCGCTTTGGGTAGTTCCTAAATAATCTACGTCTTCCAATTGACTCAAATTAAAGGCAAAATATTCTTGACGGCCATTGGCCAAGGTGCGGCGATACCGAAAAAATCCTTATTTGGTAAGCTGGAAATCTACTTTTTTCACTTGCACGCGATCTAATTCGGGTGCGTAATTCAAGTTTAATTTATCTTGGCATTGTTGCAAGCACTCCAAAACATCGGGGCTAGAAAATGCAAATAAGGCAAGCAAAACCAGTAAACTAACTCCTCTAAAAAGAGTAAAATGGGATGACTTCATAAAATTCATCCCAAATTAATAATTTGATACCTTTGTACATGAACTTTTCTGAAAATTCTAGAGTCTGGATTTATCAAGCAGACAGAAATTTGGCACCTGAAGAGCTAACGGCTGTTCAAGAACGCCTTAGCGACTTTACCGCTACGTGGGAAGCGCATGGAAAAGTCCTGAAAGCATCAGCAGAAATTAAATACACTCGATTTATCATTTTTATAGTAGATGAGACACAAGCCTCGGTGACAGGCTGCTCCATAGATAAATCGGTAGTCGTACTTAAAACCATAGAACAGGAGTTTAATTTGAGTCTTTTCGATCGGATGCAAATCGCCTACAGAGACGAACATGGAATTCAGGTTTGTAGTAAAATGGCTTTTGAAACGTTAATAGCCAAGGGCTTGATAACTGAAGATACGGTAGTATTTAACAATTTAGCCCAAACCTACGGGGCTTTACAAACTGCTTGGGAAATACCTGCAAAGCAAAGCTGGCACAATCAATTATTCACTAAAAGTCTTTCTTAATTTAAGGGCACATTCTTCAACCTTCGCATATTGCGTAAAATAAGCGCCTGGCGAAAGTATACCTTTGAATTTGGTTTTGCCGGACTCCACCGTAAGGGATTGGGTAATACCGCAACCAACATAGCCGCTTGTCCTTTAGATAAACTTTGGGCAGATTTACCGTAATAGGCTTGGGTAGCCGCCTCGGCACCATAAATGCCATCGCCCATTTCAATTACATTTAAATATACCTCTAAGGTGCGTTCTTTAGACCAAAGCACTTCTATCAATACGGTAAAATACGCTTCAAAACCTTTACGCACCCACGAACGGCCGGGCCATAAAAACACATTTTTAGCGGTTTGCTGGGTAATGGTACTCCCTCCGCTTACCCTACGGCCCCGTTGATTTTTCTCGTAAGCCCGTTGAATAGCTTTAAAATCGAAACCCCAATGATCCATAAAGCCGGCATCTTCTCCGGCCAATGCAGCTCGTTTTAAATTGGTCGATAATTGGTCGTAATTTAGCCACTTACGTTCCATTTTAAACGATTTACCATCCGATTGACGCTCCATACTCCGCTGCACCATTAACCAGGTAATGGGCGGGTTTACTAAGCGATACAAGAGTACCCAAGCACTAGTAAGGATTAGAAAACTGAAAATAATTTTTTTTAGGATACTAAACATGGACTCGGGTTTGGATGTACTAAAGTAGAAATTCTAGGAGCATAAAAAAAGCGTTCCGAATTTTCGGAACGCTTTGGTATTTTTTGGTGAGTAAAACTTACTCGGCAACTACTTCGAATGCAACTTGAACTTTAACTTCTTTGTGTAAGTTTAAGTTTACCAAGTATTCACCTACTTCTTTAGGATCGGTTTCGAACGTAATTCTACGACGATCTACCTCAAAGCCTGCTTTTTTCAAAGCATCAGCAATTTGAATCGTATTTACCGAACCGAAGATTTTACCGGTTTCGCCCGCTTTTGCACCTATAGATAATTTAACTCCGTCCAAACGAGTAGCAATTGCTTCTGCGTCTTTCTTGATTTTATCTTGTTTAAAAGCAGCTTGTTTTAAGTTTTCAGCCAATACTTTCTTTGCAGACTCGGTTGCCAACATTCCATATCCCTTAGGAATTAAGAAGTTACGGCCATAACCGGGTTTTACATTTACGATATCGTCTTTTTCGCCAAGACTCTTAATATCCTGTTTTAAGATAATTTCCATTTCGTGTGTCCCCCCGTTATTTTAATGAGTCTGTAACATATGGTAACAAGCCGATGTGACGACCACGTTTAACAGCTTGGGCTACTTTACGTTGAAATTTTAACGATGTACCGGTTAAACGGCGTGGCAATAATTTACCTTGATCGTTAATGAATTTCAACAAGAAGTTAGCGTCTTTGTAATCGATATACTGAATTCCGTTCTTTTTAAAACGGCAGTATTTCTTACGATTATCCTCCACTTTGGGAGAAGTAACGTATTGAATTTGTTCTTTAGCCATTGCTTACTTCCTCCTCTACTTTTTCAGTTTTCTTTTTATTGAAGGCACCACTGCGTTTTTTCTCGTTGTACGCAATAGCATGTTTGTCTAAAGCGGTAGTTAAGAAACGCATAACACGCTCATCACGCTTAAATTCAACCTCCAGTTTGTTAATAAATTCACCCGGAGCCTTAAATTCAGTTAGGTGGTAATACCCAGTCGTTTTCTTTTGAATTGGGTATGCAAGTTTTTTCAAACCCCAATTATCCTCTTGGATAATTTCGGCTCCATTATCTTTCAGCAGCTTAGTAAATTTGGCAATTGCCTCTTTTACAGCCTCTTCAGACAACAACGGGGTAAGAATGATTACGGTTTCGTACTGTTGCATAAATGTTTTTTTAAATAATCCGCTGTTTTTAAGCGGGACGCAAATTTAGAGATAATTTCCATAAAATCAAATACTTCCTTAACCTATGATCAAAGTAATTTAATTCCATAAAAAAAGCGGCGAAGTTTTGGGAACCTCTGCCGCTTTTTAACACACCAAATTGAAACATTAGAAATATTAAAACCTATTAACTAAGCTTAATACTATGGTACTAAGTTGCGGCATTCTGCAAATCAATGCCATAAAAAAATGACTAACGGCAGCTTTTAGTAGACGAACGAACATAATATCCGATAAACGGTAATTTATAACCTAAACATTCCGAAGCTTTCTGCTTGGATTTTGGGAAATTTTTGTAGAAACAAGATCTTATGGCTAATTTAGGAGCGATGGATAATTTTATCGTTTCAGCCCGAAAATACCGCCCAGTAACCTTTGAGAGCGTGGTTGGCCAAAGCCACATTACCAATACGCTTAAAAATGCTATAAAAACCAACCAACTTGCACAAGCTTTTTTGTTTTGCGGACCCCGTGGTGTGGGTAAAACCACCTGTGCTCGTATTTTAGCTAAAACCATCAATTGCCAACAAAGCGGCCAATTGGCTGAGCCTTGTGGTACCTGCGAATCGTGTCAATCGTTTCAAAATGGTACTTCCTTTAGCATTCATGAATTAGATGCGGCCTCGAACAACTCTGTAGAAGATATTCGTAACCTTACCGAACAAGTACGCATACCGCCACAAACCGGCAAATACAAAATATATATTATTGATGAGGTGCATATGCTCTCTTCGGCCGCTTTTAATGCCTTTCTGAAAACCTTAGAAGAACCGCCAGCTTATGCCATTTTTATTTTAGCCACTACCGAAAAGCACAAAATTATTCCAACTATTTTATCGCGTTGTCAAATTTTTGATTTTAACCGCATTAAAGTAGAAGATATGGCCCAACATTTGGCTACTATTGCTCAAAAAGAAGGCATAGCATTTGAGCCGGAAGGTTTACATATTATTGCACAAAAAGCAGATGGAGGTCTGCGTGACGCCTTATCGATGTTTGATCAATTGGCTAGTTTTTCTAACCGAAACATCAGCTATCAGGCAGTCATCGAAAATCTAAATATTTTAGATTACGATTACTATTTTCAGCTAACCGAAGTTCTTTTAGACCAACAAGCAGCCAAATCTCTTCTGATTTTTGATGAAATTTTAAATAAAGGATTTGATGGAAACCATTTTATCATTGGTTTGGCTAGTCATTTCCGCAATTTATTAATTGCGCAAGACCCCAGCACTACACAATTATTAGAGGTAAGCGAAAATATCAGAACAAAATACTTGGCGCAAACCCAACAAACCAATGCTTCGTTCTTGGTATCGGCACTTTCTGTTGCCAACCAATGTGATTTAAACTACCGCAGCAGCAAAAACCAACGCCTGCAAGTAGAATTGGCACTTATTAAACTGGCGCACCTGCCATCAGTTTTAAACTTAAGCAGCCTCCCCGAAACCGAGGTAGTAAAAAAAAAACGAGTTGAGCCCGATCCGATAACTGAAATACCTGTTTCTATCCCCGAAAAGCAAGAAATAGTTGCCGAAGAAGTAGAAATAGTCCCCGCAGCAACCGCTACAGAACCTGTAGTGGAAGAAAGCCCAATACCCGAGCTGGCCCCTGAACCCGAACTTGTTGCTGAAGCACCAAGCCAGGCACCCATTATTGAGCCGGAAGTACCTAGTAGTATTAATTTAGTGGCACCAAGTGCGCTTATTCCCAACTTGAACGAATGGGCAAGTGCAACGGTAGTAGAAGAGAAAAAACCAGAATATTTAAGCGGTGATAGTGCCGAAAGCGTAACGCAAGAAATGTTGCATAACCGCTGGAGAACCTACAGCGAACAGGTTAAAAAAGACGGAAAAATAAATTTGTTTACCCTATTAAACAGCGGCAACCCTACGCTTAGCGATGGCCATCTTATTGAGTTTACCCTAGAAAACAAAATTCAAGAGGAGCTTTTGCTCCACGAACGGGTAGATTTATTAAACTTTTTACGAACCGATCTCAATAATTTCCAACTGGAGTTAAAAACGATTGTTGCCGAACAAGTAGAAGGTAAGCGATTGTATACCAGTACCGAAAAGTACGAATATATGGTAGAGAAAAATCCGTCAGTGGAAGAGTTTCGCAAAACCTTTAACCTCGATCTAGAGCTCTAAATTTAGCCTTTACACAATTTTTATATCTTTGCCGCAAGCAAATAAACACGTTACACCCTCATGAGCATACAAAAAATTAAAGTAGCCAACCCAGTTGTAGAATTAGATGGCGACGAAATGACCCGTATTATTTGGAAATTCATTAAAGATAAATTGATTTTCCCTTACCTAGACTTAGACATTAAATACTATGATTTAGGCATGGAATACCGCGATGAAACCAACGACCAAGTAACCATTGATGCCGCTAACGCCATAAAACAATATGGAGTTGGTATTAAATGTGCTACCATTACGCCCGATGAGGCTCGTGTAAAAGAGTTCAACCTAAAACAAATGTGGAAATCGCCAAATGGAACCATCCGTAATATTTTAGATGGTACGGTATTCCGCGAACCCATTGTAATGAGCAATGTACCTCGTTTGGTACCCAACTGGACTGCTCCTATTTGCATTGGCCGTCATGCTTTTGGCGACCAGTACCGTGCTACCGATTTTGTAACCAAAGGGAAAGGGAAATTAACCGTGAAATTTGAAGGTGAAGACGGCACCGTACAAGAATTTGAAGTGTACAATTTTAAAGGCGATGGCGTGGCCATGGCCATGTACAATACCGACGAGTCTATTCGTGGATTTGCACATGCCTGCTTTAACCAGGCATTAATGAAAAAATGGCCTTTATATTTATCAACTAAAAATACCATCTTAAAAAAATACGACGGCCGTTTTAAAGATATTTTCGAAGAAATTTACCAAGCAGATTACAAAGCCAAATTTGAACAAAACGGCTTGATGTACGAACATCGCCTTATTGACGACATGGTGGCTTCTGCCCTAAAATGGCATGGCAATTTTGTTTGGGCCTGCAAAAACTACGATGGTGACGTGCAATCGGATACCGTTGCACAAGGCTTTGGCTCTTTAGGCTTAATGACTTCTACTTTGGTTACACCCGATGGCAAAACCATGGAAGCCGAAGCTGCTCACGGCACGGTTACCCGCCACTACCGCGATCACCAAGCCGGAAAACCAACTTCTACCAATCCTATAGCTTCTATTTTTGCTTGGACCAGAGGTTTAGAGTTCCGAGGCATTTTAGATAACAACACCGAATTGGTTAATTTCTGCAAAACTTTGGAGCAGGTTTGTGTAGAAACCGTAGAAAGTGGTAAAATGACCAAAGATTTAGCCGTAAACATACATGGCAACAATGTTACCCATGGTGAACATTATTTATATACCGAAGAGTTTTTAGAAGCCATTAACAGCAATTTACAAGCTAAATTGGCCTAATTACCTTTTTAACGTTCCAAAAGCCTCCAATTTTTGGGGGCTTTTTTTTGGGATTATATTATAGGTTTAAACAAATAGTTTGTATTTTCAATTAATGAATTGGAGTGCCATACTTTACGAAAACGGTCAATTTAAAAGTTACACGCAAGAACACGGTATAGCCGTTGCCGTTTGTGTGGCCATAGCCCTTATCCTAGTTTTACTAGCAAAATACCGGTTTACACAAGTTCAATCGCGTAATGCCATCACCATTATTTTAGGTATTGGCTTGCTGTTGCAAATTACCAAGCCATTTATTACGCTTGCTGCGGGCAGTTACGATGTACGTGAAGATTTGCCTTTTCACCTCTGCAATGCCATGATTATTCTCATGCCTTTTATTATGTATTATAAATGGCGAAAATTTTGGGGTATTGCCTTTTTCTGGGTTATTTCCGGAACGCTTCAGGCCCTATTTACACCTTCTTTAGAAGAATCTTTTCCGCACCACGAATTTTTTAGATATTGGGCCGTGCACGCCTTTTTACCCTTTGCCGGAGTTTTTGCCATGCAAATTTACGGCTGGCGTATTACCTGGAAAGATATGGTAAACTCCATGATTGGGCTAAATATTTTTGCACTATTGGTTACACCTATTAACCTCTACTTGGGTAGCAATTACCTATTTTTAATGGCTAAACCGCAAGTAAAAACCATTTTCGATTTGTTAGGGCCATGGCCTTATTACATTCTTTCTTTGGAAGTGTTAATGATATTTGTTTTTAGTGCCTTAGTACTTGTATTTAATGCAGATAAGTTGCTAAAACATAAAAAAATAAACATGAATTATTATTTACACGTTTTACAGAACTACGCCAAATTTAGCGGCAGGGCAAGAAGAAGTGAGTATTGGTATTTTTTCTTATTCAATGTAATTATTGGAATTGCCTTTGGCTTTGTTTGTGGACTACTGCAAGTGCCGCAATTAACCAATATTTACACATTAGCAGTTTTAATTCCTGCTATTGCGGTGGCTGTAAGAAGAATGCACGATGTGGGCAAAAGTGGTTGGTTTGTATTAATTCCTATTTACAATCTGATACTAGCTTGCACCAAGGGAGATACCGGAGATAATGAATACGGCGAAGACCCCAAAGCCGATGCATTTAATGGATTGAGCTAGAAAACCCACATTTATGGGCCTATTTGACTTTTTATTGGCGAAACCTAAGCAGGAACCGGAACATAGCGCAAATGCGGTACCCTATTTGGGCGATTTAAACAAAACCAACGGGCTTTATACATTGGTTCAGGTACCACAAGCAAAACGAGATTCGGCTTGGGAAAAATCTTTTTTGGAGAACGTCAGCGCTGCAAGTTTTCGAAGTGGAAACCCACAAGTACAACTAGGCCCAGATGGACTTCCCTATTTTCAGCTTTTCTTGCCCGAATCCAATGTTGGCTTTCAGTGTTATGTAATCGATACGATGAAAAACGACTTTTTACTTGCTGCAGGTTATGGCGTAACCATTAACCCTACAAAAACAGGTGCAGATTGGGTGTTTTCCTATGGCGATATATTGAACTTATACCTGAACAAGGAATTTTACACCGATACCGAAACCAGCTTTTTAAAAGCGGAAAATGGAGTAAAAATTCAGGCAAATGAAGAAATTATGGTGGCGCAACCCGCAGAAAACCTATTACCCAAACAAAGCCAACAAATCATTCTAAATTTTTTAAAAGAAAGTGGCATTAAAACACCTAAAATATCCCTGTTAATGCGGCATAAAAAAAAGGAAAGGGCATGGTGCAGGACTTGGTTTTTAATATAGATGCACAAAATTTTAAGGATGAACAATGCTACCAGCGTGTGGTACAAAAGCTTGCTTGGTATTTACCCAAACATTACACGTTCATCACTACAACAGACAAGCGTTTTCTGGAGGTTAAGTAGGCATAAAAGAGTGATTAAAACCCCTCAAAACGCTCCCAAAAACCATCTTTAGGTAATGGCGCAAAAATGCTTACTGATTCTTTTTTTACCGGGTGTATAAATTGCAATTTTTGGGCGTGTAGGCAAATGCTTTTCATTAAACTGCCTCGAGGGTAGCCGTATTTATTATCGCCTACAATGGGGCAATCTAGCGTAGAAAGCTGTACCCGTATTTGGTGCGGACGACCTGTAATCGGGTCAACATCAATTAAATAATAACCATTTAGCTCCCCAATCAATTTATAATTCAATTCGGCACGTTGGCTACCGGCCACTTCCTTATCGTGGGCTTTGGTTACATTTTTCTGCGAATTTTTTACCAACCAATGCACTAAATTCCCTTCGGTTGGTTGTGGGCGATTGCGCACCACCGCCCAATAGGTTTTTTTCATTTCACGGCTCTTGAACATGAGGTTAACCCGTTCTAGCGCCTTACTCGTTTTAGCAAACAAAATTACCCCGCTAACCGGTCGATCTAAACGATGCACCACACCTAAAAAAGCGCCATTGGGTTTGTTATACTTCGCAGCAATGTACTTTTTAACTTGCTCGTCTAAAGGCTCGTCGCCGGTATCGTCTATTTGTACAATATCGCCGGCACGTTTGTTTACAGCAATCAGGTGGTTATCCTCAAATAAAATGTCTTTATCAGTAATGGGCATTAGTATTGTTCCTTTTCGTTCGGAAAATCAACCGCTTTTACATCGCGGATGTAGGATTGTACCGCTCCATTAATTGCGGTGTATAAGTCTAAATACTGGCGTAAAAAGCGTGGGCGGAAGCCCTTAGTCAGGCCAATCATATCGTTTATTACCAAAACTTGACCATCGCAAGCCGAGCCTGCACCAATACCTATAGTAGGCACCTGCAAGGTTTTGCTTACTTCGGCGGCCAGTTTGGCTGGAATTTTTTCCAATACAATAGAAAAACAACCCGCCTCTTGCAGCGCTATACAATCTGATTTTAATTTTTCAGCTTCTGCTTCTTCTTTGGCTCGTACGGTATAGGTACCAAATTTATAAATAGATTGAGGCGTTAAACCCAAATGCCCCATAACCGGAATACCTGCCGTTACAATACGCTCAATAGATTCTCTCACCTCGGCACCACCTTCTAATTTTACGGCATGCGCACCCGATTCTTTCATAATGCGAATGGCCGAATTTAAAGCCTCTTTCGAATTTCCTTGGTACGAACCAAAAGGCAAATCGACTACCACCAACGCACGTTTTACCGCACGCACCACCGAAGCGGCGTGATAAATCATTTGATCTAAGGTAATGGGTAAGGTAGTTTCGTGGCCCGCCATTACGTTCGAAGCAGAATCGCCTACCAAAATCACATCAATACCGGCATCATCAACAATAGTTGCCATCGAAAAATCGTAGGACGTAAGCATAGCAATTTTTTCGCCACGATCTTTCATTTCCTGCAAGGTATGGGTAGTAATTCGCTTAATTTCTTTGTGTATAGACATGGCGCTTGGGTATTTTAAGGCTTGATTTAAACAAAGGTAAAATTTAAAATGCTAGTGTGGATAAAAATAGCTTAAAAAGCAATTCGTATTTAAGCATAAAACGAAAAAAATAGTATCTTTGTTTCCAGTGAAAGTAAGCATAATTGCACCTCATTGGGCCATTCAACAAGCAGGAAAACTCCTAGCCCATTTCACTTTTTTTTCTTGTAATACACCTCAATTTGCTCTAAAAAAATGACAGCACAAACCGCCCTACCGGCTATTTTAGTACTTGCAGATGGTACTCTCTATCACGGAAAAGCTGCCGGAAAAGTTGGCACCACCACCGGCGAAATCTGCTTTAATACCGGAATGACTGGCTATCAGGAGATATTTACCGATCCTTCTTACTTCGGCCAACTGATGGTTACTACCAATGTACATATTGGAAATTATGGCATCAAAAACGATGAAATTGAATCCGATAGCATAAAAATTGCCGGCCTAGTTTGTAAAAACTTTAGCCTGCTTTACAGCCGAAAAGAAGCCAATCAATCTATTCAAGAATATTTTGAAGGCGATGAAATTGTGGGTATTTCAGATGTAGATACCCGTTCCCTGGTGCGCCATATTCGTAGCAAGGGCGCTATGAATGCCATTATTTCTTCCGAAACACTAGATATTGATGCGCTTAAAAAGAAATTAGCAGACGTACCTTCCATGGACGGGCTCGAACTTTCATCGCAAGTATCAACCAAAACACCCTATTTTGTAGGTAACGAGGAAGCCAAATACAGAGTAGCAGTACTTGATTTAGGTGTAAAGAAAAATATCTTACGCAATTTCGATAGCCGCGATATATACGCCAAGGTATTTCCGGCCAAAACTACTTTCGAAGAAATGGAAACCTTTAAGCCTCACGGCTATTTCATTTCCAACGGTCCGGGCGATCCATCGGCTATGCCCTATGCTATTGCTACCGTGAAAACTATTTTAGCCGCCGATAAACCTTTATTTGGTATTTGTTTGGGGCATCAATTACTAGCCTTAGCCAACGATATACGCACCGTAAAAATGTTTAACGGTCACCGCGGCTTAAACCACCCTGTAAAAAACATTATCATCGATCATTGTGAAGTTACTTCCCAAAACCACGGTTTTGGTGTAGTGCCCGAAGATGTGCGCAATTCAGATAAAGTAGAAATTACCCACATCAACCTAAACGACCAATCTATTGAAGGCATACGGGTAAAAGGTAAAAAAGCTTTTTCGGTACAATATCACCCCGAATCATCGCCCGGCCCACACGACTCCCGCTATTTATTCGATGATTTTATTAAACTAATGAACGTATAAAACCTTATTTTTAGAACAGAAAAATAATATGAGCTTAATTTTAGATGTACACGCCCGCCAAATTTTAGATTCGAGAGGCAACCCTACCATTGAGGTAGACGTAATTACTGAAAATGGAATACTAGGCCGTGCGGCCGTACCTTCTGGTGCCTCTACAGGCATCCACGAGGCGGTAGAACTTCGTGATGAAGACAAGGCTATATATATGGGTAAAGGCGTTTTACAAGCCGTTAAAAACGTAAACGAAATTTTAGCCGAAGAATTGATTGGCGTAGATGTATTTGAACAAAATGCCATCGATAGTTTAATGATAAAATTAGACGGTACCGAAAATAAAGGTAAAATTGGTGCAAACGCCATTTTGGGTGTTTCTTTGGCCGTGGCTAAAGCCGCTGCGCAAGAAAGTCGCCAACCATTATATCGCTACATTGGCGGTGTAAATGCCAACACCTTACCTATTCCAATGATGAATATTGTAAACGGTGGTTCGCATTCAGATGCGCCTATTGCTTTCCAAGAATTCATGATTATGCCAGCCGGAGCCTCTTCTTTCTCAGAAGCCTTACGTTGGGGTACCGAGGTATTTCATAACTTGAAAAAGATTTTACACGATCGTGGTTTATCCACAGCTGTAGGCGATGAAGGCGGTTTTGCACCCACTTTTGAAGGTACCGAAGATGCCGTAGAAACTATTTTAAAAGCCATTGA
>CAMCMG010000027.1:0-20520 GCA_945875895.1 Sphingobacterium thalpophilum | reverse complement strand
ATTTTGTAAAAATTAGTTTTCTGTTTTTTCGCGGATAAACTCAACCACAAATGGGGTGGCTACGAATAGCGATGAATATGTTCCGAAAATAACACCAATTAACATGGCAAAGGAGAATCCTCTTAATATCTCTCCACCAAAAATGAAGATAATAATTAATACCAACATGGTACATAAACCAGTTACTACGGTACGACTTAGCGTGCTGTTTAGCGCATTGTTAATTACCGATGGTAGGTTTTCGTTTTTGGTATGGTGCTGGTTGATGTACTCTCTTACACGGTCGAATACTACAACGGTATCGTTAATAGAATAACCCATAACGGTTAAGATTGCTGCAATAAAGGCTTGATCGATATCTAATGAAAATGGCAATACGCCGTTTAATAAAGAGAATAAAGCCAATAAAATAAGCACATCATGCGCCAAAGCTACAATGGCCGCTAAACCAAATTGCCACTTTCTGAAACGAATTAAAATGTATAGGAATACCACTAAGATGGCAAATAATACGGCATAAATAGCCGAGACTTTAATGTCATTTGCAATAGTTGGTCCTACTTTTTGTGAATCTTTAATTTCAAATTCAGAGCTAATTTTCTTTAATCCGGCAGTTAATTTTTCGTTAGCAGTAGCATCTGCATTTTCCGAATTATCGTCTACCAAATACGAAGTGGTAATTTTAACTTCATTGCTCGATCCAAAGGTTTTTACTTCTGGGGCCGTACCAAATTCTTCTGTTAATACTTTACGAACATCGGTAGTTTTCACTTCTTCTTTAAATTCTACAAAATAGGAGCGACCACCTTTGAAATCAACACCTAGGCTAAATCCACGGGTAAACATGGAAATTATTCCGGCTATAATAATTACACTTGAGAAAACATAGAATTTTCTACGGCCAGTAATAAAATCAAATTTTGAATCTTTAAATAAGTTTTGAGTGGCTTTAATAGAAAAGCTGATGTTTTGGTTCTTGCTCAACATCCATTCGAAAATTAATCGAGTAATAAAAATGGCAGCAAAAAGAGAGGTGATAATACCGATCATTAGGGTAGTGGCAAATCCTAAAATTGGACCGCTACCAAAAATGTATAAAATTAAACCGGTTAAGAACGTGGTGATGTTTGAATCTAAAATAGATGACATCGCTTTTTTGAATCCTTCGGCAATAGCTAATCTCAGGCTTTTTCCGGTGGCCATTTCTTCACGCACCCTTTCATAAATGAGCACGTTTGCATCTACCGACATACCTAGGGATAATACGATACCTGCAATGCCAGGTAAAGTTAATACAGCGCCTAATGATGCTAATACACCCATTAAGAAAAATAGGTTGATTAATAAAGAAACATTGGCTACCCACCCTGCCTTGTTGTAGTAAAGGGCCATAAATAATAGGATGGCCGCAATGCCAGCCAAGGTAGAAATTAACCCACTATTAATTGATTCGGCACCTAATGAAGGACCTACAATATATTCACTCACAATTTTTGCTGGGGCAGGTAAACGACCTGCTTTTAATACGTTGGCTAAATCTTTTGTGTCTTCTACTTTAAAGCTTCCTGAAATGGACGAAACACCATTGGGAATTTCACCCTGAACCGTAGGAGCAGAGTATACATTGTTATCCAATACAATAGCAACGCTTTTTTTATTATTAGGATCGGAAGATGCTAAGGCCGTGATGCTTTTCCATTCACGTGCACCTTCGGAGTTCATAATCATGACTACTTCTGGGTTGCCACGTTGATCGAAATCGTCACGGGCATCAGAAATTACATCGCCACCTAAAGCGGGTGTTCCGTCCACTTTACTTACTTTAATGGCATACAGTTCAAATACTTTACTTTCTTCTGATATTGGTTTTACTCCCCATAATAATTTAATACTAGCAGGGATAATTGATTTAATTGCTGGGCTGCTTAATAAGGCATTTACTTTAGCGGTATCTTTTTGAGCAACAAAACCAACTACCGGACCTGGGCGTAAGGCTGTTTGGCCATCTTCTCCTTGATATGTAGCCGGACTTAATAGGGCAAATAATGGATTTTGTTTAGTTAAGGCTGCTTTGTCCTGCGCTAGTTTTGCATCTTTTTTAGTGGTATCGGTTTTACCCAATGCAGCTAACTTGCTGCTTTCTGGAGCTGCTTTGGTAGTATCGGCAGTAGCAGTTGGTTTAATGGTGCTAGCGGCCAATTTATTAGCATTTTCTAAAAGTGGGTAAATTTCGGTGTTATCATACGTTTCCCAGAACTCCAATTTAGCCGAACCTTGTAAAAGTTTACGTACACGAACCGGATCGGAAACACCTGGTAGCTCAATTAAAATACGGTTAGAACCTTCTTGCAATTGAATATTTGGTGAGGTAACCCCAAATTTATCGATACGGGTACGAAGAATATTGAAAGAACGCTCAATGGCACTATTAGATTCTTTGGTTAAGAATGCCAATACATCGGCATTGGAGGCGTTTATTTTAATGTTTTGTGAATTTTCTTTGGTTGCAAAGAAAGGGGCAAGTGGCGCACCAGGGCTTACTTTCTCAAATTCTTCACCAAATAGGCTAATAAAATCTTGGCGACTTTCTTTTAAACGGCTTTCTGCATTGCGTAAAGCGGTATTGAAATTTACATCGGCTGGGTTATTTGCTAAGTTACGTACCAGTTCGGTTAACGAAATTTCCATGGTTACGTTCATACCGCCCTTTAAGTCCAATCCCAATGGAATTTCACGTTGTTTGGCGTACTGATAGGTAATGTATTTAATAGCACTGAAAACCGGTGTATTGGCTACAGAGTCTAAATATGTTTTTTCTTTAGTAACATCGCCTTTGGCATAGGCTTTTGCGTCTTTCTCAACTTTTTGGGCAATCCATGTGAAAGATAGCGAATACAAACACGCAATGGTTAATGCGATGGTTACAAATTTTACTAGTCCTTTTCCTTGCATTTTGTTCTAAATTGTAAGTATAGTGTGCGTTTAGCTTTTTTTAATAAGACGGCAAATCTAACTATTTTTTTCTTAGCTAGGTAGCCGTTTTTTAGAAAGCATCGTGGTTTTTGTCAGAATCTTAAGTTATCGCTTTTTATAGGTGATAAAAGTGTATGAATAGGCGTTTTTTTCGTCTGCCTGGTGGGTTTCGGTTTCAATAGCTTCCCAAGCAATTGGAGATGGGCTTTCAAAAAAAGTATCGGCCTCAAAACTGTGGTGTACGATAGTAAGGTGTATTATGCTGATGAATGGCATGGCTTGATTAAAAATTTCTGCCCCACCAATAATAAATGCCTTATTTTCATGGGCTACTAAAGCAATGGCATCGGTTAGACTATTTGCTATTTCTACGCCTTCAATGCTTAAGTCTGTTTGCCTACTAATAACCACATTGCGTCGGTTAGGAAGTGCTCTTCCAATAGAATCGTACGTTTTGCGCCCCATAATAATGGGGTGGCCGGTAGTAATTTCTTTAAAATGCTTTAAATCGGCAGGTAAATGCCAAAGCAATTGGTTGTTTTTGCCAATTCCGCCATGTTCATCAATGGCAACAACAAGTTCTAGTATAGCTGCCATATTAAATTGCTACCGGAGCTTTAATGTGTGGGTGTGGATCGTAATTTTCTAGTGTGAAGTCTTCAAACGTAAAATCGAAGATGTTCATTACTTTCGGATTAAGTTTCATAGTTGGTAGTGGTCGTGGCTCTCTACTCAATTGCAAATGAGTTTGCTCTAAGTGGTTGTTGTACAAATGCGCATCGCCTAGGGTGTGTACAAAATCACCAGCTTGCAGGCCGCATACTTGTGCCACCATCATGGTTAATAAAGCATAGGATGCAATATTAAAAGGTACTCCTAAAAATATATCGGCACTACGCTGGTATAGTTGGCAGCTCAATTTGCCATCGGCCACGTAAAACTGAAAGAAAGCGTGGCAGGGTGGGAGCGCCATATTTTCTATTTCGCCCACATTCCAAGCCGAAACAATGAGTCTACGAGAATCGGGGTTGTTTTTTATCTGGTTGATTACCTGCTTAATTTGATCGATATGCTGGCCATTGGCTGTAGGCCAAGAACGCCACTGAGAGCCGTATACAGGTCCTAAATTACCATATTCGTCGGCCCATTCGTCCCAAATGCTTACGCCATTTTCTTTCAAATAGGCAATATTGGTATCGCCCTTTAAAAACCAAATAAGCTCGTGTATGATAGAACGTAAGTGACATTTTTTGGTAGTTACCAATGGAAAACCTTCTTGTAAATTAAAGCGCATTTGGTAGCCGAATACGCTAATGGTGCCCGTTCCCGTTCTGTCGTGTTTTTGTGTGCCCTCGTTAAGCACATGCTGCATCAAGTCTAAATATGCTTTCATTTTTTCTACTTCTATGCAAATAAAATAAATGTATTTTTGGCATCCTAACATTGTTTATAAATAAACACCGATGTTTAGAAAATGATTTGTTTCCCAAACGCTAAAATTAATATCGGGTTAAGTATTACCGATCGCCGTGCTGATGGTTATCACAACCTAGAGAGCGTATTTTATCCTATTCGGTTACACGATGCCTTAGAGGTTGTTGAGAGTGATGAATTTTCTTTTACTTCTTCTGGCTTGGCTATTCCCGGTAATGTTGATAGTAATTTATGTGTAAAGGCCTATCATTTGCTTGCTGCCGATTTTTCCTTACCGCTAGTTCATATTCATTTACATAAACATGTACCCATTGGTGCGGGTTTGGGTGGAGGCTCTTCCGATGCAGCATTTTTTTTAAAACTAATGAATGATAAGTTCGAATTGAGCCTATCCGTAGAGCATTTAGAAACTTATGCAAGCCGCTTAGGCGCCGATTGCCCATTTTTTATTAAAAATAAGCCGGCATTTGCTACCGGTATTGGCGATCAGCTTCAAGAAATCTCCTTAGATTTAAGCTCCTACTACTTGGTTTTGGTCACTCCCGATGTGCATATTTCTACGGCAGAGGCTTACATAGGCGTAAATCCAGCTACTTCCGTTTATAGTTTGCTCGAAAGTATTCAAAAACCCGTTTCTATGTGGAAGAATTTTATTAGCAACGATTTTGAGAAACACTTATTTGAAGCTTATCCGCAAATACGAGCGCTTAAATCGTCTTTATACGAAGCAGGTGCCTTGTATGCAACTATGACGGGTAGCGGTTCTTCGGTAGTTGGAATTTTTGAAAAACCTGTGGTGTTAACTGCCTTGGAGCAAGAGGCTCAGGTGTACTACGGTGTTTAGTTAATATATTCTCTATCCTCGTGGCTTAAACCCGACTCATCTTCTTCATATTCCTCAAATTCGGCCTTATCTTTTGGTTTGTTACCCGATTTACCCATTAAAAAGCCTACAAGCCATCCTATAAAAAATTTGAAGCCTATTATACCTAATTGCGAAATCTTGGTATCTCCAAAAAACCAAATAATCAGTACTTCGGTATAGTTTATGGCTACAAGGGCTGCCACTATGCTTATCAAAATAATAAAAATAGGTTTTACACTCATTTTAGTACGAATAATTGATACCGAATTCGAATATCGGGTTTTTAACCGATTTTTCATTCGTAAAAATCATCTTTCCGCCCACATTAAAGTTGGGTAGGTAGAAGCGTAGTAAATTTACGTCGGCCCGTAATTCAAAGCCATAGGTACGTGGAACGAAGGCTTTGTTTGTAGCTATATTTTCATAATCGGCAAAAAGAGCTGCTCTAATTCGTTTGATATAGGCCAAACTACCAATTTCCCAATCGGGATAGGCAATGGGAAAACGGTAATCTAATAGCAATGTATTCTTTAAAATTTCTGTATTAATGAGGTTGTTGTAACCACTTATGGTTGGGATATTTAGAGCGTAATCGTAAGCTGTTCCACTTATACTTTGAGTGTTAAAACTTGCGGAAAAACTATGATTAAGTCCTAATCCGGGAGTAAAGAACAAACTTTGGGTGCTTAATAGCTTGCCCTCTAAGTTCTTATCAAAAGGTAAGTGCTCGTATGCTATTAAAAAATTCTGACCCCATCTAGGTGCCAAATCTCTAGTACTTCGCCTCGTATTTTGATTTAGATAAATACTGTATTGCATGGGGAATGCTAGTGAATTAGATAGCGTTACACCTGCTGGTAATACGGTAATATGATTTCTTGCTGTATAGCTTGTAGCTATTTCAATACCTGCATTTCCGTGTTTATCAAGGTGATTGAATGCAAATGGTACGTTTATGCTAAATTCGCTCACTTGTTCTCTCCAATTAATGGGAGTGTTGTTGTAAACAGTTCTTCGGGCTCTATCTTTAAAATCGAGTTTCAAAATAGGGTAGAGGGCCTTATAGGTGATTCCTGCCTGGTATTCACTTTTCCCTAAACCTTGGTTGTATACGTAGCCTGCATAAAAATCTACGGTATTCATCAAATTGTTCGATACGGCTTTTATACCCAAATTCAATTCGTCGGTAAATTCGTTGTTGGCTATAATGGGTACAAAGCTGTGGAAATTAAAGGCATGCTTCACCTGGCTGTATCTATCAGATTTAAATACATTTTGTGGAACTTGCTTGAAATCAATTGGGGGGCCATCTTGTGATTTTAGGGGAGCAGCGTATTCAACAAAGGTATTTTTAATGGTGCTGATGGCTTGCGTTTTTAAAGTATCTAGCCCAAATTCGGCAATATCGTGTCCTTGTGGTCCAAAATTGCTAAAAAGTACCTTCTTATTCTTTTCATCAAAATAGGGGTAATAGGCACCAAATTTGGCAGTGCTTATTTGACTAACCCCGCTTGCCGATAGCTGATAAATATTATCGATGCCATTGTAATGGGCTTTAAACAAAATGCTATCACCAGCATAGGTGGGTCTAGCTATGAAGGAAACTTCGGGCGCCAATTTTTCTTGTACAACTTGGGTGCTTAAGTCAAGCTCCTTAATAGCTGTACCCTGTTGGTTTACTTTTAAATACACAATTTTGTTTCCAGAGGCGTGGTATTTTGGACTTTGCAGAATACTGAAATCGGAATTAGCGAATTGCTTGAGTATTTTTCCGGTTTTTGCATCTAATTCTACCAAAGTCATTTTATTACTAAAATCAACCTGGATAGCAACAATTTTTGCACCATTTGGTGCCAAAGCAGGGGAGAATAGTCTCGTTTTATGCGTAATTTGCTTGTATTTATGTGTTTTTAAATCAAATACACAAATCACATTAAATGTTCGCTTCGAATAGCGTTCATCTACTCTCAGTTCATCCCAAACTACCTTATCATTCATCACATGCATATTGGGTTCTTGTTGTATGCCGATAGCTAATAATAGCTTTTCCTTACCATTTTCATCGATTTTTACAAGTTGGCTAGTATGTGCTTTGCTATGTTTTAATGCGATAATGCTTCCATCGTAACTGCGTTGGGGTAATAAATAATCTTCGGCAAAATCAGCGTTTCGCTTGTTTAATGGGCTATATTCAGCATGTTTAATGCTGTTTAATTGATCCCTCCATAGTTGTGTAAGTTCGTTGGTGGTGGCTTTGTACCACATTTCTGTAGTTAAGCCGGTAATTTTTTGGCTCGTTTTACTCAAATTATACAAACGGAATGGGTGATTGGCCATTTGGCGAAGCAGGGTGTCTAAAATAAAATCGCCATAATCTCTGCGGAGTTTGGTAACCATAAAAAAGCCTAAGGGATAATAACCAGAAGTGAGGTCTTTGAGCGATCCTAAGTAGTTTTTGCCATAACTGTAGTGCTTGTTGCTGAGTAAATTGGCTCTCAAATATAAATTAAAGCTTGGCTGGCGCCCTCTGCCGGCTTCTGTTAACAGCGTTTCGCTAAGTACGGCATCACCTTCAAAAAACCATGCTGGAAGGCTCACGCCAAAGAAAGCAAAGGCTAAAGACTCGAAACCTGGAGCCTGAATGCTGCCTGTTAGCTTATCTATTTGTACTACATGCCTAAGCTCGTGTACTGCCAAGCTGTTCAGCCAATCTTGCGAATCGAATTCTTGGCTGGGAGTAGTGTAAAATTCTGAATGTCGTGGTGCCAGTTGTACAAATCCATTCGATTCCACAGTTTGGTTTTGAAGAATCACTGTAATGCGCTTTGGGTCTTTGTTTATCGATCTACTAACACGACCAATGATATAGTCTAAACTGTTGGCCATTCGTTGTGCTTCAAGCTCGAGTAGGGCGGGGTATAAAAGCTGAAAATGTTTGGTGTTAATTTGCCTCCATTTTAAACCTGGAGGGTTCTGTCCCGTGTCGAAAAGTTGAGCCTTTGCAATAGATAAATTTATACTTAATATAAATAAAGTTAAAATTCTGATTAAATGCATATTAACTATTTTATATTTTCTTAATTTGTACATTTACTATATATTTTAGTACAGAATTTTATTTTAATTAAATCTTTACTTTTTTATAATACGTTAATAAACTGATTTACAATTTATTATAAATTTATTTTGTGTAAAATATAAAGTTAATTTCATATCATTTTTTATAAAAAAACGTGTTTTACAAAGGTGCTAATATTTTCACAAATAGACTATAATCATGAGCAAATTGTATACAAATTAAAACTCTTTTATAGGCAAATTATTGCCCAACAATTTGATCGTAAATTTTAGCTAAACACACCCTACTACTTGGTCGGAAAAGAGAAGGTAAACTCAAGCTATTAAAACTAAAATTTGCTTCCCGAAACCCTACCCCTACTCTATGGCTTAAGGCCTTCATATTATTTTTTATTAGATATGATGGGCTTGTTTACGCAATCTTCGATTTTCGATCTTATTTTTTACAATCGGAAAAAGAAAGATAGTGCTCAAAACAATGCAGGCACCGGCATAAAACCCGATGGTCATTTGCTCCCGCTTACCAAAGATTATGAAGGCCAATAGAATGCCGTAAATAGGTTCTAAATTGGTTATTAGGGCAACTTTAAATGCAGTAAGTTCTTTCATTACCGAAACACCTGCTACATAAGCCCCAGACGTGCAAATGGTGCCCAAAATGAGTAAATAAATCCAATCGCTAGTGCTTAGTAACAACTCGGTTGTAAAGCCATGTGTGCATAGCATGTATAAAGAAACCCAAAACCAAGCTCCAATGAGTTCATAGAACGCTATAATTGGCGCCGGACGGTTTTTAACTTGTTTGGCATTTATAATAGAAAATATGCTTGCTAATAGTGCACTGGCTAGGCCACATATAATTCCCCAGGTATAATTTGTTTCAAACTTGAATATGAGATAAATGCCGCTAATAATGAATAAGCCGGTTACAATTTCGAGCTTCGATATATTTTTTTGTTCGAATATAGGCTCTAAAATGGCTGTAAATAGGGTGAGTGCCGAAAGGCAAACCAAGGCTACTGATACCGTGGCTATTTTAATGGACAAGAAGAAGAGCACCCAATGCCCAGCTACAATGGCTCCGGTAAAAAATAACTTCAAAAAAGTACTTTTTGATACCCAAATGGTGGTATTGGTAAATTTAAAATAGATGCCTAGTGTAATAAAGGCAATAAGTACGCGGTACCATACCAGTGGAATGGCAGGAGTAGAAATGAGTGCTCCCAAAATGCCAGTGAAGCCCCAAACCACCACGGTGAGGTGTAAAATTACTAGGTTTCGATTTACTTCGGATAGTTTATACTGGCTCATTCGCTTATTTTGGGGCTCGTTTTAATAAATACAAACCAAGGCATCCGAAAATAATATTAGGTATGCAAACGGCAATAAATGGGTATAATGCACCCTTTAGCGCAAACATGGTAGAAAATTGCATGAATAAAATATAAGCAAAACTGAGAAATATGCCTATACCTAAAGAAATTCCAACGCCACCCCGTACTTTTCTAGAAGATAATGAAACCCCCATAAGCGTAAGCACAAAGGCCGAAAATGGGTACACAAAACGTTTGTATTTTTCTATGAGTAAATTATCCATAACTCCGGTACCCCTCATATCTTCTTTCCGAATGCGTTCGTTTAATTCTCCCATATTCATGGCTTGATACACATTGTCGTACACTTTAAAATCACTTGGATTCATGTCTAAAATGGTATCTTTCTTCTGACCATAGTCCATTTTTTCTTTCAAGCCATTAATTCTGCGTATCGAATAGTTATCAATGCTCCAAGAGTTTTTTATCGAATCCCATACAATGCGGTCGGCTACCCATTTTTGTTCTAATTTTTGCCCCTTAAACTTATCTAGCGTAAAGCGGTAACCAATTTTATTTACATTATCAAAATTCTCAATGTATACGTAAGTATTCTTATCCAAACGCATATTGGTGTACATTTTAGAGTTAAATGATACCGGTTCTATATAGGTATTTTCAAAATCAATTTTAAGCTGATTGGTTTCTGGGATGATAAATAAATTGAAAATGAGTGAGAAGAAGAAAATAATTGAAGATGCAATAAAATAAGGGCGTAGAAAACGCATAAAACTAGCTCCACCACTTAAAATAGGCACAATCTCGGTTTGGTCGGCCATTTTTGCCGTAAAAAAGATTACCGCAATAAAATTAATGAGCGGCAATAACATGTTTAGGTAAAAAGGTACCAAGCCTACATAATACTGAAAAACAATTTTGCTGAGTGGGGCGTGGTACTCTAAAAAGTTGTCTAGTTTCTCAGAAATATCGAAAATGACAATCACCACGCTAAATATAGCCAAGGTAAACACAAAAGTGCCGAGGTACTTTTTAATAATATACCAATCAATAATTTTGATTCGATCCATTATAAACGTTGTGCCAATTGTTTAACCATTTTGTTCTTCCAATCGTAAAAAGTCCCCGCAATAATTTGGCTACGAGCCTCTTTCATCAACCACAAATAAAAATGCAAGTTATGCAAAGAAGCTATTTGTGCAGCTAAAATTTCTTTAGATTGCATTAAATGACGTAAGTAAGCCTTCGTATACTGCGTATCAGCAAACAATTCGCTATCTGCTTCTAAAGGCGAAAAGTCATTTTTCCATTTTTCATTTTGAATATTGATAATGCCATTGCTGGTAAAAAGCATGCCGTTGCGGGCATTGCGGGTAGGCATTACACAATCAAACATATCTATTCCAAGGGCAATGTTTTCGAGTAAATTTACCGGCGTACCTACGCCCATTAAGTAGCGTGGCTTATCTGTTGGTAGAATTTCGCAAACAATATCGGTCATTTCGTACATTTCTTCGGCAGGTTCGCCTACAGAAAGGCCACCAATGGCATTTCCTTCGCGGTTAAAGCTGGCAATGGTTTCTGCCGATTTTATCCGTAAATCTTTGTATGTAGAACCCTGTACAATGGGAAATAAGGTTTGATCGTAGCCATATTTCGATTCTGTGCTATCAAAACGGTCGCAACAACGTTTTAACCACCGATGCGTCATTTCCATCGATTGACGTGCATACGTGTAGTCGCAAGGGTAGGGCGTGCACTCATCAAATGCCATGATGATATCGGCACCAATAGTCCGCTGAATATCCATTACCCCCTCTGGGGTGAATAAATGCTTGGATCCATCAATATGTGAGCAAAACGTAACGCCCTCTTCTTTAATTTTACGTACACCAGAAAGCGAATACACTTGGTAACCACCACTATCGGTTAAAATGGGGCCATCCCAACCGTTAAATTTGTGCAATCCGCCTGCTTTTTCAATCGTATCTAGCCCAGGGCGTAGGTATAAATGATAGGTATTGCCTAGAATAATTTGGGCTTTTATGTCGTCTTTTAATTCGCGTTGATGTACGGCTTTTACTGTACCGGCAGTACCAACGGGCATAAAAATTGGCGTTTGGATGGTTCCGTGAGCCGTTTCAATTTCGCCCGCCCGGGCCTTAGAATGAGCGTCTGTAGCTGCTAATGTAAACTTCATGAATAGGATAGAGCCTGCAAAATAGCAAAAAAATACCTGTATCTAAGGCTTTTAATTTTCATTTTACCCCCAAATTGTGTTAAAAAAATAACAAATTTGCAGGCCCAACACAGCAAACTAATTATGGATTTTATTACTCAGCACCTAGCAGATTTTTCTGTGCCTTCATTGGTACTTTTCAGCGTATTAATTGTTGTAACATTAATGCAGCTCTATCAGCTGATTTTTGTACAACTGCGTTTAGCAAGGTATCCCATTAAGAAGGAAGAAAGTGGTGCTAAAAATCCCATTTCGGTAATTGTATATGCCCGAAATCATGCTGCATACTTAGAAAAAAACATGTCGGAATGGCTGAGCCAAGAAGATGTAACATTTGAGTTGGTATTGGTAAATGATTGCTCTTGGGACGATACTGAAGACCTTTTAAGAACCCTTGCTGTTACCTATCCGCAGGTAAAAATAGTGAATGTGCCTATCGACGATCGATTTAGACGCACAAAAAAGTATGCTCTAACGCTTGGCATTAAAGCAGCGCAGTACGAGCAAATTTTATTTATTGAAGCGGATTATTTGCCACGTTCCAAGAAATGGATTGCGCATATGCAAGCTAATTTCACAGAAAATACAGAGCTGGTATTAGGCTATGTACCCTTTCCTGTGGGTGCTAGTTTTAGTACTTTACTTACCCGTTTCGATCATTTTATGACGGCTTTATACAGTCTGTCTTTTGCCATTAAAGGAAAAGCGTTTAGTGGCTATGGGCAGAATATAGCCTTTACTAAAACAATTTTCTTTGCGGGTAAGGGCTATGCTTCACACATGCATTTAGCCTACGGAGAAACTGATTTTTTTATCAATCAACATGCCAACCGTAAAAATACTAGGGTAGAAATAAACTCCGCTAGTCATGTGCTTTCGGATATAAAATACAGCTATGCTCAGTTTGTAAAAGATAAGTTTACCCGTATGGATACACAGAAGCTATTTACACTGGGCAATCGATTCCGCTTACAAGTAGGCGTATCTACTGCAGTGCTTTTCTATCTAGTAAGTATAATTTTGCTTATTCTTGGCTTCAGCTGGCCAGTAGTACTTGGTATCTATTTGTTTCGTTTATTCCTGCAATATGCGGTGTATTTTAAAATAGCAAAACGCTTAAAACACCCTCATATACAATGGGCAATGCCTGTTTTGGAACCCATTTATTTGCTTCAAAACATGTTACTTAGAGTAGTATACCTTATTAAACACAATAGCTAGTGAAACCCAGCGTACAAGACATATTTCGTTATTTCCCGAACCTCACCGAAGAGCAAAAGAAACAGTTTGAAGCCCTAGATGAGTTGTATCGTTTTTGGAATGCTCAAATAAATGTGGTGTCTAGAAAAGATATTGATATGCTTTATGAGCACCATGTACTCCATTCTCTGAGTATTGCCAAAGTATTAGAATTTTTACCCGGAGAAACGGTGCTTGATGTAGGAACAGGAGGGGGCTTTCCGGGCATTCCCTTAGCGATTTTGTTCCCCGAAACGTCTTTCCATTTGGTAGATTCTATAGGTAAAAAGATAAAAGTAGTACAAGAAGTAGCCCAAGCCCTTGGTTTAAAAAATGTACAAGCTAGCCACATGCGTGCCGAAGAGGTAAAGGGAACGGTTGATTTCGTTATTTCAAGAGCCGTTACACAGTTAAAAGAATTTTATCCTTGGGTACGAGCCAAAATTAGACAAGGGGGTAAAAATAACCTTGCTAATGGAGTTTTATATCTTAAAGGTGGCGATTTAACCGAGGAGATTTTAGCAGCTAAACTCAAAGGCATTCAAAAATATCCTATCAAAAAATACTTCAGCGAAGATTTTTTTGTTACAAAATACGTTGTGTACTTCGAAGCACAATAACGTAGCGTGTCAACTGTATATTTATTAGCCTTAACCCGAATTCCGGGTGTAGGAGCTGTATTGGCTCGTGCACTCCTTAGCCATTTTGGAGCCGCTGAAGCAATTTTCAATGCTTCCTATAAGCAATTACTCCAAGTAGAGGGTATCGGCCCTCAGTTGGCACGAAATATTCGTCAATTTGATGACTTTGATACCAGTACTGCAGAATTGAATTTTGTGAATGCTCACGGCATTCAAATGCTGGTTTTGGGCGATGACAAGTACCCAAAACGACTTTTGCACTGTTACGATGCGCCCATTGTACTTTTTTATAAGGGTAAGGCCGATTTAAATGCCCAAAAAATAGTGAGTGTGGTAGGTACCCGAAATGCTACAGCCCATGGAAAACTGATTTGCGACGAATTGGTAAAAGGGTTAGCCGAATACGGGGTATTGGTAGTGAGTGGCTTGGCATATGGTATAGATGCTGCTGTGCATAAAGCTTGTGTAAAAAATGGCTTGCCTACCCTTGGCATTTTGGCGCATGGGCTAGATCGAATATACCCCTATGCACACCGAAAATTAGCGACAGAAATGCTAGAAAAAGGGGGTTTATTAACTGAATTTCCTTCAAAAAGCAATCCCGATAGAGAGAATTTTCCAAAGCGCAACCGCATTATTGCAGGCTTGTCCGATGCTACGATAGTGGTGGAAGCCAATATAAAAGGCGGTGCCCTTATTACGGCAGATTTAGCCAATTCATATGACAGGGAAGTATGTGCATTCCCCGGAAGGGCTACGGATGAATACAGCATAGGTTGCCATGAACTTATTAAAACAAATAGAGCACATTTAATTACACACGCAGCAGACATTGCATCCTTATTGGCTTGGGATATAACTAGCCCAACTCAAAAACGGGTATCCCGTATTAATTGGGCTGATAGGACTGCCGATGAACAACGAATTTTAGCCATTTTAGCAGAAAATACGGCTATTCCGCTAGATGAATTGATCCTCTCCACGGGCTTTTCGCAAAGTAAACTTTCTCTAGTGCTGTTAGATTTACAATTAGCTGGTTTTGTTCAGATATTACCTGGAAATAGGTGTATTTTGGTATAAAAAAGCGAAAATCTGCAACAGACTTTCGCTTTTACTGAGTTAAAAATAGATTGAAATTATAGTTTTAACATATAGCCTATAGAAACACTAAAACTGCTGTTTTTACTATTCAGCGCTTCGGTTAAGGTTTTTGGTGCATTATCACTTAAGCCTAATTTATAACCCAAACCCAAACTTAAACCACCTCTCAAATCTAATCCAGTTAATACGTTTATTCCGTAGTCTGTTGGTTTCATAAAATCATCAACCGTATTGCCAAATACTATTTTTTCGCTAATGCCGCTCGTTTTTATCTTACCCGAAATGGCATATGCAGCGTAGGGGCCACCACCCAAATAAAACGACCCAATACCTAAATCTGCTCGGCCTAGTATGTTTAGCGGAACTTCTGCATACATCATATTTAGGGTTACTTTATCTACTCCAGTGCCTACATTTCCAGCTTGCCCGTTTAATAGTAAGCCTGGCTGCAAGTGTAACTTACCCAAAAATGGAAATTCTAGTACTCCTCCAAAAAAATAACTCGTACTCGATGAATTTAGAACATCTCCTAAAGTTTTATCTTGGTAATCTATTTTAGAAAAATTAACTCCTGCTTTTGCACCTACTCTAATTTGTGCATTTGCCATACCAACCATTGAGGCAATGAAGCCACATACTACAATTAATTTTTTCATATTGCGTTTTTTCAATCTAAACGTTTAAAAAAGTTACATTATTGCATTTTTTAAGAAATAACTTCACTTATTTTTTGGGTGATTAGTGATTCACTGAGTTGATTCATGCAAGCAAAATCACCACGATGGCAGGGAATATTGCCATAAATAGAGCATGGGCGACAATATAAATCTACCTGTATACAATTAGTAAGGTTTTGGCCATAGCCTAAAAAACCGGCATTAGGGTGTGTGGCACCCCATACCGAAACTACAGGTATGCCTTTTAAGGAGGCAAGGTGCATGCCCGAAGAATCCATGCTGAGCATGACGTCTAAATTGGAAATTAGGTCCAGCTCTTCGCTTAAGTTTAATTTACCGATAAGAGAGGTGATATTTTCATGAGTTATCGCCCAATTTTCGGCAATTTTTTGTTCATCTTGCCCTCCACCAAATACAAAAATACGATAGCCTTCTGCAGCTAGTGTAGTAAGTACTTTGCCCATTTTATCTAAAGGGTATACCTTTTGGCTGTGTTGAGCGAAAGGAGATACGCCAATCCATTTTTGAGCACCTTTTTTACCACTAAGTTGTAAAATGTTTGTGTTTAGTGGCTCTGGTTGTTTTGTAAGCGTATTTTTTAAGCTAAAAGGGAAGCCTAAAGTCGCAAAAACATCTGCATAGCCTTGGGTAGTGGCTTTTAGGGCTACAACATGTTTATTTTTTTTTCGAGTAAGTGCTATTTTTTCAGTTCTGCCTTTATCTAAATTGGCAATGGAAATACCTGCAAACCAAAATAAGCGGCTTAATACGTTGCTGCGAAGGTTTTGGTGTAAATCGGCTAAGGCCGTGGCTTTGTAGCTTCTAAGCTCTTTAAACAAGCGTAAAATTCCTAGTAAACCTTTATGCTTGGTTTTAGGCTCGAAAGCATGAAATTCAATATTGGGAATGCCTGCAAAAAAGGGTTCAAAGGCTTTTCTGCTAACAACTACGAGCGTAAGATTGGGGTATTTTGCCAAAAGTTCTTTCAATACGGGTACGGTCATGGCTACATCGCCCATGGCCGAAAACCGTAAAACCAGAATTTTTGTTGGCTGGGACATTATTTAGTGTCTTTGTACAATACCGGGTTTAGGCTAGGGTCGTTGTACATTTTCATTTGTTTGTACACTTTCATATACTTATTTCCAGCTTTAATATCGGTTAGCAATTCATCAATGCTTTTAGATAAATCGACTCTTTGTTCTAATAAAACGTTTAATTTTTTCTGGCAGGCAGCACGGTGTTCGGGGCTGGCGCTTACCCGATTGGCTTCTTCTGCCATGTGGTAAATTTTAAGCGCTAAAATAGAGAGTCGATCAATTGCCCAAGCCGGACTTTCGGTATTTACCGTTGCAGTTGCTTTTGCTTGGGTGTTTTCAAATTGCGCTAAAAAATAACTATCAATGTATTCTACTAAATCGGTGCGTTCTTGGTTAGATGCATCTATACGGCGTTTCCAAACCAAGGCTGCTTCGGGAGCAATGCTAGGTTCACGCACTTCGTCTTCCATCTGCCATTGGGCGGTATCTATCCAGCTTTTAGCATATAGTAAAAACTCAATACTGCCGCTTTTATAGGGGTTTTCTGGCTTTAAATCGATGTTATTATTGATGTGATAATCGGCAATAGCCTGCTCGAAAATGGAATTACAGCGTTTACTAATCATGTGGTAAAATTAGGGATTTATTTTAGGCGGGCTTGCTGTTTTTGAAAAATGTATCAATTTCGGCTAAAGAAAATGAATTTAAACAGTTCTTGGCAGTTAAGCCCCCTTTACGGCCTACCAATACGCCATAGTGCATGTCTAAAAATCCCTCGGTGCGGTGAGCATCGGGGTTAATGGCTAATAAAACGCCTTGCTCCAGAGCATATTGGTGCCATCGCCAATCTAAATCGAGGCGTAAGGGGTTGGCGTTAATTTCGATGACAACGTTATTGGTAGCACAAGCATCAATTACTTTTTTATGGTTGATGGGGTAGGCGCTACGGCTTAATAAAAGGCGACCTGTTGGGTGTCCTAAAATGGTGGTGTATGGGTTTTCTATAGCTTTTATGAGTCGTTCGGTGGCTTTTTCTTCCGTCATTTTTAAAACTGAGTGTACCGATGCCACCACAAAATCGAAGCTTGCCAATACTTCATCGGCGTAATCGAGGCTTCCATCGTATAAAATATCGGATTCTATTCCTTTAAATATTTTAAATGGTGCCAATTTTTGGTTGAGTACATCAATTTCGCGGTGTTGAGCCGCTACTCTAATTTCATTCAATCCATTGGCGTAAAAAGCCGATTTGGAGTGGTCGCAAATACCTAAATAATCTATTTTAAGATTGTTTTTGCAGTAAAGTGCCATTTCTTCGAGTGTATTCACGCCATCGCTCCAAGTACTGTGGTTGTGTAAACTACCTTTTAAGTCGCTCAGATTAATAAGCTGGGGCAATTGTTTATTTGCAGCCAAATCTACTTCGTTTTGGCCTTCTCTAAGTTCAGGTTCTATGTAATCTAGTCCGGCTAATGCATAAATTTCTGCTTCGGTTTTGCCCGAAAGGGATATGTTGTTTAGTTTTTGTTGTAGCTGTGCCACATGCTCGGCATTTCCGGTGGTGCAGAGGAGTGTCCAACCAAAATCTTCGGAGGTGCAGCAATGAAATTGGATATTTAGTCCTTCTTCAGTTTTAAATTGTAGTTTTTGGTTTAATTGTTCTCCAATTGGGTGACTTTGTAATTCATCTTCAGAAATACCTATTAATACATCTAATTGGTCTATAATTTCCATTCTACGACGGTAATCACCACTTAAACTAATGGAAGTATGGGGAAAATAGTCTGCTAGTTTTTGTATGAAGTCTTCGGCAAAGGCTTCTACTTTGGCATAGAGCCATCGGCCATTGTTGGCCATCTTAAACTCAATAAGTTTTATAATTTCTTGTTGGGTTTTTAAGCCAAAGCCTTTGGCCTCAATTAAGCGGTTTTCGTTGCAGGCATAATACAATTCGCCTACACTTTCTATTTCCAGCTCTTTCCAGATGGTGGCTACTTTTTTTGGCCCAATGCCCTTAATTTGCATAATATCCTGCACTCCCTGTGGCGTTTTGCTAAGCAGTTCGTCAAGCTCAGCAATATGTTCGGTGCTAAGTAGTTCGTGAATTTTAGTGGCTATGCTTTTTCCAATGCCGTCTATAACGCTTAATTCGGATTCTGTTTTGCTGTTTAATGCAAAAGGCAGTTTATCTACCTTAAAGGCGGCGTTGGCTATAGAGCGCACTTTAAAAGGGTTTTCGTCGTGCAGGTCTAACAACTGACTGAATAGGCGTAGGGTACGAGCAATGGTTTTGTTTTCCATGGTAGTCAAAAATAAAAAAAGTCCCGGCATACATACCGGGACTTTAAAAAATTATTTTTTGTAAGAAATTATTTAATAAGCACTTCGTAAGGCATTCTACTTTGTATACCGGTGGTTTTAAGAACCGATTGCATTTTCTGGTAATAGTTATAGTTTTCGCCCAATTCTTGCTTGGTGAAATAGGTACGTACTTTATCTGCAGAATCATCAAATAATTCTTTTAATGGATCTTTTTGAGCCGGGTAGTCTACCAGCTTGTATTCTTTCAATCCAGCTTTTTTAGCGGCAGATTTTACGGCATCCTCTATATTCCCTAAACGGTCCACTAAACCAATTTTTATGGCTTCGGAACCTGTCCAAACACGTCCTTGGCCAATTTTATCTATAAATTCGGGTGTTTTGTGACGGCCATTGGCTACTTTTTGGGTAAAGGTTTTATAAATGTTGTTTACTTCGGCTTGTAATAACAAACGTTCGTCATCGCTAAGCGGACGAGTTATAGAAATTTCGGAAAATTTACCTGTTTTTACCTCATCAAAGGTGATACCTAGTTTATTGTTGAAGAATTTTTTCATGTTTGGGATAATGGCAAATACGCCGATAGATCCCGTAATGGTATTAGGTTGTGCAAAAATAGAGTCGGCCGCACAAGCAATGTAATACCCGCCAGAGGCTGCCACATCACCCATAGAAACAATTACAGGTTTTACTTTTTTGGTTAATTCTACTTCTCTCCAAATTACATCGGATGCTAAAGAACTTCCACCCGGTGAGTTTATACGGAGCACTAGGGCTTTTACTTTATCATCTAACCGAGCGGTTCTGATGGCTCTAGAAATATTTTCTGAACCCATGGTTTCGTCGTCGCCTTCGCCACTTACAATTTCGCCAACGGCATAAACCACCGCAATTCTATCTGCACTAGCTTTGCTTAGTTCTTTCGTTTGTGGAGTATAATCGCTAATAGAAACAGAACGTAACTCCTTTTTTTGTGCAATGCCGCACAAAGATTTAAGTTCGGTAAGCACTTCGTCTTTATATTTCACTCCATCTACTAAGCGGAATTTTACGGCATCTATTGCTGTTTGTACCGCAGCTGTATTGGCAATAGCTCTTAAAGAATCAACAGGTATTTTACGACTGATAGCTATGTTTGTTAAAAAATGCGTGTACATAGAACCTAAGAACGAAGTAATTTGTTCGCGGTTTGGCTTGCTTATTTTATCTAAAATGTAAGGTTCTACAGCACTTTTAAAGGTTCCCACTTTAATTACCTGAGCATCAATATCTAATTTTTCGAGGGCGCCTTTGAAGAACATAATTTCGGTACTAAAGCCCTTAAAATCTACCATACCTTCTGGATTGACATATATTTTATCGGCCACCGAAGCCAAATAATAAGCTCCCTTGGTGTATACTTCGCTGTAAGCTATGATAAATTTCCCCGATTTTTTAAAGTCGAGTAGGGCATTGCGAATTTCTTCAATACTAGCAAAACCACCTTGAACAGCCGAAACATCTACATAGACACCTTTTATTCTAGAGTCGTTTTTAGCTTCTTCGATATTTTTCAAAATGTCGTTTAATCCGATGTTGCTTTT
>CAMCMG010000026.1:0-21450 GCA_945875895.1 Sphingobacterium thalpophilum | reverse complement strand
TTTTTTTTTGTGCTATTTTTTTTAATTCCTAGAAATTCGGTTTCAATACATACTTGTCATAGAAACGGAAGATATGCTCTGCTGCTTCTTCGGCAGTATCTACAATGCGGAAAAGGTTTAAATCTTCTTCGTGAATGTTGCTTTCTTGCATTAACATGGTTTGTCTTACCCAATCCATCAATCCCGTCCAGTACGAACTGCCCACCAATACAATAGGGAAACGGGCAATTTTACCAGTTTGAATTAAGGTTAAGGCCTCAAACATTTCATCTAAGGTGCCAAAGCCACCTGGAAGAATAATAAACCCTTGAGAGTACTTCATGAACATTACTTTACGCACAAAAAAGTAGTCAAACTCCAATAATTTATCCCTATCGATGTATTTGTTGTGAAATTGCTCAAAGGGCAATTCGATATTTAAACCAACGGACTTACCGCCAGCTTGGTAAGCGCCTTTATTGGCCGCTTCCATAATACCCGGGCCACCACCAGAAATAACCCCATAGCCACGTTCCGTTAATAAGCGGGCACAATCTTCTGCTAATTTATAATAAGGGTTTTCGTTTTTGGTTCTTGCCGATCCGAAAATGGAAACACAGGGGCCAATTTTGGCTAATTTTTCAAATCCGTCTACAAATTCAGACATAATTTTAAAAATTTGCCATGAATCAGTTACCTTAATTTCTTGCCAATCTTTATTCTCAAAGGCATTTCTTATTTTATCATCACTCATCATATCCTTGTTCTTTTTTAAAAGCTAATAGTCTCTTTACTTCTCTTGCTGATTAAAAGCAAGCCGGCAAAGGTAAGTAATCCGTTGATAAGGATTAACTCGGTATCGAATATATATCCGTTTAGTAGCAGTTTAGAATTGGCATTAAGCGCATAACAGGCTGCCGGAGCCACTATACAAACTATCGGTACCAATTTATCTCTCACAGTTCGTTTTTTAAGAATGAGGCCAAAGGCATACAAACCCAACAGCGGCCCATAGGTATACGATGCTACGGTAAAAATAGCGCTTACCACCGCTGCATTATTAAGTGCATTGAAAAGTAATATGACTAAAAATAGCGCAATTGAAAATCCGATATGTACCCAATGACGAGGGTTAATGCCTCCAAGCTTCTTTTCTACTTTGTCTAATCCCAAGAAATCAACGCAAAAAGAAGTGGTTAGAGCCGTTAAGGCCGAATCGGTGGTGGCAAACGTAGCGGCCGTTAAACCCAACATAAAAATAATTGCTGGTAATACCGCTAAATGATTTAAAGCTATCTCCGGGAAAAGAAAATCGGTACGTACATTGCCCAATGCATCGGTAGGAATAGCAATTCCATTTTTGGTAGCATATATGTAAAGTAAGGCACCCACACTTAAAAAGAAGAGATTAATAACCACAAAAATGCCCGTAAAGGTGAACATGTTTTTTTGTGCTTCGCCAATGCTTTTGCAACTTAAATTTTTCTGCATTAAATCTTGATCTAACCCTACCATGGCTAGTGTAACGAAAATTCCACCTAAAACTTGTTTAAACACATGGAATTTATTGCTTACAAAATCATTGGTAAAGAAAATTTTGGAATAACCGCTTTGCTTAATTTCCTCAAAAGCTTGAGGGATGGAAAAGTTTAAGCTATCGCATACAAAATAAATGGTCATAAATACGGAGAGTACCAAAAATAGGGTTTGCAGGGTATCGGTAATAATTATGGTTTTTAAGCCACCCTTAAAGGTATACGACCAAATGAGGAGTATAGAGGTAAGCACCGTGAGCCAAAAAGGAATATGATACGCATCGAAAATAAAACGTTGCAATACAATGGCCACCAAGTATAAGCGAAAAGCCGACCCAATGGTGCGGCTAATTAAAAAAATGCCCGCTGCCGTTTTGTAACTGTAAAAACCTAAACGTTTTTCAATATAGCTATAAATGGACGTGAGTTGCATGCGGTAATACAGTGGCAGCAAAATGGTTGCTACCAATATAAATCCAATGGCATTACCCAATACAAACTGAAAATATTGAAACTGGTCGCCACTCATAGCCCCTACTTTTCCGGGGACCGAGATAAAGGTAACGCCCGAAAGCGAAGTGCCTATCATGCCAAAGGCCACCAAATACCATTTGGAGTTCCGATTGGCTAAAAAGAAGGTGTTATTATCTGATGAATTTTTAGATGTAAAATACGAAACGGCTATTAAAACGAGGAAATAGCCTATAATAAAACTTAATAAAACGGCTGGGGCCATGTTTAAATTGATTGGTTAACCTTATAAATGTAATAATTTAAGTTTTTAAAGCGATAAAAAGCTCGATAAAAGCTAAATTAGCGGTATGAATTTTTCGTCGAAACTACTCGAACATGCCGTAGATGAATTTGCTAAACTGCCCGGGGTAGGCAAACGTACTGCCTTGCGTTTGGTTTTGCATTTGCTTAATCAATCGGAAGCCGAAGTAGCCGATTTTACCAGCAGTTTAACCCGTTTAAAAGCCGAAATTCGTTTTTGTGAAACGTGTAATAATATTTCGGATGCCCCGATTTGTGAAATTTGTGAAAGCCACAAACGAGACCGCAGTATGGTTTGTGTGGTAGAAGATACCCGAGATGTGATGGCCATTGAAAATACGGCTCAATATCAAGGTGTATATCATGTGTTGGGTGGATTAATTTCGCCGATGGATGGCATTGGGCCCTCTGATTTATATATTGATAACTTGATAGAGCGGGTACAAGCTGGTGAACTGAAAGAAGTTATTTTGGCTCTTAGCGCTACCATGGAAGGAGATACTACCATTTTCTTCTTGTATAAAAAATTAAAAGATTTGCCCGTACAACTATCTACTATTGCCAGAGGTATTGCTTTTGGTGGCGAATTGGAATATGTAGATGAAATTACCCTAGGGCGCTCCATTGCAACTCGAATTCCGTACGAAAACTCCTTGATTAAATAAATGGACTTAAAAAATAAAACCGTGGTTATTACCGGTGCCTCATCGGGTATTGGGAAAGCCTGCGCCGAGGCATTTGCCAAACTTGGTGCCAATGTAGTGTTAGCCGCCCGTCAATACGTTGCGCTTTGTCAAATTACTGAGCAGTTGGAAAAAGATTATGGGGTAAAAGCCTTAGCCGTAGCCTGCGATGTAGCCAAAGAAGCCGATTGTGAAAATTTAATTAAACAATCGCTGCAAACTTTTGGTCGTATAGATGTGCTGATAAACAATGCCGGTATTTCCATGCGGGCCTTGTTTAAAGATTTAGACCTGGTGGTTATCCGTAACCTAATGGATGTGAATTTTTGGGGAACCGTATACTGCACCAAATATGCTTTGCCCGAATTGCTAAAAAATAAGGGTTCTGTAGTAGGCGTATCGTCTATTGCAGGCTATAAAGGCTTGCCAGGCCGTACGGGTTATTCCTCTTCTAAATTTGCTATGAATGGTTTTTTAGAGTCATTACGAGTAGAGAATTTAAAAACCGGTTTGCATGTAATGATTGCTTCGCCAGGTTTTACCGCATCCAATATTCGTAAAGTAGCCTTGGTGAAAGATGGCAGTGCCCAAGGTGAAACCAGCATGGTGGAAGAAAAAATGATGTCGGCTGAAGAAGTGGCCGAACAAATCGCCCAAGGTGTAGAAAATCGCAGCCGTAGCTTGATTATGACTTTTCAAGGAAAATTAACTGTATTTTTGAGCAAGTGGTTGCCAAAACTGCTCGATAAATTAGTATATACTCATTTTACAAAAGAAAAAGACCCCCTTATCCGATGAAATTAAAACTTGCTTTCCTTATGCTGTTCTATCTATCTAGTTTAAGCTCTGTATTGGCTGTTACTATTAAAATTAAAAAAGACATCAGCTACCCTTCGGCTAGTAAATCTACCCGAAATCAATTGGATGTGTATTATCCAAAAGATGTAAGCCAAGCTAAAGATGTATTGGTATTTATTCACGGCGGATCGTGGGATAGTGGTAAAAAAGACACCTATTGGTGGATAGGCCGCAATTTTGCCAGCAAAAATGTAGTTACGGTAATTATCAACTACCCCTTATCTCCAGCAGCCGGTTATGAAGATATGGCTAGAGATTGTGCGTCGGCTATTAAATGGGTAAAAGATTCTATTGCTACTTATGGTGGTAACTCTGAGCGTATTTTTGCCATGGGACATTCTGCTGGAGGACATTTGGAGGCGCTCATTGATTTAGATCCTCGATTTTTTGCCGAACAACAAATCGCCAATCCATTGCGTGGCATTATTTTAAACGATGGTTTCGGATTAGATATGGAACAGTATTTAAACCTGGCTGAAAAAAACAATCAAACGACCAGTTTCTTGAAAACCTTTACCACCGATCCGGAAAATTGGAAGAAGGGATCGCCTTTAACTTATTTCGATCAGATAAAACACCCGTATTATATTTTAGTAGGAGAAGAGACCTACGAGGCTATAAAAATACAATCGAAACGCTTGTATGAGCTGCTAACCCAAGCACAAAAGCCTGTTAAATATGAGGTAATACCTAAAAAACAACATGTGCCCATGATCAGCCAGATGGTTTTTGGCGCCAATCCGCTATACCAATCTATCATCGACTTTATGCAAAGCCATTAATTGGCTTTTTTGTGGAGGAAACTTAAATAGCTATAGCCAAAACAAGCCGCAATAATGGAGGCTATTAAAATACAGAATTTGGCTTCTAATTGAAAAGCTGGGTTTGTAAAAGAAAGTAGGGCAATAAATGTTGACATGGTAAAACCAATACCGGCCAACATGCCTAAGCCTAAAACATGTTTCCATGTTGCCTTAGTGGGTAGGCTACTCCAACCCAATTTTACGCTTATCCACGAAAATAAAAATACCCCAATTGGTTTACCGAAAACCAATCCTAAAATGATACCTAAACCAATGGGACTGCTAATGCCTTTTAGCATACTCCACTCCAAGTGAATATTGGTATTTGCCAAAGCAAATAGGGGCATAATGAACAAATTTACTGGCTTTAGTAAAAGGTGTTCTAGTTTTTCTAGGGGAGAAGTTTCTTTTACCGGATTGGTAGGAATAAAACAAGCTAATAATACGCCTGCAATGGTGGCATGTATGCCCGAATGATGCACCACATACCACAAAAATACTCCGGGTATGAGGTAAAAAATTAGGCGTTTTACCCCGAAATAATTTAGGGTGGCTAAAAGTGCTACTATTCCTCCAGCATAAGCTAAATACGTATTGTCTAACTTGCTCGAATAAAAAAGGGCAATGACCAAAATGGCACCCAAATCGTCAACAATGGCTAGGGCGGCTAAAAATATTTTGATAGAAGTAGGCACCCGTTTGCCTAATGCTGCTACAATGGCTAAGGCAAAAGCAATGTCGGTAGCCATAGGTATGCCCCAGCCATGCTGGCTAGGTTTTCCTAAATTGATTAGTAAAAAAAATGCTGCAGGAACCAACATGCCTCCCAATGCCGCAAATACTGGCATAGCGGCTTTTTTGATGGAAGAGAGTTCGCCTTCTATCAATTCTCGTTTAATTTCTAAGCCCACTACTAAAAAAAAGATGGCCATTAAGCCATCGTTAATCCAGGTTGTGGTATTGTAAACTAGGTGTAAACCGGATAAGTGGATGCCCCAAGTGCTTGTTAAAATACGGTTAAAGGTATTGGCGAAGGCAGAATTTGCTAATACTAAAGAAAGTATTGCAGCAGCCAATAAGAGTATTCCTCCTAGTTGTTGTAATTGTAAGAATTCGCGAAAGGGCTTTAGGTTAATGAGCTTAGCCATGTGCTAAAACTCAGCGTTTTTCGGCGTTCTTGGAAACGGAATCACGTCGCGGATATTGGTCATTCCGGTAACGAATAATACCAAACGCTCGAAGCCCAAACCAAAGCCGGCATGTGGGGCCGAACCAAAACGGCGGGTATCTAAATACCACGATAATTCTTCGGTAGGCACGTGCATTTCGCTCATGCGTTGTTCCAATTTTTCTAAACGCTCTTCTCGTTGCGATCCGCCTATAATTTCGCCAATACCTGGGAATAATATATCCATAGCTCTTACGGTTTTTCCGTCTTCGTTTTGGCGCATGTAAAATGCTTTAATATCTTTCGGGTAATCGGTTAAAATTACTGGTTTTTTAAAGTGTTTCTCTACCAAATAGCGTTCGTGTTCCGACTGTAAATCGGCACCCCATTCTTCAATAAGGTATTTAAATTGCTTTTTCTGGTTTGGTTTCGATTGTTTTAAAATCTCAATAGCCTCGGTATAGGTGATGCGTTCGAAACTGTTTTCTAAGCAGAAGTTTAGTTTGCTTAATAAATCCAATTCGGAACGATCTTGTTGAGGCTTTTGCTTTTCTTCTTCTTCTAAACGGCCTGTTAAAAATTCCAATTCATCGGCACAGTTTGATAGCGCATAGCCAATTACATATTTTAACAATTCTTCGGCCAAATCCATATTGCCGTTTAAATCGTAAAAAGCCATTTCGGGCTCAATCATCCAAAATTCGGCCAAGTGGCGGGTGGTGTTCGAATTTTCGGCTCTAAATGTAGGGCCAAAGGTGTAAATATCGCCGAAGGCCATGGCAGCCAATTCGCCTTCTAGCTGTCCGGAAACAGTCAGATTGGTAATTTTGCCAAAAAAGTCTTCTTTATAGTTTACCGTTCCATCGTCGTTTCGAGGAATGTTATCAAAATCGATGGTGCTTACGCGGAACATTTCGCCGGCTCCTTCAGCATCAGATGCGGTGATGATTGGCGTATGTAAATACACAAAGCCTCGATCGTTGAAAAATTGGTGCACCGCAAAAGCCAATGCATGACGTACTTTAAATACGGCATTAAAGGTATTGGTGCGGAAACGCAAGTGGGCAATTTCTCGTAAAAACTCTAAACTGTGTTTTTTAGGTTGAAGAGGGAATTTCTCCGCATCGCTATCGCCTAAAATTTCGAGGGTTTTAACTTTAATTTCTACACGCTGTCCTTTTCCTAACGATTCTACTAAGGTACCCGTTACCGCAACAGAGGCTCCGGTAGTGAGGCGTTTTAAAAGGCTTTCTTCGGTGCTGTTAAAATCAACTACCGCTTGTATGTTGTGAATGCTAGAACCATCGTTAATGGCTATAAACTGATTGTTACGGAAGGTTTTTACCCATCCCATTACGGTTACTTCTTTGCCGAAATCAGTTGTTGCTAATAGCGCTTTAATCTTGGTTCTTTTCATAATTTTCAACGGAATAAGGTGCTAAAATACGAAGGATTTCGCAGTTTTCACAGCCCTTTGCTTAAGCTACTTCACGTAAATCTACCGCCACTACTTTTGATACGCCTTGTTCTACCATGGTTACGCCGTAAATAATGTCGGTGCTGGCAATGGTACGTTTGTTGTGCGATACCACAATAAATTGCGATTGATTGGAGAATTTGCGGATAATGTTGTTGAATTTATCGATGTTGGTATCATCTAAAGGAGCATCTACCTCATCAAAAATGCAGAAAGGTGCCGGCTTAAGCAGGTACAATGAAAATAGGAGTGCCGTGGCTGTAAGCGTTTTCTCTCCGCCCGATAGTTGATTGATAGAAAGTGGACGCTTGCCTTTCGGGTGGGCCATAATGTCAATATCCGAGTCGAGTGGATTTTCTGGGTCGGAGAGTATTAAATCGCAGGAATCTTCCTCGTTAAATAAAGAACGAAACACCTCAATAAAGTGTTCACGGACTTGGATAAAGGCCTCCATAAACTTGGCTTTAGCCGTATCATCTATTTCTTTAATGGTTGCTAAAAGCGAATCTTTAGCGTCTAATAAATCTTTTTTCTGGGTTTGTATAAATACAAAACGCTCTTGCATTTCTTGGTAGGCCTCCATAGCCATGGGGTTAATGCCGCCAAAATCCTCGAGTTGGCGTTTTAGTTTTTCGGTTTTCTCTTTTAGGGCGTCTTCATTTTCGCCTTCCGGTACGTCATTCTCCAATAAATCAGTTATATCGATGGAGAATTCTACCGATAAACGCTCTTTTAGCCCGTTTAATTCGAGTTTTAAATTCGTTTTTTGGTCTTTTAGCTCGTTGGCTAAAAAATCGGCCTGCTCTTTTTTTCGTCGCTGTTCGGCAATAGTATTTTCTGTTTCGGTAATGGCACCTCTGGCCGCATAATACGCCTGTTCTAGTTCTTCTACTCCTTTTTCTAAAGCTTCTTTTTGGGTGTACATGGCCAAAAGATCACCGTCAGAGTGATCTACGTGTTTCAGCGTTTCTTTAATAGTTGCCTGCGTTTGCTCAAAAATAGTGTGGTTACTTTGTATGCGTTCCGAGAGGTTGGCATGCTGGCTATTGCGGTAGTCTAAATCTTTTTCTACCCCCGAAACCTTATTTTGTTGTTGGTGGAATTTGATATTTTCTTGGTTATAAGCAGTGGCCTCGGCAGTTAACCGGTCGGAGAGAGTTTGGTATTCTTGTTGGACCTGTGCCAAGGTCTGCTGTTTAATTTCCTGCTCAGCTTTTAGTTCGGCAACTTTAGGTTCCGAACTTTCAATTTCTGCTACAATATCTGTAATTTTCGTTTCAATGTCTTGCTTCCGGTTTTGGCTGTTCTCCATAAATGCAACGTATTGCTCTTGCTTGGTTTTAATGGAGATGTATTCGTTGTTAAGACTTTGTACAGCCCGTTCTTTTTGGCTGTTTTGGTCTTTTTGTGATGCTAATCTTAAGGTTTCCAAGCTTTGGCTTTCTTTTTCGATTGCATTCTGGAGTGTAGTTAAATTCTGTTCTAAACTCGAAATCTCTTTGGCTAAATTTTCTAGATTTTTAGCCCTACCAATACGCTTTCCCTCAAATAAGCCTACCGAGCCTCCGGCCATGGTATAGGTGCTTTTGCTGTATTTACCGCTACTACTTAACAATATTTGCCCTTCTTGTGGTAGGGTCTTGGCTAATTCTTCTTCTTCGCCGCTTTCAATTACATATACGTTTTTTAAGAGCAGTTCACATAGTGGACGGTATTGAGCATTTACCTCTATAATATCTAGAGCAGCGATTAAATTCGTGCTTTGTTTTTGCTTTTCAGTTTTCTTATCCGATGATTTTAAAGCATCGATAATAAAGAAATTAGCTCTGCCTTGGGCCGAATCGCTTAATAAGTTAATGGCTTGTATAGCTTCCTGCTGCGTTTGCACCACGTAATGGTTCATTACGGGTTCTAAGTAGTTTTCAATAGCAATGCGGTAGTCCTCTTTGCAAAATAAAATATCCGAGAATAAAGGCGCTTGTTTGGCCCAATTGGTATTCTTTTTTAAGAAACGAATAGACTCGGGGAAACCTTCCAAATTGTCAACCATAGATTTAGTAAGGTTGTATTCGTTTTGCTTGGCGTCTAGTTTTCTGTTTAAATCTTGACTTTCCTGCTTTTTTTGTTGGATGGTCTCTTCACCCAATTTCAGTTTTTCTTGTAACTCGGCCTCGAGTTTTTGGGCAAGACTTAATTCTTGTTGCTGTGTTTGTAAACGCTGCTCTAAATCCGCTAAAATCTTGTTAAATTCGGTTAATTCTACTTCTTTCGATTGTGAATCGGTAGTATTTCGGGTGCTTTCTTGTTGTAGAGCGTCCCGCTGAATGTGTAAAATGGCAAGGTTTTTTTCTAATTCATTTAAGGCTTGTTGCGTTTGGCTGTTTTCTTTAGCCAATGCATCTACTTGAGTTCTACAATTTTGTTGCTGCTCCCTCAAGGTATCTACACTACTTTTTTGTTTTTCTAGGTCAGTTTGAAGGCCAGCCACAACACTTTTTTCTTGGTTCAGCTCTTCCTTGAGGCGTTTTTGGTTATAGTCAACGTGATTTAATTGCTGACGGTCTTTTTCTAGCTCTTCTTTTAATCGAGCTTCTTTATCTTCTAAAAAGCGTAGTTGCTCATTTTTTACCTTTTTATCACTTTCGTAGGCCCTTATTTTGGCAATAAACTCGTTGGCTGCTTTTTGTTGCGTGCTTAAGTTTTTTTCTTGCGTAAGATGTGCCAGTTTTTGTTGTTGCAAACTTGCCTCTAAAGTATCAATAGTTGTACTTATGCCCGATTTGCCAGTATTTTGATCTTGCTCCTGTTTATCTAGAGTTTCTAAAGCGTTGCGGTAACCTGCAATGCGAAAAGAGGCCAATTGCACACTTAATTCTTTATATTGCTCTTTGATTTTATAGTAGCGCTCAGCTTTTTTAGCTTGATTTTCTAGTGTTTTCAGATTTTTATCAATTTCGAATAAAATATCTTCTACACGGCTCAGGTCTGCTTCGGTATCTTTTAATTTAGAGAAGGTTTGCTTTTTACGCAGTTTGTATTTCGAAATGCCAGAGGCTTCTTCAAACAAAGATCTTCGCGAATTTTCCTTATTGGCAATAATTTCATCGATCATTTTCAACTCAATAATAGAGTAGGAGTCGGAGCCAATTCCGGTATCGAGAAATAAATCGGTAATGTCTTTTAACCTACATTGCACGTCATTCAAGCGGTATTCACTTTCACCAGTACGGTACAATTTCCTGGTAATGGTTACTTGCGAATATTCGGTAGGTAGGATGTTTTTGGTATTGTCGAAACTTAAAGAAACCTCAGCTAAATTGGAGGGTTTACGTGTTTTGGTTCCGTTAAAAATGATGTTTTCCATTTTTTCGGAACGCAACATGCGGGTACTTTGCTCTCCCAAAACCCACCTAATAGCATCAACAACGTTCGATTTTCCGCAGCCATTGGGCCCAACAACAGCCGTTACCCCCTCATTAAAGTTGATGGTAATTTTATCGCCGAAGCTTTTGAATCCTTTTATTTCTAATTGGGTGAGCTGCATCTTATCGTTTACAGGAAGGCTACTAAAATAGCATTTAAACACCTTTAAATCAAATAATCTTACAATTCACTCAATTTAAAGGTTTCCTTTACCCGAATACCTTTATCTATTTGTTGCAGGGTGGCACATTCGTTTAGGGCATCGTGCTCAAAATATAAAATATAATCTCCAGCTATAGCTTCTTCTAAAAAAGCCTTTTTTTCATGAAGCGTTTGTAGCGGAAACATGTCGTAAGCCATTACATAAGGGAGGGGTAGGTGTGCCGCTGAGGGTAACAAATCGGCCATGTATACAATAGTTCTGCCTTTGTATTGTATTTGGGGTAACATCATGGCTTCAGTATGCCCAAAAGCGAAGCGAATGCGTACATTTTCTGCAAAATCAACGCCATCTTTCGTTTCTACAAAGTTCAGTTGTCCACTTTCTTGAATAGGTAGGATGTTCTCTTTTAAGAACGATGCCTTTTCGCGGTCGTTGGGTGCTACGGCCCATTGCCAATGCTGCTCGTTGCTCCAATAACGTGCGTTTTCGAAGGCTGGTTTTAGTTTTTCGCCTTCGCGAATAATGGAACCTCCGCAATGATCGAAGTGTAAGTGGGTAAGAAATACATCGGTAATATCGGCTCTAGAAAAACCCAGTTTGGCCAAAGATTTATCCAAAGTGTCATCGCCATGTAAATGGTAATGACTTAAAAATTTATCGTCTTGTTTATCGCCAATGCCGTTATCTATTAAGGTTAGTTTTTTGTCTTCTTCTATTAATAAACAACGCATGGCCCAGGTACATAAATTATTTTCATCGGGTGGAACTAATTTTTGCCACATGGTTTTGGGCACTACGCCAAACATGGCGCCACCATCTAATTTAAAAAAGCCGGTATCTATGGTATGTAGTTTCAGGGATGAAAATTTTGACTAAAAATAAAAAAACCCACTCGGATTGGAGTGGGTTTTTAAGGTTATTTATTTTTTATAGGTGAATTACCTCACCATATGCATCGGCTGCGGCTTCCATAATGGCTTCGCTCATGGTTGGATGCGGGTGTACGGTTTTTACAATGTCCATACCGGTAGTTTCCAATTTACGAGCAACTACTACTTCGGCAATCATTTCGGTTACATTGGCCCCAATCAAGTGGGCGCCTAAAAATTCGCCGTATTTAGCATCAAAAATTACTTTTACAAAGCCATCTTTGGCTCCGACAGCACTTGCTTTACCCGAGGCTGAAAATGGGAATTTACCTACTTTAATCTCATATCCGGCTTCTTTGGCCGCTTTTTCGGTATAGCCCACAGAGGCAATTTCTGGAGAGCAATACGTGCAGCCCGGAATGTTGTTATAGTTTAAAGGCTCCGGATGGTGACCGGCAATTTTTTCTACGCAAATAATACCTTCGGCAGAAGCAACGTGTGCCAGGGCTTGTCCTTTAACAATATCGCCAATGGCATATACACCTTCTATATTAGTTTTATAAAAATCATCAACCAAAACACGGCCTTTGTCGATTTTTATACCTACTTCTTCTAAGCCAATGTTTTCAATATTTGGGCTAAAACCTACCGCAGAAAGCACCACATCGCATGCTAGGGTTTCTACGCCTGCAGCGGTTTTAACTTGTACTTTGCAGCCAGCACCGCTAATATCTACCGATTCTACGTTGGCTCCGGTCATTACTGTAATGCCTGCTTTTTTAAAGCTACGTATCAGTTGTTTAGAAATGTCTTCGTCTTCTACCGGAACAATATTGTCTAAATATTCTACAATGGTTACTTGGGTGCCAATGCTGTTGTAGAAATAGGCAAACTCTACACCTATGGCGCCAGAACCTACTACTACTAAGCTTTTGGGTTGTTGTGGCAATACCATGGCTTGGCGGTAGCCAATAATTTTTTTGCCATCTTGTTTTAGGTTGGGCAATTCTCTAGAACGACCGCCGGTTGCTAAAATGATATGCTTGGCACTGTATTCGGCATTGGTGCCATCGGCTCCTAATACCTGTACTTTGACGCCACTTTTTAGTTTGGCGGTACCCATAATTACGTCTATTTTATTCTTTTTTAGCAAGAATTGGATCCCTTTACTCATTCCATCCGCTACATCGCGGCTACGTTTTATTACGGCATTAAAATCAACTTTTGCATCAGAAACGTGCAAGCCATATTCGGCAGCATGGTTTATGTATTCAAATACTTGCGCACTTTTAATTAAAGCTTTGGTAGGTATACAACCCCAGTTTAAACAAATCCCACCAAGCGATTCTTTCTCCACAATGGCTGTTTTTAGGCCCAATTGTGCTGCACGTATAGCGGCTACATAGCCACCCGGCCCACTACCAATTACTAGTAAATCGTAATTCATATATTTTAAATCTTAAAGCCCAAAACTAATCATTTGGAGCCGATATCTAAAATACCAACTTATCCACAATTTTGACCTTAAAAAGTTCAATTTTTTAATGAAATAGCCATTTTTTGATGGTTAATTACGAATTGTTGAAAAAAATGACAGCTTATAGAACAAGTTCATAAAATAAAATTAAAAAAGTGATGCTTGGTTATTATAAATCATTCTATATTTGTACCCAAATACAAACTCATTAAAGAGTTTGGGCCAAATGAAAAAAATATTAACCAAAAAATTATGATGAAAAAATTACTTTATTCATTAGTTCTTGTGTTTGCCACTGTAAGTGTGTTTGCACAGGTTACTACCAGTAGTTTATCAGGAACCATCAAAGACGCTCAAGAGACGTTAGTTGGTGCCTCTGTAAAAGCTATTCACACCCCAACCGGAACGGTTTACGGTGCTTCTACCAATACAGGTGGTAGATTTACGATTTCAAACTTACGTGTAGGTGGACCTTACACTATTGAAATTACCTATTTAGGCTACCGTAGTTTTAAAGTAACTGATGTGTTTTTGAAGTTAGGTGAAAACTTAACCTTAAGCCCAGTGCTTGAAAAAGCTGGTCAGCAATTAGCTGAAGTAGTGGTTGTAGGTACTAAAGACAATGTATTTAACAGCAAACGTACAGGTGCTGCAACAAGTGTGAGTAAAGAACAAATTGAAAGAATGCCAACTTTAAGTAGAAGTTTGCAAGATTTCACTCGTTTAACTCCACAAGCAAATGGTAGTTCTTTTGGTGGTTCTAACAACCGTTTTAACAACATTACCATTGATGGTGCGGTTAATAACGACGTGTTTGGTTTAGCTAGTTCTGGTACTCCGGGTGGCCAAGCAAATACACAACCAATTTCTTTGGATGCGATTCAAGAGATTCAAGTGGTATTGGCTCCTTACGATGTAAGCTTAGGTAACTTCACCGGTGGTGGTGTAAACGCCGTTACTCGTTCAGGTACTAATAAATTTGAAGGTTCGGCTTATTTATTTGGTCGTAACCAAAACACCATTGGTAGAAATGCATTAACCAATGCTCGTTCAACAAAATTCATGAACAACCAATACGGTTTCCGTTTTGGTGGCCCAATTATTAAAGACAAATTGTTCTTCTTCGTAAATGCGGAATTGCAGCGTGTTCAATCTCCATTGTTTAACAATGCTGGTGAAACTGGTTCTTCTATATCTTTAGCAACTGCTCAGCAAATTGCTGCTAAAGCATTAACCATGGGTTATGATGTAGGTTCTTATGGACCACAAGATGTGCAAACTCAAAACAATAAAGTATTTGCAAAATTCGATTGGAACATCAACCCACGTAATCAGTTGACTGTACGTTACAACTATATCGATGCATTTGACGATAATATTTCTAGAAGCGGTACTTCATTCCGTTTCGGAAATAATGCATACAAATTTGCTAATACTCAACATAACTCCGTATTAGAATTACGTACTAAATTGAACGATAAATTCTCTAACAATTTAATTTTAGGATACTCTATCATTCGCGATGAGCGTCAAACTGCTGGTACACTTTTCCCATTCATTGAGATTAGATCTATTGATGGTTTCTCATCTAATGTTGCCAGTTTAGGTTCTGAGCGTAGTTCAGTAGCCAACCAATTGGATCAAGATGTTATAGAGTTAACCGATAACTTTAAAATCAACTTGGGTAACCACAACATTACTGTGGGTACACACAACGAATTTTTTAAATTCCGCAACTTGTTCATCAACAACTTCAACGGTCGTTGGACTTTTAATAACGTTGCTGATTTCTTAGCTAATTCGCCAAACCAATTACAAGCCACTTACTCTAGAATTCCTGGTGTTGCACAGCCAGAAGCTAAATTTACTGCAGCTCAGTTAGGTTTTTATGTACAAGATGAGTTTGAAGCTGCAAAAGGCTTAAAGTTAACTGCTGGTTTACGTATGGATATTCCGGTATTTGGCGACAAGCCATTGCGTAATACCTTGGTTGAAACCGCATTTCCTGGATATAAAACGGATGCGACTCCAAGCACCCAGCCATTGTGGTCTCCACGTTTAGGCTTTAATTGGGATGTAACGGGCGATCGTTCAGTTCAAGTACGTGGTGGTTCAGGTATCTTTACTGGCCGTGTGCCATTTGTATGGTTGTCTAACCAATATTCTAATAGCGGTATGTTGTTTAGTTCAGTGAATCTTTTAAAAGCCACTGTTCCTACATTAGCGTTTATTGCTGATCCAAATAATCAAGCTTCTGCTGCTACACTTTACGGTGGTGGCTCAAATAGAGCAGAGGTTAATTTGGTAACTCCAGATTTTAAAGTACCTCAAGTATTTAGAAACAACTTAGCAGTTGACTTTAAATTGCCATACGGTATTAATGCAACTATTGAAGGTATTTACTCTAAAACCTTGAATAACGTAAACTATTCTGATATCAACTTAAAAGCATCTACTGCTGTAATTAGCCCTACACTTTCTTCGGGTGCAGATAATCGTGCTGCTTACAGTAGTACAAAAGTAGACGGAACTAACTTTACCAATGCTATTTTACTGAGCAATACTAGTAAAGGATATACGGCTTCGATAACAGGTCAATTGCAAAAAACTTTTGATTCTGGCTTGTCAGCCATGGTTGCTTACACCCGTGGTAGAGCTACTTCGGTTAACGATGGAGCAAGCAGCACTGCCAGATCAAATTGGGAGTTTGTTCAACAGGTAAATGATCCGAATAATCCGAATTTATCAACTTCAAATTTTCAAATGAAGCACCGTATTATTGGTTCATTAGATTATAAATTATCTTATGGTGATCAAAAACAATCTTCTACTTCATTTAGTTTGTTTTATACCGGTCGTTCAGGTCAAACCTTTACCTATTTGTATAATGGTGACTTAAACAATGATGGTGCATTTTCTAACGATTTAATGTACATTCCTCGTTTCCAAAGTGAAATTAAGTTAGCTCCATCGTCATCCATTCCAGCTACTGCAGCCAACCAATGGTATGATTTAGATCAGTTCATTAAAAATGATCCATATTTAAGCAAACACAGAGGTGAATACGCAAAACGTAATGGTGCCATGACCCCTTGGGAAAATCAATTTGATTTACGTGTAACGCAAAATTTTGGTGGTATTGTAGAAGGTACTAAAAACAAATTGCAGTTAACTTTTGACATCTACAACGTAGGTAACATGATTAACAAGAAATGGGGTAAATCTTATTTCGTCTCTAACCAAGCAAATACGTTGATTTCGTATACTTCAAGTTCTGGTGGTAGCTTTTCATTTAAAGCACCTACCAACGGAACCGGTTATTTACAATCAACATCAACTTGGTCAGGCCAGTTTGGTGTGAGATATTTGTTTAACTAAGTAGGTTTATACTTTTAGAAAAAGCCCCGCTAAATTTAGCGGGGCTTTTTTTGTGCAATATTTTTAACAAGCAGGCGTATCCTTTATATAATATTTAAACGCAGCTTGTATGAGCAAATTTCAAATCCTAGTCTTGTTGCTCAGTGCCTTTGTTTTACCTAGTTTGCTTGTACTAGGTATTTTATTTTATAAAAATAGAGCTCGAAAAAAGTATGACAAACGTTTTGAAAATGCGCTAGATGCACAAGCACGAGTACTAAGTATAGACAATACTATGGTGCTTAGTGATGTAAGAGGTAAATTGAAGGTAGCACTATCTCTAGAAATACATATGCCAAACGCAGAAGCCTATACCACCAATACCACGTGGGAAATTGACATAACAGCTGTTGCTCATATTCAGCCCGGGCTAACAATTGCTGTAAAAGTAGATAAAGATAAAAAAACTACAATTTATCCGAATGTGTCTTGGGCCACATATTGGTTATAATTTCTTTATGTAACCCCTTTAAATACATACGAAATATGAGGGTTTTATTACTCATAATTCTGGCTAACTTGCATAAAATAAAACAGCGTTATGTTTAAGAAATTTTATCTATTTTTCTTCTTCCTTGCTGCTTCAATAACAGCTTCAGCACAGTCTGCATTTACCGTTTTGCCTTTGGGCGTAAAAGGTGGTCTAGATGAAAGTAACCTATCGGCTTATTTGGTGGCTTCTGCAGGTTCGAGCAATTTTATTTGCTTTGATGCAGGCACTGTTTATTCTGGCTTAACAGTGGCTCGTAAAAAGGGCGCTATTCAAAAAACAGAACCAGCTTTCTTAAAAGAAAATATAAAGGGCTATTTTATTTCGCATGGGCATTTAGATCATGTAGCCGGTTTAATCCTCAATTCACCCGAGGATAGTAAAAAGCTTATTTATGCGTTACCCGAAGTACTTGATGTTTTTAAATTGAATTATTTTACTCGGAAAGCTTGGGCTAATTTTGGGAGTGAAGGCGAAGCGCCCATTTTAAATAAATACCGTTATGTGCCGCTAGTACCTAAAGCTGAAATAGTCGCCGAAGGAACTGACCTTAGAGTGAAAGCATTTGAGTTGAGTCATGTTAATCCTTATAAGAGTACTGCTTTTTTAGTGAGTAATACCGCAGTTTCTCTACTCTATTTAGGCGATACGGGTGCAGATAGTATCGAGAAATCGACTGATTTAAAAAACCTTTGGCAAGAAATTGCGCCTTTAATTAGGGTTAAACAGTTAAAGGCCATTTTTATAGAAGTGTCTTTTCCCAATTCGCAAGCCGATGATCAGCTTTTTGGACATTTAAATCCCAGATTATGGGCACAAGAAATGAAGGTTTTAGCCTCTTTTACAGGCATTGAGGCTTTAAAAGGCTTGCCGGTAGTTATTACACACCGTAAACCATCGGGTAGTAAAGAAGAACAAATTAAGCAAGAAGTAGTAGCCGAGAACACGCTTGGATTGAAACTCATTTTTCCGAAACAAGGAAATATGATATCTTTTTAGTGGTAAATAAAGTTTCCCTTTTCTGAACTAATGCTGACTTGTTTTTTGTCGGCAGCTTCTACTCGACCGATAAGTTGTGCATCTACTCCAAAGGTTTTGCTTATAGCGATACACTCTTGAGCAAATTCCTCATTCGTGTAAATTTCCATTCGATGCCCCATATTAAATACCTTATACATTTCTTCCCAAGGCGTAGCAGATTGCTCTTGAATCAGTTGAAATAATGGTGGAATGGGGAATAAATTATCCTTAATAATATGAAGTGAATTAATAAAGTGCAATACTTTAGTTTGTGCACCGCCACTGCAATGCACCAATCCGTTAATGGCTGTTCTATTTTTTGCTAAAATAGCCTGTAGAATAGGCGCATAAGTTCTGGTGGGAGAGAGCACCAACTTTCCAGCAGACACCTGTTTTTCACCTGCAATATCAATTAAGTCCGTTAGTTTTTTGTTACCGGCAAATACCAATTCATAGGGCACCGCAGGATCGTAACTTTCGGGGTATTTCTCAGCCACGTATTTATGAAAAACATCGTGCCGTGCACTGGTTAAGCCATTGGAACCCATACCGCCATTATATGCTGTTTCGTAGGTAGCTTGTCCGTAAGAAGCAAGGCCTACAATTACATCACCGGCTTGTATGCGGTCGTTGGAAATTACTTCCGAACGTTTCATCCGGCAAGTAACGGTAGAATCTACAATGATGGTGCGCACCAAATCACCCACATCGGCAGTTTCGCCACCGGTGGAGTAAATGCCAATACCTAACGCACGTAGTTCTGCTAAAATTTCTTCGGTGCCATTAATCAGTTCGGCTAAAACTTCTTTCGGAATGAGGTTTTTATTCCGCCCAATGGTAGAAGAAAGTAAAATGTTATCGGTAGCACCTACACAAAGTAGGTCGTCTAAATTCATAATAATGGCGTCTTGCGCAATGCCTTTCCAAACCGATAAATCGCCAGTTTCTTTCCAATACACATAAGCTAACGCCGATTTGGTTCCGGCGCCATCGGCATGCATAATGTTACACCAATCGGCATCGCCACCTAAAATATCCGGAATAATTTTACAAAATGCGTGTGGAAAGATGCCCTTGTCGATATTGGCAATGGCAGCATGTACATCCTCTTTTCCGGCAGATACGCCTCGGAGTTGGTAATTGCGGTCAGACATGACGCTAAGTTAGCTTTTTATCTAGCCATTTTAATGCCCTCAATAAAAATTATCGATTTAAATACAATAAATCACCACAAACATAGTTTTAGTTTATATAAATCAAAAAGCAATACTTATGAAAAAGATCCTATTAATTTTTGGCTTGGCACTGATTGGCCTTGTAGCCTGTAAAAAAGATAAACCTGTAGTACTCTCAGCTTTTGATAAAGTAAACTATACTGATATTCAGGCTAAAGTAGCAAGTATGACCACCGGCAAAATTTTGGTAACTACAACTATAGCCGATGAGTTGAAACCTGGTGCGATTGTAATTTATACAACTAACGGAGGAGCTTTGGGGAAGTTAATTTTACGTCAATCGGTATTCAATGATAAAAGTCATCTATTTATTTTTGATATGGTCAATTACGATGGCACAGGTAAAATAATTTTATCTAAAACTCAAATAACGGTTAACAATCTCGAAATGGTAGATTTAGATTTAGGAGAAATTACTAATACAGATGGAGCTCAATCTTTTATTTATTATATTGATGCTGGAGAATACTTTTTATCGCCAGATGGTCTAGGCTTGGCTAAATTTTATGTGTATTCCAATTAATTGGTATTTCTAACAAAAAAGCCCCCCGATTGTATCGGGGGGCTTTTTTTATTTAATAAAGAGCAACTCTCTAAATTTAGGTAGCGGCCATTGGCCATCATCAACCACTTGCTCCAATTTATCTACGTGGTAACGAATGGGTTCAAAAAAGGTTTTCACCGTTTCGTCATAGGCAATAGAGCGGTCACGGATATCGTCTATAGCATTTGCTTTTTTACGAGCGTCAACCATGCTATCCACATTACTTTTAATAAAGTTTACATGCGTAGCAATTTTGGTAATTAATTCCAATTGCGCTTTGTAGGTGGCTTTATCTAAGCCTATTGCTTGTAAACCTTGTACGTTTTGCACCAACTTACTTTGGTATTCCACCGCCGAAGGAATGATGACACTGTTCACCAATTCGCCAATAACACGAGCTTCAATTTGTAGTTTTTTATAAAAGCTTTCTAATAAAATCTCGTGGCGGGCTTCCGATTCACGGTGGTTAAACACATGCAATTTCTCAAACAAGTTTAAGGTTTTCTCACTTACATAGGCATCTAAAGCCTTTGGCGTGGTTTTAATGTTAGATAAGCCTCTGCTTAGAGCTTCTTTCTCCCATTCTTCGCTATAGCCATTTCCTTCAAAACGGATAGATTTAGACTCCTTAATGTATTTTTTAATCACGGTTAAAATCGCAATATCTTTCTTTTCTCCTTTTTTAATTAATTTATCTACCTCGGTTTTAAATTTTACCAATTGGTCGGCCATAATGGTATTTAAAACGGTCATAGGTGCCGATGAATTGGCAGAAGAACCTACTGCACGGAATTCAAATTTATTACCGGTAAAGGCAAAAGGAGAGGTACGGTTACGGTCGGTATTGTCTAATAAAATTTGAGGAATTTTAGGAATACCTAACCAAAGCGAATTGTCTTCTTTTACTTTTTTGCTTATACGAGCACTTTCTACTTCATCCAACACATCGTTTAGTTGGCTACCCAAGAAAATAGAAATGATAGCTGGAGGAGCCTCATTGGCACCCAAACGGTGATCGTTGTTTACCGAGGCAATAGAAGCACGCAATAAATCGGCATGTTCGTGTACGGCTTTTACCGTATTTACGAAAAAGGCCAAAAACATCAAGTTGTTTTTAGGTGTTTTACCCGGAGCTAATAGATTTTTACCGGTATTGGTAATTAAGCTCCAGTTGTTGTGTTTACCCGAGCCGTTTACTCCAGCATATGGTTTTTCGTGCAACAATACTTTGAAATTATGGCGTCTAGCTACTTTTTCCATCACATCCATTAATAATTGGTTGTGATCAATGGCTAAGTTTATTTCCTCGTAAATAGGCGCACACTCAAATTGCGATGGTGCTACCTCATTGTGACGGGTTTTTAATGGAATGCCCAATTTTAAGGCTTCGGTTTCAAAATCGAGCATGTAGGCGTACACTCTTTCCGGAATGGTACCGAAATAGTGGTCTTCCAATTGTTGGCCTTTGGCCGACATATGGCCAAAAAGCGTTCGGCCGGTTAATAATAAATCCGGACGAGCATTGTATAAGGCTA
>CAMCMG010000025.1:0-23703 GCA_945875895.1 Sphingobacterium thalpophilum | reverse complement strand
TGGTTTGACGCATAAAGAATAAAAAAAAACCTCTAATTAGCGCCAAAAGCAATACTACCACCCCAAAAAAGAGTACGCTATAACCGAAAAGCTGCAGCACAATGGTTTGCCGCTCGAAACCTGAAAAAAGTCGATAAATGGCAATATTATCACTTACCAAATTAAAAGTAGTTCTAATAACTTGTGCGGGCAAAACAGCAAAAAGGTTGGCAATTATTACAAAAATAATTCCTGGTATAAGCCTCCATTTGTATTTTAAGAAGAACTTGTTGAGATAGGCTAGGTCTTTCATACGGCATAAAAGTACAGATTTTTCTACAGCTATAAAGTCCTGTATTAAACCGAAATCTTGTTTAAATTTTACTACTTTTACCGAACGATATCATTCGAACACATGTCATCAAACACCAAAAATACGCTTTCCATTTTTGAACAAATGAGCCAATTTGGGCACCAAAATGTTGTTTTTTGCAACGATGCCGAAACTGGGCTTAAAGCTATTATTGCCATACACGATACTACCTTAGGCCCGGCATTGGGCGGTACCCGCATGTGGAGCTACGCAAATGAGCAAGATGCATTACACGATGTATTGCGCCTATCGAGAAGTATGACCTACAAAGCAGCCATTACTGGCTTAAATTTAGGTGGTGGTAAAGCGGTAATTATTGGCGATAGCCGGGCCGATAAAAGCGAAGCTATGATGCGTAGATACGGTAAATTCATAAAAAATTTAAACGGCTCTTTTATTACCGCCGAAGATATGGGCACCAACCCTAAGGATATGGAGTACATTCGCATGGAAACTGAACATGTTACCGGCGTTCCAGAATCATTAGGGGGTAGTGGAGACCCCTCACCTGTTACCGCAAAAGGCGTTTTTATGGGCATTAAAGCTTGTGTAAAAGAGCAGTTCGGTAACGATAGTTTAGCTGGAAAATCTATAGCCGTACAAGGCATTGGCCATGTGGGCGAAAATTTGGTACAGCTACTTCGCGAAGAAAATGCTAAGGTTTATGTAAGTGATATTGACGAAGAGCGATTACAACAAGTAGCTAAAAAATATGGCGCCGAAGCTGTGGCCAATAATTCTGTTTTTGATTTAGACATTGATATTTATGCACCTTGTGCTTTGGGTGCTACCGTAAATACCGAAACTATTGAGCGCTTAAACTGCTCTATTATTGCTGGAGCGGCAAACAATCAATTGGCCGACGAATCAGTACACGGAAAACTCCTATTGGCCAAAGGCATCTTATATGCCCCCGACTATTTAATTAATGCAGGTGGCTTAATTAATTGTTATTCAGAAATTGCCGGTTATAGCAAAAAGAGAACCATGCAATTGGCCGAAAATATTTACGATGCCACCCGTAACGTATTAAAAAAATCGAAAATAGAAAATATACCAACTAACGAAGCGGCCAATAAAATTGCCGAAAAACGCATTGAAGATATCAAGAAGATAAAAGCAAGTTTCTAAAAATTACACCCGGTTAATTTTAACCAAATCGTTCTTTATTATGTTAAACAGAAGGCAACTGAGAGTAAAAGTATTACAAACCCTATATGCGTACCACCAGGCCGAAAACAAAGAATTAAAAACTTTCGAAAAAGCCTTGATAAACCTTATAGAATCGGTAAATGAAATGTATTTCTACACCCTATCTTTACTCATTTCGGTGGCTGATTATAGTAGCACAGATGCCGAAGATAGAGCAAATAAATACCTCCCAAGTGCCGAAGATTTAGATGCTCCTACAAAATTGAATCAGAACTTATTTATAAGTGCCCTACGCAATCACCCTGCTTACTTACAAGGAATAAAAGACCACAAGGTAAATTGGAGTTTTGAGCCAAGCATTGATAAAACCATATTTTCTCTGTTAAAATCTGCACCCGAATATGCCTCTTTTTTGCAACTAAGCGAACACAGTATTGCAAGCGATAAAGACGTAATGAACCATATTTTCAGAAAAATTATTCTTAAAACACCTGCTATCGAACAAATTTTCGAAGAAAAATTCATTAATTGGTCTGTAGATAAAGAAGTGCTTAAAGGCATGATAGCTAAAACCTTAAAAAACTTTAAAGGTAATAGCCCTCTGGAAAATTCCTTGGCTCCATTGCTACAAGATGAACAAGAAGATCGGTATTTTGTGTTGGATTTATTGCAAAAAACCATCAACCATCAAGAAGAGTATTTACAATTGATAGATAAAAAAACAACCAATTGGGATTCTGACCGGATTGCCCTGATGGATGTATTGCTGATGCAAATGGCTATTACAGAATTGGTGCACTTTAAAGAAATTCCGGTGAAAGTAACTATAAACGAGTACATCGAAATATCTAAAGATTACAGTACACCAAAAAGTAATTCGTTTATAAACGGTATTTTAGATAAAATTTTAGCCGACTTAAAAAAGAGCAAACAAGTACTAAAAGTTGGCCGAGGCTTATTAAATTAATATATGAAACAGTTTACCCTACTCCTATTTATTGCCGTATTGACTAGCGCATGCTCGTCATCTAACAGCACTGAAGGCAAATCGACAGTAGATAAGGCTACGGCACCTTTTATGACTTTTGCGAAAGAATCTCACGATTTTGGCCAAGTGAATGAAGGCGATAAGGTGGTGTACGACTTTTTCTTCACCAATACCGGCAAATCGGCCTTAATAATTAGCGGTGCCGCCGCTACCTGCGGTTGCACCGTACCCGAATATCCCCAAAAACCCCTTGCTCCGGGCAAAACAGGCATCATTCATGTGGTGTTTAACAGCACCGGAAAATCGGGCATGCAAAACAAAACTATAACCTTAACAACCAATACCTTTAAAGGCAACGAAGAATTGCACTTAGTGGGTAATGTAAAACCTAAAAACAAGTAAACATGATGCTAAACTCAATTTTATTACAAGCTGCAGCAGCTAACCCCATTATGCAATTTTTACCAATTGTATTAATTATTGTGGTATTTTATTTTTTCATGATTAGACCGCAAATGAAAAAAGCAAAAGATCATAAAAAGTTTATAGAAGAACTTAAAAAAGCTGATAAGGTGGTAACCAGCGCCGGAATTCACGGTAAAATTGTTGATATGAACGAGACTACTTTTGTAATTGAAGTGGAAGGTGGCACTAAAATTCGTTTCGACAAATCGGCTGTTTCATTAGATGCCTCAAAAGCAATCAGTAAATAATTTACAACCAAAATCTATTAAAAAGCCACACCAAAACATCGGAGTGGCTTTTTTAATACCCCAGTTTCGGGGTACAAATATGTTTCTTACTTTTGAGCATGCCCTGGAATCTAATAACCAAAGTCCAAAAAAGAAAATTCAACATTTTCTTAAGCTCTTTGCTTGTGGCATTGTGCTTATGGGTTTTCATTTCGCTATCTAAACCTTACGCATACCATAGTAGCATTGCCGTTCGATTTAGCCATTCACTTTCTACTAAAAGTTTCCGAACCGATACGTTTCGCGTAAAAGTGCTAGGCACTGGCTGGGATTATTTATTCCACACACTAAAACCTACCCCGGCGCTAACAGTAAAACTTAGTACCATACAAGCTGATATTGAGCTAGATACCCTTTTAGATAGTTTCAACAAACAATTAGGTAAAAACCTTCGCATCCTTTCTATTTTGCCATCTAAAATTTCGTTTAGAACAAAAAATATCGAAACAAAAGTAGTTCCTGTTTTATTTCGCTCCAAGATTGCTTTTGAGCGCTTTTATGGATTTTCGGCAAGCATTAAACTTCAACCTAATACCGTTTCACTTAGCGGACCGGCAGCAAAACTAAGCAAGATTAAAGCAGTATATACCAATTTGCTCGAACAAAGAAATGTAAATACGCCCATTGCTCAATGGGTAAGGTTAGAAGACATAGACTCGGATGTTAGTTTGTATCCGAAACAAGTATTGGCTACTATTCCGATAAGTAGATTTACAGAAAAAGATCTCAACTTACCCGTTCGCATTAAAAACAATAGCAAACACCCCAACGTAGCCCTAATACCTGCAAAAGTACATACACAAGTATTGGTAGCACTAACCAACTACAGCAAAATTAGCACCGCCGATTTTGAAGTTTACATTGACTTGGAAAACTGGAATCCTGAAAAAAATACTGCTTTACCCATAAAATTTGGAAAAATACCAAATTTTGTACGCATCATTCGAACAGAACCTCAAACCGTTGATTTACTAATTTATCGCTGATGTTAAAAATTGGAATAACCGGCGGAATTGGAACGGGCAAAAGCACCATTTGTGAGATATTTGCCCTCTTGGGAGTACCTGTATATTATGCCGACCAAGCGGCAAAAACGCTAATGGCCACTAATTCAGGTTTAAAACAGCAATTAATAACCACTTTTGGTACCGCTACATTTACAAGCAAAGGCGAACTTGATACCAAGTATGTAGCTAATAAAGTATTTAATGATGAAAATGCCTTAAAGCAATTAAATGCGCTCGTGCATCCGGTAGTTTTAGCCGATTTTGAGAAATGGTGTAGTCAACAACATACGCCCTATATACTTAAGGAAGCCGCCCTGCTTATAGAAAGTGGTTCGTATAAACAATGTGATTACACAATTTTAGTAGAATCGCCCATAGCATTGAGAATAAACCGCCTATTAAACAGAGATAAAAGCAGTGAAGCGCAAATTAGGGCACGCATAGCCAATCAATTGCCCGATGAGGAAAAGGCCAAATTAGCTAATTTCCTAATTTTAAACGACGAGAAACACCTACTCATTCCGCAAATTATAGCGCTCCATACTCAATTTTTAATAGGCAGTAGCGGAGTATGATATTAGCTGATTTTATTATGCGCACAGAGCACGGTTTATACTGTCCATATGGATTGTTTTACCTCGACCCGAGCAGTGCTGTAGATCAAGCCCTTATTTCACATGCCCATGGTGACCATGCTTGCAGAGACAATAAACAGGTCTGGTGTACCCCAGAAACAGCCGATATTATGCGTTTACGCTACAAAAAATCGGCGGGAGGAGCTTTTAACATAAAATCGTATGGTGAGTCTTTTGAGTTAAATGGCGTCAACGTTTCGTTCCACTCAGCTGGACATATTTTAGGCTCTGCACAAATTCTTTTGGAGTATAAAAATACACGCTACCTCTATACCGGCGATTACAAATTGCAAGAAGATGCCACTTGCACAGCAATAGAATTTATTAAAGCTGATGTATTGATCACCGAAACAACCTTTGCACATCCGGATACCCAACACCCCAACCCCATTGAAGAAATAAAAAAACTAAACGAACATTCAGAAAACGTGCTTCTAGGTACCTATTCTTTAGGCAAAGCCCAACGTTTAACTCGTTTAATTAACGACCATTGCCCCAACCGAAAAGTGGCCGTTCATTTCCAAATACAACCCCTGCACCAATTGCATGAAAAGTGGAACATAAACCTCGGCAAATACCAGCTTTATACTCGTAAAATGATGAAGGAGATAGAAAAAAACTATGTTTACTTAGTTCCCCCGCTTACCTTTAAAAGCTATGCCAGGGCCACCAATGTGTGTAGAGCATTTGCATCGGGCTGGAAAAACTTACAAAATCAGAACGATTTGCAACTTCTTATTTCCGACCATGTAGACTGGAACGATATACTAAAAATGATTGCCCTAGTAAAACCCACTGAAGTGTGGACTGTTCATGGTGATGGAGTACATTTAAAAGCTCATTTTAAGGGTAAAATACCCATCAAAAGCTTATAAAAATGAGGTCAATCTTACTTCACCGAAGTAAAAAATTACTCCTTATTTTCTAAAAAATTTCTTAAATTATCTTTTTAATTAAAATTTTTATTAAAATTGCATAACATTATGAAATTAGAAGACGAAATATCCTCAAGCAAATTTACTAGCTACTACCATAAAGCTATTGTAGATATATTGTATACCTATGGTTGGATTACTAATTTATTAAAAGAGCGTTTAGACGATCAAGATATCACACTCCAACAATACAATATTTTGCGCATTCTTAGAGGGCAATTCCCTAATCCAGCTACAGTAAATTTATTGCGTGATCGCATGTTAGATAAAATGTCTGACGCCTCTAGAATTGTAGAACGCTTACACAAAAAAGGCTTACTAAGCCGAATGACGAACGAAAAAGATCGCCGAGCAGTGGATATACTAATATCTAAACAAGGCCTAGCTATTTTGCAAGAATTGGATGTAGCTATGGATATGGATGAGGTATTGAAAGACCATTTAACTGCAGATGAAGCAGCTAAACTCTGCTATTTACTAGATAAATTTAGAGGCTAAAGCTAAAACCCAAAATGGCTCCTGCCAAACCCAATAGTACCGCTAACATTTTCTTAAAATTAAATCGATGATCTACACTCGATTCGAATAAAATAGTGGTGGAAATATGTAGAAACATACCTATTACTACTGCCATAATGGGTTGTATCCAAGCATCAATATTACCTGCTTGGGCTTGCGTACCAGCCCAATAGCCCAATGGCGACATGAATGCAAATAAGGCTAAATAACTAACTAAGCGATAGCCCTTTATAGCATGATGAAGTAATACTGTAGCCAAGGCAAAAGCTGCTGGCAAGTGGTGTAAAGCTATTCCAAAAACCAATTCATTCCCACTAGCACTAACTAGGGGTATGCCTTCAAAAAAGGCATGTATGCATAAACTCAACATTACACCAATGGGAAAAGTTTTTTGAGCGTGCTTATGTATATGAATATGTCCGTGTTCAATACCCTCAGAAAATTGTTCCAAAATAATTTGAAACACAAATCCACCTAAAATATATAAACCAATACTAGCTGTACCACCTATGTATACCTCCGGAATTAAATGTAAAACAGTAATGGCAAATAAATATGCTCCGCTAAAAGATAAAATAAGTTTAAGCCCATTGGCACTAATTTGTTTCGAAAGAAAAACTGTTAGACCGCCCAATAAGGCACTACTAAATAGCAATACTACTTTCCAGATTTCCATAACTCAGTTGAAAAAAAATGTTTAAAAATATAGCTCAAAGCTATGCCTATGAGAGACCCTATACAGGCTCCGCTAATCACATCAATGGGGAAATGTACGCCCACATATACCTGTGCAAAGGCAATAGAAAAAGCCCATAATAAAGGCCATAGAATAGCCCATTTAAAATGCTTACCAAACAACATTGCAAAAAAAACGGCCAATGCAAAGTGGTTAGCCGCATGCGATGAAGGAAAACTATAACCTGTACCACAAGCTATTAACGTACGTACACTCAATCCGGGTGTGTTGCATGGCCTCAACCGAGCTACCCAAGGTTTAAGTATACTAGCCGATGAATAATCGGCTATTGCAAAACATAAAATACCAAACAACAGCATAAAGCCACCAACCCGACCAAATTTTTTGATGGCAAAATAAGTGGCCAAAAGATAGAGTGGAAGCCAAGTTAGGCGGTTTCTAAGAATGGGCATAAGCACATCAAATACCGGATTGGCTAGGCCTTGATTGATGGCAGTAAACCAGAGTTGATCTAGCTGAAGAAGTTGATTTATCATAGGGCTTTTTTACAAATAAATATCAAGCGATCTGAACGCTCTTCGTCAAAGGGATTCAACTCATAATCTCCAAAACAATCTTCAATAATCCAGCCACTTTGTGCAAATAATTTCTCAAAATCAGCCATAAAAAAAGCTTTTACTTGTTCTTTAAAGGAATAATTTATGCCCTTATCACTAAAAGCAATAGTCTTTACAATTTGATTATTAAGTACCTCTTTAGCAATACTAAAATCTATCCCCTGGATAGTTTTGTGCGCTGTGGGAGCCAAATTCTTCATTATTTTGGTCGTATTAAAATAATCTAATACCAACGTTCCATTGGGCTTTGCAGACCGATTAAACTGCTTCAATGCAAGCAAATGATCATCAAAAGTATCGAAGTAACCAAAACTAGTAAACAGATTAAAAATGGTATTGAAAGATTCTCCAGTAAAGGAATTACGCATATCATGTACAAAAAAATGCAGATTTTCTTGTTGAAATTCTTGGGCAAATAAAATGTTCGATTCAGACAAATCGACGCCAGTAACCGAAAACCCTTTTTTGTTTAAATAGATGGCATGTCTACCTCTTCCGCAAGCAATATCAAGGAAACTAGCTTCTGGTTCTGGTTGCAAATAGGCCAATAAATTATCTATAAATAACTCTGCCTCGGCATCGTTACGCTGATGATAAAGTATATGATAATAGGGCGAATCGAACCAATTTATAAACCACTCCTTAGTCATCTCTTAGCTTTTGTTTAAGTCACAAATATATCGAATAAATTTTGGCAGATTAGGCGTAAAAACTACTGCTCATTTAAGCCGAAAAGTGTATTTTTGAGATATAAAGAAAATTTAAGTTGAGTTTAATAAAATCCATTTCGGGCATAAGAGGAACCATTGGTGGCAAACCAGGAGAAGGGCTAACCCCACTAGATATTGTGAAATTTACTGCGGCTTACGGTACTTGGGTAATACAACAAACCAATAACCGCAAAATTGTGGTAGGCAGAGATGCCCGCATTTCTGGCGATATGGTGCGTAATTTAGTAATTGGCACCCTACAAGGTTTAGGTATTGATGTGATTGACCTTGGTCTGTCTACCACTCCTACGGTAGAATTAGCAGTACCCATGGAACAAGCGGGCGGTGGTATTATTTTAACAGCTAGCCACAACCCAAAACAATGGAATGCCCTAAAACTTTTAAACCATATAGGCGAATTTATTAACGACGAAGACGGTAAAGAGGTTTTACGTTTAGCTGAAAGCGGGGAATTAACATTTTGCGAAGTAGATAATTTGGGCAAAGTAAGCACCAACGACAGCTACCTACAAAAACACATAGACCACGTATTAGCACTAGATTTAGTAGATATTGCGGCCATTAAAGCTGCTAAATTTAAAGTGGCTGTAGACAGCGTAAATTCTAGTGGAGGTATTTTTGTGCCGGCACTTCTGAAGGCATTGGGTGTAGAAACCATTTATTCTATACACGATACGCCTAATGGTCAATTTCCGCATAATCCGGAACCATTACCCGAAAATTTAAAAGATTTATCAAACGAGGTTATTAAGCAAAAAGCCGATTTAGGCATTGCTGTAGATCCAGATGTAGATCGTTTATGTTTTGTTTGCCAAGATGGATCTATGTTTGGCGAAGAATACACCTTGGTAGCGGTAGCCGATTACGTACTTAGCCATACTCCGGGGAACACGGTTTCTAACCTCTCCTCTACTCGAGCATTACGAGATGTAACTGAACAAAAAGGTCAAAAGTACCATGCTGCAGCCGTTGGCGAAGTAAATGTAGTTACCCTAATGAAAGCTAGCAATGCCGTTATTGGCGGCGAAGGAAACGGTGGAGTAATTTATCCGGCTTCGCATTATGGACGTGATGCCTTGGTTGGCATTGCCTTATTTTTAACCCATTTAGCCAAAAGTGGAAAAGATATTTTTAGCCTAAGAAAAAGTTATCCGAGCTATTTTATCTCTAAAAATAAAATCGATTTAACACCCGATTTAAACATTGATAATTTACTTAAACAAGTAGCAGAAAAATATAAAAATCAGCCTATAAGCACTATAGATGGTGTAAAAATAGAGTTTGATAAACAATGGGTGCATTTACGAAAATCTAATACCGAGCCTATTATTCGTATTTATTCGGAAAGCAATACAGCAGCCGAAGCCGATGCATTGGCTCAACATATTCTTTCAGATATTAAAACCATAGCGAACCTCCACTAAAAACATGAGAGTTTATTTAGATAATGCCGCCACTACCCCTCTAGATAAAGAGGTAATAAAAGAAATGTGTAACGTAATGGAAAACCAATTTGGCAATCCATCGTCTATACATGCACATGGCCGTGAAGTACGATCGGTGGTGGAAAAAGCCCGTAAAAGTGTAGCAAGTCTTTTAAATACCTCACCGGCTGAGATATTTTTCACCTCAGGAGGCACAGAGGCAGATAATACAGCCATTCGCTGTGGCATTATAGATCATGGAATAACACATGCCATTACCTCTAAAATTGAGCACCATGCCGTTCTACACACCTTAGAGGCTTTGGCTTATGAAGGTATTATAAAACTAAGCCTAGTAAACATAAACGAGCAAGGAAGTATTGATTTAGCGCATTTAGAAGAATTACTTAAAACCCATCCCAAAACATTTGTATCGCTGATGCACGCCAATAACGAAATTGGTACCCTTACCAATATTGAGCACGTTGGTGAAATGTGTGAACAATACGATGCGCTTTTCCATAGCGATACGGTTCAAACAATGGGGCATTATCGCCACGATTTAAGCAAACTAAAGGTTCATTTTTTAGTGTGTGCAGCGCACAAAATACACGGACCAAAAGGTGTTGGATTCTTATACATCAACCATAAAATAAAAATAAAACCGTTTATATATGGTGGCGCACAAGAGCGCAACATGCGGGGTGGCACAGAAAATATATATGGCATTGTAGGCTTAGCCAAAGCATTGGAATTAGCTTACGCAGATATGGAAAAACATCAGGCTCATATACAAGAAATAAAATCATACATGATGGATGAATTGAAAAGAGCTATTCCCGGCATTGGTTTTAATGGAAAAACGTCAGCAGATGAAAGCTTATATACCGTACTCAATGTATCTTTTCCAAAAATGGAAATGCCCGATATGTTACTCTTTAATTTAGATATTTCCGGCATTTCTGCTTCTGGAGGTAGTGCATGTAGTTCGGGAAGTAACATTGGCTCCCATGTATTAAGTGGTATTGGTGCCGATAGTTCAAGCCCTGCAGTACGTTTCTCTTTTAGTAAGTATACTTCCAAGGAGGAGATTGATTTTGTTATCAACAAAATCAAAGAATTGAACTTATTTTAGACCCATTTTTTCGGCAAAAGCTGAATATGAGGCCGCTACATATACAAAAGAACAATACCTATGAAAAAATTTGTTCTATTCAGTCTCATACTAATTGTACTAAACCAAGTAAAAGCGCAAAAAGTGGGCTTGGTATTGAGTGGTGGTGGGGCAAAAGGCTTGGCTCACATTGGCGTTTTAAAAGCGTTAGAAGAAAATCACATTCCTATTGATTATATAACCGGAACCTCTATGGGGGGTATCGTGGGTGCCTTATATGCTGCTGGTTATTCTCCCTCCGAAATCGAATATATTGCAGAAAGCGATGATTTTCAAGAATGGGTAAACGGACGTTTTAAAAGTGATTTTAGGTATTACTTTAAGAAAAAACCCGATAACCCTGCCTTTTTAAATGCCAAGCTAGAAATAGATACCAGTTTTAATGCCAGTTTTAGAGCCAATTTAGTAAACGATATTCCATTAAACTTTGCCTTGTTGCAATTATTGGGACAAGCCTCAGCTACGGCTCAAAACAATTTTGACAACCTATTTGTACCCTATCGGTGTATTGTATCCGATATTTTTGATAAAAAAATGGTTCCTATTGGTAGCGGTAGTTTGGTAGAAGCCGTACGAGGCACTATGGCCGTTCCACTTGTTTATCGGCCGGTAAAAGTAGGCAATCGATATGTGTTTGATGGGGGTATTTACAACAACTTCCCGGTAGATGTGATGAAAAGTAATTTTAAACCAGATTATATTATTGGAGTAAATGTATCCTCAAAAACCTACAATGAATATCCAACAGAGAATGATGATCGGGTTGTAAACCGCTTTTTGATGTATATGTTTTTAGCCAATTCGGATACTGCAAGCGTAGTTAAAAACGGGACAGTGATACAGCCCAATATAAGCTCCTTTTCGGCTACCAATTTTAGCGATGTAACTGCCATTATAAAAAGTGGATATGAGGCCGCGATGGCCGATATGTCAACCATCTTAAACGCTGTAAAACAACGGAGCGACGCTTACAAATTAAAAGAAGAGCGAATTGCCTTTAAAAATAAAAATACCAATCTTGTTTTCGACCAAGTTCTTATAAACGGGATTAACTCTAAACAAAAAGAGTATGTACAACATGTTTTTTGGCCAAAAAAACAAAAATTAGACTTATTAGGTATAAAAGATGGATACTATAAACTAGCGGCCGATGAGAATTTTGAAACCATTTATCCACGTATTTACCAAGATTCTTTGGCCCAGCACACCATCTTTGAGCTACAAGTAAAACCACAAAAAAACTTTAGGATAGATTTTGGAGGGAGTATTTCTACACGGCCAGTAAGTAATGTGTATTTAGGCCTGCAATACAATTTACTTGATAAGCAATCGTACACTTTTGGAGCAAACCTATATTCAGGTAGGTTTTACGAATCGGTGCAAACTACAATTAGGATGGATGTACCCACAACCAAGCCTTATTATCTAGAAACCGAGTTTACATACAACCATTGGAACTTTTACAGCACTAGCCAAATTATTGTAGATAAAGTAAAACCAACCTATGTTGATCAATCAGACAGGCAATGGGTAGCCAAAATAGGTACCCCATTTGGCCGCAATGGAAAGTTAGAATTCACTGCGGGATATTTTGATTTTAATGACAGTTTTAGTCCTAATAACAATTATGTATATGGAGATATCTTTGATGAGAGTATCTTCTCAGGTTTAAAGGCCACTATCGATTTAACCAAAAACACCCTAAACAAAAAACAATATGCAACCAAAGGCCTGTTTTACCAATTGCAAACGGCATTTTTTGGAGGTATAGAAAACTACTTGCCTGGTAATGTATTGCGCAACGAAGTCATTTACGCCCAGTTACACCCCATTGAAAAAAATCGCCAATGGCTACGGATAAAAACGAGCATAGAGCATTACCCATTTAGCAGTAAACACTTTACATTTGGCTATTCGTTAGAATCAATTTTAAGCAACAAACCTCTCTTTAGCACCTATAAATCTACCTTATTAAGTGCCCCTACATTTTATCCATTACAAGATTCAAAATCGATATTTTTCGAAGGATTTAGAGCTAATTCTTATGTAGCTGGGGGAGTGAAAAATATCATTTCGCTGCGCAAAAATATTGATCTACGATTGGAAGCTTACTTATTTAAATCCATTAAAGGATATGAACTTGTTGGTTTACAAGATGTATCGTGGAAACAATCTCCTAAAGCTCGGTATGTGGCTACTGCAGGGTTGGTATATCAGAGCCCAATTGGACCCATTAGCTTCAGTGTAAATAGATACGATGATCTACAGAAGCCTATCGGGGTGATGTTTCATGCAGGCTTTTTGCTTTACAACAAACGCAGTTTAGATTAAAACGGCATGCCTATACCAAAGTTATATTGCACAAAGCGATATATATCTGGATAGTGTGTAGTGGCATAGATTTGTTTAAACTCTTTATTAAACATATTTTTAATAACCCACTGGTCAGAGCCCGTAAACTGCGGATCGCGAATTTTAACCGCAGCATCTAATCGGAATATAAAATAATCCATATCGAAACGTAAGCCAGCACCAGCACCTATGGCAAATTGCTTTAAGAATTTAGAAGAATTGAATTCTCCTCCGGGATTTTCGGCCACAGCACGTATACGCCAAATATTTCCAAAATCGGTAAAGGTGGCACCTTTTACTTTGGCGCCAAATAAGTTATTTAGTATTTTAAAGCGATATTCTAAGTTACCCTCAAATTTAATCTCTCCCAACTGATCTAAATTACGCAGGTTTTGTCTAATCTGCGGATTAATATCTGCTCTATTATAATTACCTGGCCCTAGTGTTCTGGCTTGCCAAGCTCTAATTCCGTTGGTTCCACCTGCATAAAAATTCTTCTCAATAGGTAAAGCAGTATTGTTACCATACGGAATACCAAACCCTGGATTCAATCTAAAAACCAATTGCTTGTCGCCACCAAAGTGTTTATACCAACGTAAATCTAATTCTGCCTTGGCGTATTGCAAATAAGGCAAGCCAAACACTGTTCTATAACCTTTAGCATCTATTTTTAAATTCAAAGCTTTACTTAACAAGCCCAAGGTATTGCCACTTAAATCTGCAGAGGCTTTTAAATAAAAAAAATTGCTTTTGGTGCTTAATAATATATTATTGAGCGTAAACGCATACTGACTACCAAAGTTTACAAATTGCCTATCGTTAGTTTTTACATACAATGAAAAGCCATTTGCATTTAAATAATCTCTAAAATCGATATCTAATTGGCCATTTCTATACTCTAAATTAAATGGCGTAAAGGTGTGTTTTTTAAACTTGGTTTCCATCCAATCGTATGAAATTGCATTTATGAAGGTTCGATTTTCGAAGGCACTTTTTTGGCGAAAATATTGGAAACTCGTAGAAAAAGTAGTGTGAGATAAACCATTTTTACTTGAAACGGTATTCTTAAATGGAATGATTATACGAGGGATTATTAAATTGGCTCCGAGTTCAAACTCTCGGTTAAATGCCCTATCAGAAAGTTGGCTCAAAGATTTAGATTCGAACAATACACCGTATCTGAACTTAAGGTCAAACTGCTCGGCGCCACCAAATAAATTACGATTGGTATAGGTATTACCAATATTAAAACCATTTCTAGCGCCATTTAATGTGTATTCGACCTCTAGTCTGTTAGACATTTTTTTAAGTGGCGTAAAATCATAAATGGCATCTAACACATGTGAGGTGTCAGATTGTTTTTGATAACTAATTTTTATATTTCTAAAAACATTTAAATCATATAAACGGTCGTAAGTTAAGTTCTCGGCCTCTAAATTATAATTAGTCCCTTTTTTAGAAAATATATACCGTGTAATGGGCTTCAATTTAAACCTACCTGAATAATCTTTCAGATAATACTGATTGTCTAATACTGCAGAATCTACTGTTGTGGAACTTAGCAAACCAGTACTGGTACGAATAGCCAAATAACTATTCCCAATGGTATACTTTTCATGGGTAAGTTTCGCGGCCGGATTGGCAATAAACAAATTTAAATTAGTTTTATGCTGCATAGCGTTCGTATCTACCTCAAATCGTAAATACTGACGTAAATACTCATAATACCCGCTTTTACGCATCAATTGGTAAACTTGTTCTCTCTCGGCGTTCAAGGTATCGGCATCGTAGCGTTTATCCTTTGCAACACTTGAAACAGAAGCTTGATTTTTTAAATATAAACTCTGCACCGAGGTATCCGGAATAGAATAACTCAACTTATTTATGGTGAATTCTGCTCCGGCATTTGCAGTAAAGGTAATTCGGGCTTTTTGTTTTTCAATAGCTATGTTACTTTGAACTTTTGCACGTAAAAAGCCTTTAGTATGTAAAAATTTCTCTATTTGTGTTCTAGATATTTCTACCAAGGAGCTATCAAGTAAAGCGGGTGCCTCACCTATTTTTTTAATATTTTCAGTCCGGTAGCGTCCTTTTTTAACATTTACTAGATTGTATAAACGCAAATTTAACCAAGATGGTTTACGCAAATCTCTTTGCACATATTCGCGGGCTTGTTCTTCAAAACGAGGGTCTACATTTTTTAAATCTACCTTTCTAACCAGTACCTGCTCCTTTTCTAAAAACCTAATGGGCGAACAGCCAATCACAGAAATGAACAGAAAAAGCAGTATTATTGTACGAACAAAAAATGGCTTAGTGGCGTATGCTTTCAAAATCAGAAATAGGTTTTATAAAATCATTGCAGCAAAAGAAATACCGTAAAGAGCATGCTCTATTTGTGGTGGAGGGGCTAAAATCTGTTCTCGAATTTCTTCAATCTGGATATCGTATACACTCCGTATATGGCACTTCTACTATTCTCCCAAAATTGAACAAAATCTCCCAAAATATAAAGTTATTAGAGGTTAAAGCTGATGAAATTGCTAAAATATCGGGTTTAACTACACCTCAAGACGTATTGGCGGTGGTTTATATTCCACAAAAAGACGAAAACGATCTTATAATTGAAGCAAATACCTTCCATTTACTCCTAGATGGCGTTCAAGATCCAGGGAATTTTGGCACCATTATTCGTACCGCCGACTGGTTTGGATTTAAAGAACTCATTTGCTCTACCGATACGGTAGAAGCTTACAACCCTAAAGTGGTACAAGCCAGCATGGGCTCTTTAGCCAGAATAAAGATTATTTACACCGAGTTAGAGGACGTAATACGTAGCAGTAGTTTACCCACTTTTGCAGCTACTTTAGGCGGAACCTCCATTTTTGAAACCAGTTTTGGCCATGAAGGCTTACTTATTTTAGGCAACGAAGGCAATGGTATTCGACCCGAAATTTTAGAAAAAGTAAGCAATCAGGTAACCATACCTCTATTTGGTGGGGCCGAATCGTTAAATGTGGCGGTAAGTGCAGGTATTTTTTGTGCCGAATTACGCAGAAATACTTAGCCTTGTTTTTCGCTCAATTCTAACCAACGCAATTCTTTTTCATCTATTAAGTTCACCAATTCACGTACTCTTTCAACGGCTTTTTGCAATTCATCATAATTCATGGTGCCGGCATTCATGGCGGTTTCAAGGTCGGCTTTCTCTTCACCAAATTGGACTATTTCTTTTTCTAACTCTTCAAACTCTCGTTTTTCTTTAAAAGAGAGTTGCACTTTTTCTTTTGTATTGGCTTTAGGCTGGCTTTTATCTACCATAATTTGGTGTGCTGCTTTTTCATCCTGAATTAAACCATTGAGCAAAGCCTCCCGGTATTGGGTATAATTGCCCGGATAATCACGCACTGCGCCATTTCCTTCAAAAGCAAAGAGGTGATCAACCATTCTATCCATAAAATACCTATCGTGACTTACAATGAGTATACAGCCCGGATATTCTAACAAAAATTCCTCCAGAGTACGTAGGGTTTGTAAATCTAAATCGTTGGTAGGCTCATCGAGAACCAAAAAGTTAGGGTTGCGAAACAATACGCTCAACAATTGTAAGCGGCGTTTCTCTCCCCCACTCAGCTTACTTAATGGCGTATATTGCTGTTGCGCACTAAAGCCAAATTTTTCCATAAACTGGCTAGCGCCAATTTTAGATCCATCGGCCATCGGGAAATATTCGCCCATGGTTTTTACGTATTCAATGGCTCGTACATCTTCTTCATAGCTCAGCCCATCTTGGCCAAAATTGCCAAAAACTACAGTTCCACCATGATCAATGGTGCCACTATCGGGCTGTTCTAGCTGCAGGGCTATTTTAAGAAAAGTAGATTTACCAACGCCATTTTTACCCACTACCCCAATACGTTCGCCACGTTGGAAAGTATATTCAAAATCGTTTAAAATGCATAAATCACCAAAACTCTTCGATACTTTTTTCAACTCCAAAATTTTTCCACCCAATCGGGTCATTTTTATTTGCAGAGATACTTCACTTACTTCATTTTTCTTTTTAACCCGATCTTCTACACCAGCAAATGCATCTTGCCGGCTTTTACTTTTGGTAGTTCTGGCTTTGGGTTGCCTACGCATCCACTCCAACTCTCTACGGTAGGTATTTTTATCTTTTTCGAGTTCGCTTTGCTCCATTTCTTGGCGCAAGCTCTTTTGCTCTAAAAAATAATCGTAGGTGCCTTTGTATACAAATACCTTCTCTTCATCAATCTCCACAATCTCATTGCAAACGGCATCTAAAAAATATCGATCGTGGGTAACCAACAATAACGTAAGTTTTTGGGCACTTAAATAATCTTCTAGCCACTCTATCATGCTTACATCGAGGTGGTTGGTTGGCTCATCTAAAATAAGCAAACACTTGCCCTCGTGTAGTTGTGCCTCAATAAGGGCTTGTGCAAGCGCTACACGCTTCTTTTGTCCACCACTTAAGGTTGCCATGGGTTCGTTGAGATGATGGAGATTTAATTTTCCTAAAATCTGTTTTAAATCGCTTTCAAAAGTCCAAGCATTCAACTCATCCAAATCGCCCATTAGTTTGGCCAATTTATCGTGATCATCAGAGCCTTCTTCTAAAAACAATTCATACTCTTTTACCACCTGTACTACGGAGTTTTCTAATCGAAGTACATTATCCCAGATAGATTTAGTGCCATCAAAATCGTTATCCTGCTGCAACATCACGGTTTTAATATCTTTATGCACCCAAACGGTACCGCTATCGGGCGTATCTAACCCGGCTAAGATTTTCATCAGCGTACTTTTTCCACTCCCATTACGGGCCACCAAGGCAATTTTATCGCCTTCATCTATATTAATCGTAATATTTTTAAAGAGGGTGCGTATTCCAAACGACTTGCTAACATTTTCTACCGAAGCATAATTCATGCCGCAAAGGTAACATTGGCAAGGTTAATACAGCGTTAAAGCCTAAATTTTGCTGCATATATTTTCAACAACTAGTTTCAACAAAGAAAAGCTGAGTATTTATGGATATAAAAATAATATTTTACTATTTTTGCAGTCCTTGAATAAAGGGTCGGATGGCCGAGTGGCTAGGCTCAGCTCTGCAAAAGCTGCTACAGCGGTTCGAATCCGCTTCCGACCTCAAGAAAAAACTTAAAAAAGAAAGACCATGGGAGTAACTCGATTAAAAAGAAAAGACAGAAGAAACAAGACTGTTTCTCGTTTAGAAGTGCAATTTTTGAAAATGGCTCACAACATTGAAGTTGGTAGCCGTTCAAAAGAGAAAGCTAGCAGCCAAGTTTCTAAAAACAATGCTGTTTTGGCTCAAATTGTAGCTAAAGCGAAATAAGTTGCATAGCTGGCATTTTCGCCAGTAAAAATATATACCAATCACCCGATTAAGCAATTAATCGGGTTTTTTTGTTTAGAGCGAATCAAGGAAATTAATTTTGGACTATTCCTTTATTAATGGCTTTAATTAAACCCGGGCCTTCGTAAATAAAGCCGGTATACACCTGAACCAGACTGGCACCTGCCTTTAGCTTTTCGAGTGCATCTTTGGCAGAGTGAATACCTCCCACCCCAATAATTGGAAAAGCATTTTTAGATTTTTTACTCAGGTAGGTAATTACCTCGGTAGCACGTTGGCTTAGTGGCTTTCCACTGAGGCCTCCGGCTTCATCTGTTAGTGTTTTAGCAGAAACTAAGCCCTCACGATTTAAGGTAGTGTTGCTGGCTATCACACCGGCAATTTTGCTTTCTAATACAATTTCTACAATATCATCTAATTGAGCATCGCTTAAATCGGGGGCAATTTTTAGCAAGATAGGTTTAGATACGCCACCTTTGTTATTGCGCAATTGCAAAGTTTTAAGAATGTGTGTTAAGGGTTGTTTCTCTTGCAATTCACGCAAACCGGGCGTATTGGGTGAACTCACATTCACCACGAAATAATCTACCACATCAAATAAACGATCAAAACAAATCACATAATCGTCTACCGCCTTATCGTTTGGCGTGGCTTTATTCTTACCAATATTTCCACCAATAATCAATCCGTTACGTTCTACACGGCTTAGTCGATCGGCTACCACGTCAACTCCTTGGTTGTTAAAACCCATACGATTGATCAAGCCTTCATCTGCAGGCAAGCGGAACATACGAGGTTTAGGATTTCCAGGCTGAGGCAAAGGCGTTACGGTTCCTATTTCGATAAAACCAAAACCGAAAGTGGCCAAATCTTCTATATACTCTGCATTTTTATCGAAACCTGCGGCTAGGCCAACCGGATTTTTAAAGGTTAAACCAAACACTTCTTTTGCTAATTTGGGGTCATTAAGCGTGTACATCGATTGTATAGCCTTTCTAAAAAAACCAATCGAACACGTTGCTTTTAGTCCAGCCATTACCCAATGGTGAACTCGTTCTGGAGAAATTAAAAAAAGAATGTATTTAACAAGGCTGTACATGCTGTAAAAATAGGGTTTTAGATTGAATAGACAACAAATGCGAATCAGATACGTATATTGTGAGAATATTTATGAAAGTTCTTAAAAATAGTCTTTGCTTTTTTATTTTAGTATTGAGTTTAACTACATATGCTCAAAATTGGGATATTCGCCTATTAGACAAACTGAATAGTGCTCCACAGGCACAAGACAAAATCTGGCAATTTATTTCTAACAGCTCGGGCACAATAGATTTAACATTACCAATAGGGCTTTTTATTGCAGGATCCATAAAACACGATGCAACTATTAAAAATTATGGAGCAAGCATGGGCGTTTCGTTTTTAGCCAATGGAGTGATGACAATTTTACTCAAAAGAACCTTCCAACGGACCAGACCATTTGAAGCTTATCCAGAGTTAATTTTCAAAAAAGGTACTGGTGGAAGTTATTCCGTGCCATCGGGGCATACATCATCGGCATTTTCTACAGCTACTTCACTCAGTCTAAACTTTCGCAAATGGTACGTAGTTGCACCCGCCTATACCTATGCAGCAGCCGTGGGTTACTCACGCATGTATTTGGGCGTGCACTACCCGAGCGATGTGTTAGTAGGCGCACTACTCGGTTCAGGCACCGCTTATCTTACTTGGAAAATAAATAAAAAACTACAAAATAAACGAAAAAACAGGTAATTAAGCTTGTTTTTCGTATTTTCGCGGCTTCATGATCGCAATAAACAACTTAACCTTCGAGATTGGCGCTAGAGCCTTATACGACGATGCCAACTGGCACATTAAACCAGGCGAAAAAATTGGACTTATTGGCGCCAATGGAACCGGTAAAACTACTCTCCTTAAAATTATTGTAGGCGATTATACAGCAACTAGCGGAACTATTTCTATGGCAAAGGACCTTAAAATGGGATACCTGAACCAAGATTTACTTTCCTCACAAGTAGATAACACCATTTTACATGTAGCCATGGAGGCGTTTGAACGCCAAAACCAATTACATGATGAAATTGAAAGTTTATTAAAAAAACTAGAAACCGATTATTCGGAAGACCTACTGCATAAACTAAGTGATAAACAACACGAATTTGAAGCCCTAGATGGATACAATATTGAATACCGGGCACACGAAATTTTAGCGGGTTTAGGTTTTTCTGATGCCGATACCCGTCGTCAGCTTTCTGAATTTTCTGGAGGTTGGCGCATGCGGGTTATTCTTGCCAAAATACTCTTACAAACACCAGATATTTTATTACTCGATGAGCCAACCAATCACTTGGATTTACCATCCATTAAATGGCTAGAAGGCTATTTACAAGCTTTTGAGGGAGCCATCGTTATTGTATCTCACGATAGGTATTTCTTAGATCGTGTGGTGAATAAAATTGTAGAATCTCGTAAAGGAAAATTAACCCCTTATGCCGGGAATTATTCTTTTTATGTAGAAGAAAAAGGACTTAGAGAAGAAATTCAAAGCGGACAATATAAAAATCAACAAGCAAAAATTAAGCAAGAAGAAAAACTTATTGAACGTTTTAGAGCTAAAGCCAGCAAAGCTAAAATGGCCCAATCGCGAATTAAGGCTTTGGAGCGTATGGAACGAGTAGATGATGTAGATGACGATAACCCTAGTGTAAATTTCAGTTTTAAATTCAGCAAGCAATCCGGCCGCCATGTTATTCGTATGGAACACGTTTCTAAATCGTACCCCAACCTGCCCATCTTAACAAACACAACCGCCACCATTGAAAAGGGCGATAAAATTGCCCTTATTGGCGCCAATGGGCGTGGTAAATCGACCTTGCTGCGAATTATTGCCAGTGCAGACAAAAAATTTGAGGGTACCTGCGAAACCGGGCATAACGTTACTCAAACCTTTTTTGCGCAACATCAACTAGAAGCACTCCACCTAGATAATACAATTTTAAACGAATTACAGACCTTTGCGCCCAAACATACCGAAACAGAATTACGCTCTATTTTGGGTTGTTTCTTATTTACCGGCGATGATGTATTTAAACGGATAAAAGTACTTTCAGGAGGAGAAAAATCGAGGGTTGCCTTAGCAAAAGCACTTACAGCCGATGCCAACTTTTTAATTCTCGATGAGCCTACCAATCACTTAGATATTCAATCAGTAAACATCCTAATACAGGCCTTAAAGCAATACAAAGGCACCTTTATTGTAGTTTCCCACGACCGTTATTTATTAGATAATGTGGCCAATAAAATTTGGTATATTGAAGATCAGCAAATTAAAGAGTACCCAGGCACCTACGCCGAGTACGAAGAATGGCTAGCCAAGCGTCCGAACAAACCAGCAAATTTAGTGCCTTCACCACTAAAAGAAACTAAAAAAGTAGAGAATACCGCTGTACAAGAAGACAGCAGCAAGGCACTTAAAAAATTGAATCAAGAAATAAGTACCTTGGAGCAAAGTCTGGCTAGCTTAAAACAAGATTTAACTGAAATTGAAAATTCGCTTGCCAAGCCCGAAATTTATGGTGATGTTTCAAAACTTTCGGAGCATACCACACGTTATGAAGAAGTAAAAAGTACGCTTAACCAAACACAAGTAGCATGGGAAGCATTGGCCGAACAAATTCTGGAATTAGAATCTTGTTAAAAACCGGATTAACCTTACTTTTTATAACGCTATGCAGCTTTGCTTGGGCGCAAAAAAAGTCGAAAATGGTGCCATTAAGCGCTCCAGAGCAAGCTTATAGCTACGAAAACTCAACCTACATTACAGAAATACGCACGGTAGAATTTTACAACCGAAATAAGGAGCAATCTTTTCCAATTTACACCTTAAATTCTTCCGAAGAACTACTATTAGGCTTTGATGATCTACGCCCTGGTATCCGATCTTTATATTACAGCGTAGAACACTGCGATGCCGAGTGGAATAGCAGTCGCCTCTCACCTATTGAGTATTTAGAAAGTTTTCCCGAAGAGCGTATTACCAACTACCGTTCTTCTTTTAATACCCTGCAAAAATACACCCATTACGAAGTCATTCTGCCAAATTTTAGCATCAAACCAAAACTATCTGGTAATTATTTGCTTAAGGTATACGAAGATGCTAACCCTCGTAAAATACTGCTAACTAGGCAATTTTATGTAGAAAGCAAGCGTATAAGCATTCTGGCTGAACTAGTACGCTCTGCAAACGTGTCGCAAAGAAACGAAAATCAAAAAATCAATTTCAGCATAAAACCTTCGGGACTAAGCATACAAAACCCCTACCTTGATGTGTGGGCCAAGGTTTTTCAAAATGGCCGAGTAGCGGGTGCTCAAAAAATAACAAAACCAACCTTTGTGCGTGGCGATGCGCTTATTTATAATGACCTAAACACGCTCGATTTTACCGGCGGGAATGAGTTTAGGCATTTCGATTTGCGAAGTTTGCGTTACCAATCGGAACGTGTTAGTGCCATTAGTAAAGATTCGGCCAATTGGGTAACACTAAGGCCAGAACCTTCTTACGCAACAGCGGCATATAGTTTTGTATTTGATGCAAATGGCGCATTTTTTATCAGAAACCAAGAAGGCCGAAGCGCTAGTACCGATGCCGATTATGCCACCGTTCAATTCCGATTAAATGCTCAAAAACCTAAAGAAGAAGGTGCTGCATATATTTTAGGTGCTTTTAACAATTTTCAGTTGAAAGAAGAAAATAAACTTACATACCTAGAATCGAGCAGAAAATTTGTGGGAAATGCATTTGTGAAACAAGGCGTGTACGATTACCAATACGTATGGCTAGCTGCCAATGGGGTGTTAAATGAGACGTATTTTGATGGTTCACACGTAGAAACGGAAAACAATTACCAAATTTTGGTGTATTACCGCAAGCCAGGGGGTCGCTGGGA
>CAMCMG010000024.1:0-24494 GCA_945875895.1 Sphingobacterium thalpophilum | reverse complement strand
CGACTCTCGAATTTGGAGATATAGGTACCCGCTCGTTTACTGTCTTTTTCAACAATGGAGCGTAATATTTTTACGTGATTGGTTTCGGTACCTGTAATTTCTAGTTTATGTTCTTTTTTGGTATTAATAACTGCATTAGAGATACTTTTTTCGGTATCCATAAGTGCCCCTAACACGTAATCGTAGCCAAATATTTTACCAATAGCATTTAAGGTTTTAGCCCGCCACGAGGGCTTAAAAATGCTTTCTAAGTTGATATTTTCTTTTATGGCAAATGCTTCTGCGTGACTTTTTTCGATGGCGCTCATTTGTGCGTATACGTGCGCAATAAGCTCATCCGATTCATTTTCCGCTAATTTTTGATATAAATAACTGGCGTCGATTTCTGTTTGAATGGCGTGATTAGACATAATTGAGCATGGTTAACTTGCACAAAAGGTACAAATTTTATAAGCAATTTTGTCGTCTATTTCAAGGTAATTTCAGGTATTTTATACTTGGCTAATGCAGCTGCTGTCGTGTTTTTGCATGATTTTATGCTACTTAAAAATGTAGGGATAGATTTTCCGTATCCTCTACGGCTTATGGCCAAGAGTAGTAAACCTTTTTTACCGTCTTTGCTGGTAGTTTTTATATAGCGATACGTATTCCACTCTACTATGCTTGCTGCTTTCCCATTGGCATTGCTTTGTATAAAATTAATAAGTACATCGTTTCCGCTTTTATCTTGCTTTAAACTCTCTGCAAATGCATATGGGTCTATTTTTTTACGATCTTTTGTACTGCCAATTTTCTCCATAGCCATATTTTTTGGAGAAGCTCCTTCATCGGCTAAAAATTCAATCATGAACATCTCTTTATATTGCTCGGGGTTTACGCCTTTGGCTAGGTACTCGTGTTTATAGTAGGTAGCTGAAGGGTGTGAACTCCACGATAAGCTGAAGCTTGTTTTTTCGAAAACAATTGGCCCCTGCACACCTAATAGATTTTGTGTTTGGGGCTTATATGAGTTTAGTACTCCTAATGCTAAAAAAATGCTTAAAATGGAACTTAAGTAAGGTGAAATCATGGTTTAGAGTGTTTGGGTTAAAGGAGTATCAACCAAATGGTGCATCAGGTTGGTGGCAGCTAATAAAGTTGGGCGTGCTAGGTTATTGCAGAATAAACTTTGATAAATTCTGTTTACAGATTTATCAGTATAAGGCCCAATTGTAGACATTTGTTTAATTAATTAAGAAGTTGGCATTTACAACTGCGGTTATTTCTTTTCTAATGGCACTTACATCGTTTACGCCATAATCGGAAGTTATATTTGAGTTTTCGGGCGTAATTTGCAATACACCCATCCGTGCATTGGTAAGTACACCCAAGCTTCTGCCGGTGGCTTCGGCAATGCGTCGGCCACGTATCATCGCATCTTTGGCTGCATCTGCTTGTATATCAATTTTAATTTCAGAGAGTTTGGTATAGTAGTATTCGGGGGCATTTACGGTAACGCTTAATCCTCTTTCTACGAGTGAGGCTACATCTAGCGAAATATCTCTGATAAGATTAACATTGGATGATTGTACTTCGATGGTTTGTGTGCCTCCGTAAGAACGCACATTTATGGGGCTACCTGCTTCACTATAAATATAATTGGGAAATACATTCATCACCTGCACACTCATTTTGCTTTTATTAAGACCTTTCTTTGCTAAATAATTCATGACTATAGGTACCTGAGTTTTCAGGCTTTGGTACACCCCCAATTGGCCGGGTTCTTCCACATTGATCGTCAGTCTAAGAATGCCTAAATCAGAAACAATACTCTTTTTTGCAGAGCCTGTTACATTGATAGTTTGATTTTCAGATTTTGAAGATTTCCAAGCGGCCGCAAAAATGCTTACCGATAAAATGATAGCCGAGCCCATTATGGCTGCGGGTGCTAAAAAGCGATTTTGCATCATAGTATTTACAGGTTTTTGAAACAACGCTTTCTGTTTGTGGCTTATTGTTTGAAAGCAGTATTTTATCTGATTTTTCATTTAGTAGTAGAAATGCCTAATTTAGTGTCCTCAAAGAGCGCAACATGGATACTACTTCTTTTGATTTTGAAAAACCAATTGCTGATTTAAATCAGGAAATTGAAAAGGTGAAACAGATTGCCGAAAAGACAAAAGTGAATATGTCTGATAAGGTAAAAGAACTAGAGAGTAAACTCGAAAAAACAAAAAATGAAGTGTATCAGAATCTTAACCGCTGGCAAGAAGTGCAACTCTCTCGTCATCAGGATAGGCCACAAACCTTAGATTATATCGAGCAAATTTGCGACGATTTTATTGAAATGCACGGGGATCGAACCGTAAAAGACGATAAAGCTATTATTGGTGGTTTTGCCACCCTGGGCGGTCAAACTGTAATGATTATTGGTCATCAAAAAGGGAAAAATACGAAAGAGCGCCAGTACCGAAATTTTGGTATGGCAAACCCAGAAGGATATAGAAAAGCCTTGCGCTTAATGAAATTGGCCGAGAAATTTAACAAGCCTGTTGTTTCTTTTATAGACACCATGGGTGCCTACCCTGGCTTAGAGGCCGAAGAGCGTGGACAAGGGGAGGCAATAGCTAGAAATTTATTGGAAATGTCGGTATTAAAAGTGCCTATACTTTGCTTCATTATTGGCGAAGGAGCCTCAGGCGGTGCCTTAGGCATAGGTATTGGCGATAAAGTATACATGTTAGAGCATACCTGGTATTCGGTAATTTCTCCAGAATCTTGTTCGTCTATTTTGTGGCGTAGTTGGGATTATAAAGAAAAAGCTGCGGAATGTTTAAAGCTTACCTCTAAAGATATGTTTGCCAATAAATTAATTGATGGGGTAGTTCCGGAGCCTTTGGGCGGTGCGCACAGAAACCCTAAATTAATGGCTCAAACCATTAAAGAGCAAATCGTAAAAGATTTATCCAAACTTAAGAAAATAGCTATTGATGAACTGGTGAACCAGCGCATTGAGAAATTTTGTAGCATGGGCGTGGTAAATGAATAAGCGCAACGCTTAATTGTATAAAAAAGGGGGGCTTTATTTTTAAGCCCCCCTTTTTTATACAATTAATTTTATCTCGGACTTAAGCTCGATTTCAAGTCTGAAACCTGTTTTTGAATTCGGGTGTTAAGCTCTTTTTGCCCTTGAGCGTCGGTGCTTTTAAGGGCCTCATTTAAAATAGAAAATCCAAATTGGATGTCGTTGCTGGCTGCATTGGGCTTGTCTTTTTCTATGGCAATAAAATAGCGCACCTCGTCGCTTACATAATCACATATTTTGCTCATAAGCGCATTTGCTTTTTGGGTTTCACCAACTTTATATAGTAAATCTGCAGTAAAATAGGTGCGCACGGCAAAACTCATAGTGTATAATTTTTCGGGCAGTACCTCTCGACATTTCTCTAGTGTTTTTTTAGCTTCAACAACTTTGCCTTCTAAAAGTAATTGTTCGGCCAAAATATTGAAGTTATTGATGAGAATGAGCACCATTCGGGTAGACTCTATATCTAAGTAACTAGCATTTTTCATATTGCCCCAACGGAATTTTGTCATCATGTTGGTGTACATGGTAGGGGTGTTTAATAACTCTCTATCGGCAGTGGCGCTTGCTTGTAATGGTAATAAGCGGTAAGCGAAACCTTCTTTGTATAAGTATTTATCTAGCCCGGCATAATTATCAGATGGTACCGTAATGGCAAAATAAATGGGGCGTTTCCAATTATTATGTGCTAAGATGTCTAATAACCCTAAATTATCTTTCGTAACCTGATTTTTATTGTACGTCCAAGTCATGGTAGGGGTAATTTGATCTTTTAAATTAGCTGGAATGGTGCCGCTTGCTAAAACTTCTTGAGGATTTACGCTAAGCTTGAAGTTTTTAGTAGGCAAGAAATTTTGTTTATCTCCACTTTCGTAACCTACTTTATCTGCATCAGCATCCGATAAAAAGAATTCTACTAAGTTTTTAAGTTCAACGGGTTCTTTTAATCCGATGTCTTGGTAGTATAAAATATCGCGAACACCTTGCACAAATTTTTCGTTCGGCATGCTCAACGGAGCCGGTTCCGCTTCATTTATTTTTCCTTTTAACTGACGTAAATACCAATCGGTGCCTAAAAGGCTTAAGTTAATTACCCGTACATCTGGACGGATATTTTCTACTTCTTGGACATACCAGATAGGGTAGGTATCGTTATCGCCATAGGTGAATAAAATGGCATTGGGCGCACACGATTCTAAGTAATTAATAGCAAAATCTCGTGGTGTGGTTTTGCTTGATCTATCGTGGTCGTTCCAGCCTTCTTTAGCCATTAATACAGGTGCCATAAATAGGCCGATAACTGTTGCTAAAATAGCGCCATTTTGAGGGTTTAGTTTTTTGCTCAAAAACTCCGAAATGGCTGCAACACCTAAACCAATCCAAATGGCAAACGCGTAGAAGGATCCGGTATAGGCATAATCACGCTCTCTTGGTTGCAAGGGCGTTTGGTTTAAATACAACACTATGGCCATGCCGGTAAAGAAAAATAAGAGCGCTACAATGCCTGCGTCTTTTTCTTGGCGTTTGAAATGCCAAAATATACCAATTAGGCCTAAAATAAACGGAAGGGCAAAGAAACGGTTGTAAGCAACCTGTGTTTTGGCTCCTTGCGAAAGCGCATCCTGGCCGCCAATGTGTAAATTATCAATGGCTTTAATACCGGTCATCCAATTGCCGTCTAAATAATTTCCATGTCCTTGTTCATCATTTTGTCGGCCTACAAAGTTCCAGGCAAAATAGCGCATGTACATAAAGCCGGTTTGGTAACTAAATAGAAAACCAAGGTTATCAGTAAAATTAGGAGAGCCGGTTTCGCCCAGCTGCATCCAATCTCTATAAAAGCCAACATGGCTTGGATCTTCACTATACATTCTGGGCATTAAAGTATTGCGATCATAAACGTATTCGTTTCTTTTGCCAGCAATTTCATATTTAGTTTCACCCTTGCGGTAAATAGAAGCGCCTTCGGTTACATCTATCGGTTTAGAATCGAAATAGTGACCGTATGCCAAAGGCCTGTCGCCGTATTGTTCTCTATTTAAATAACTCATCATGGCGTATACATTGTCTGGATCGGAGTTATTTAAACTTGGGTTAGCCTGTGCTCTAATAATTAGCATGGCAAAAGAGCTATACCCCAGTAAGATAAATGTAAAACAAAGCAAGCCTAAGTTAAGTACCGTTTTATTTTTACGGATGCTGTATTGAATACCATACACAATAGCCCCGATAAGTAAAACTGCAAATACGAGTACACCACTACCAAAGCCTAATTCTAGTGAATTTACAAAAAATAAATCGAAATTGGCGGCTAGTTTAATGAGGTATTGAATGACCCCGTATTGAATTATTCCTAGAATAGCAATTCCGGCAAGGAGCGCTAAAATGGTTCCTTTTGGGGTTGTATTTTCACTGCGTTTGAAATAATATACCAAGGCAATGGCTGGTATTACTAGTAAGTTTAATAAGTGCACACCAATAGAAAGTCCCATCACATAGGCTATAAAAATGATCCAGCGGTCTGCCCCAGATTCATTGGCTTGTGCTTCCCATTTTAAAATGGCCCAAAAAACAATAGCTGTACATAACGATGACATGGCATACACCTCAGATTCTACTGCAGAAAACCAAAAAGAATCTGAAAAGGTATAAGCTAGAGCACCTACCAATCCACTTCCGATAATGCTAATTAATTGCCCTTTACTAAGCTCTTCATTGGGTTTAACCATCACTTTTTTGGCAAGAGCTGTAATGGTCCAGAATAAAAATAATATGGTTAAGCCACTGCAAAGTGCTGAGCCTACATTCATAAAATAAGCTATTTTGGAGGTGTTGCCACCAGCCAACAAGGAGAACACTTTCTGAACCATCAGAAATAGAGGAGCGCCCGGCTGGTGCACTACTTGCAATTTATAGGCAGCAGCAATAAATTCACCGCAATCCCAAAAACTCGTAGAAGGTTCTAAGGTTAAAATATAGGTGATAGATGCGATTAGAAAAGTTATCCATCCCGCAAGATTATTAATTTTTGAATAGTTCATAAACGATTTTCCTTTAGAAGAGTCGAAAATAAGGAATAGAATTTAAATATGGGCAATACAAGTCGTGCTCTTAACAGAATTTAACAGCCCATGATTTCTTCGGGCTAAAATGCAAATTCATTTGCAGATTAGTATTTATCACTCTATATTTGCAAACCATTTGCCAACATTTGTTGGTTTTTGGAGATTGTCCTATAGTATAAAGGTAGTACAACTGGTTTTGGTCCAGTCTGTCTAGGTTCGAATCCTGGTAGGACAACATCAAAAAGTTCGGATTGTGTATTTCCCGCAATCCGAATTTTTTTAAACGTCAAACAAAAAGGTTATGCCCTTACAATTTAATCCTGTAAAACTATTTGCTGGTTCTGGAACTACGGTTTTGGCCCAAAAAATAGCAGAATCGTATGGTAAGCCCTTAGGCGATGTTTCACTTTCTCGTTTTAGCGATGGCGAATTCCAGCCACACTTCAACGAATCGGTAAGAGGATGCGATATTTTCTTAATACAAAGCACCATTCCACCAACCGAAAATTTGATGGAATTATTGCTTATGACAGATGCAGCCAAAAGAGCATCGGCCCATTACATTACCGTGGTGGTTCCTTACTTTGGTTTTGCACGTCAAGATAGAAAAGATAAACCCAGAGTGGCCATAGGCGCAAAGCTTATTGCCAACCTGATTACTGCAGCGGGTGCCCACCGTATTATGACGATGGATTTGCATGCTGCACAAATACAAGGGTTCTTTGACATTCCGGTTGACCATTTGGATGCTTCGGTAATTTTTGTGCCTTATATTAAGAGCCTTAAGCTGCCGAATTTAACCATTGCATCGCCGGATATGGGAGGTTCTTATCGTGCACGTACCTTTGCCAAATATTTTAATGCCGAAGTAGTTATTTGCGATAAACAAAGAAAACGTGCCAACGAAATCGAATCGATGTCGATTATTGGAGACGTAAGCGGGCAAGATATTGTTTTGATAGACGATATTTGCGATACCGCCGGAACCTTGGCCAAAGCCGCTTCTTTAATTATGGAAAAGGGAGCCAATAGTGTACGGGCCGTTTGTAGCCATGCCGTATTATCCGGCAAGGCTTACGAAACCATTGAAAATTCTGCCTTGGCAGAATTAATAGTTACCGATACAATCCCCTTAAAACAGGAGAGTAGCAAAATTAAGGTCTTATCAACCGCTGATTTGTTTGCCAAAGCCATTGCCAACGTAAACGAACACGGCTCGATATCGGACCTATTTAAAGTAGAATAACAATAACGTTAGATATATAATAAATTAAAAATGAAATCATTTGCTATTAGCGGTTCTCGTAGAGAGAACGTAGGGAAAAGAGACGCTAAAGAATTGCGTTACGAAGGCAAAGTGCCTGCAGTTCTTTATGGTGGAGACAACCAAATCCACTTCGCCGTGTCCGCAGCTGATCTGAAAGGCTTGGTGTATACACCAGACGTTCATTTCGTTGACATTGATGTAGAAGGTACCAAAGCGCAAGCGGTATTGCAAGACATCCAATTCCACCCATTAACCGAATTAATTTTGCACGTTGACTTTTTAAGAATAAACGAAAGCAAACCATTTGTAATGGAAATTCCGGTAAAATTAACCGGCACTTCTCCAGGTGTTAAAATGGGGGGTAAATTAATCCAAAAACTACGTAAACTGCGTGTTAAGGCATTCGCTAAAGATATGCCACAATACGTTGAAGTAGGTATTGAAGTATTAGAATTAGGAAAATCTGTACGTGTTGGCGATTTAAGCTTCGATAAATTCCAAGTAATCAACAACGCCGATGATACTATCGTTTCTGTAGTAATGTCTCGTGCATTAAAACAATCAGAGCAAGAAGTTGCTAAATAATTTAAGCCATATTATTGCAAAGAAAAGCGCCTCCGAAATGGGGCGCTTTTTTTATGCCCTCTAAGCCCAGTCTTTTTTTATATTTGTTTTTAATGAAATACCTTATAGTAGGATTAGGAAACATAGGCCCCGAATATGCCGATAACAGGCATAATATTGGCTTTATGGTGTTAGATGAATTGGCCAAAAAAGCAGGAGCCAGTTTTACCACCATGCGTTTGGCCGGCTATACCGAAGTTTCGTTTAAAGGCAAAAAAATTTTCCTCATAAAGCCTAACACCTTTATGAATCTAAGCGGTAAAGCGCTTAACTATTGGATGCAGGAATTGGCCATTCCGGCCGAACGGGTACTTATTGTGGTAGACGATTTAGCCCTGCCTTTCGGAAAGGTGCGTTTAAAACCCAAAGGCAGCAATGCCGGCCACAACGGCTTAAAAAGCATTGAGGCGGTATTGGGCCATTCCGATTATCCACGCATTCGTTTTGGTATTGGTGATGATTTCCCCAAAGGCCGCCAAGTAGATTACGTGTTAAGCGGATTTGATGCCAACGAGCAGCCCGAATTGCCCGCTTTAATAGACCGAAGCATACAAATGATTGAAAGTTTTGTAGTTATTGGTCCCGAATTAACCATGACTAACTTTAATAAATAATATGATTACCCTTTACGGCATACCCAATTGCAATACGGTTAAAAAAGCCCTCGATTGGCTGAAAGCTCATCAAATAGACTATACTTTTCACGATTTTAAGAAAATGGGCATCACTACAGATAAATTAGAAACATGGGCGAAGCAAGTGCGTTGGGAAGCCTTGATAAATAAAAGAGGCACTACGTGGAAGCAATTACCATTAGAAATTCAACAAGGCATTCAAAATAAAGAAGCAGCATTTGAGTTAATACTCCAGAAAACAAGTGTAACAAAACGCCCTATACTGGAGTCAAAAAAAGGTATTCTCTTAGGTTTTGATGAGCAAAGTTATGCGGCATACTTTGCCAAAAAGTAATAATTATACTGCATTAACGTATTTAACAATCATTTTTCACTAATTTTCAACCCTAAATAAATCTCACAATGAACAAAATCAAACACTTTATCAGTGTATCGTTTGCCTTGTTGCTAGGAGTAAATGCCTTCGCACAACAAGCGCCAAGCGCAAGCACCGCAGCACCGGTATCTAAATATAGCTATCAGGATGCTTTTGCTCCCATTTTTTATACCAGAACAGGTAACGAATACCGTTCGGCAAGTGGGCAGCCTGGTCCGAAATATTGGCAAAATCGTGCCGATTATCAATTAACTGCAAAGTTAAACGATCAAAACAATGAAATTTCGGGTTCAGCTACCGTAACTTATACCAACAATAGCCCCGATGCCTTAGGCTTTCTTTGGATGCAATTAGACCAAAATTTATTTAAAGCCGATTCTCGTGGAAATGCACTAATTCCAATGAATGGAAGCCGTAATGGTGCTGGTAAACAAAAATTTGATGGCGGATACACCATCAAATCGGTATCGGTTTTAAACACCCTTCAAGGTAAAACCACCCAAACCGAAGTAAAATACCAGATTACCGATACCCGTATGCAAGTTTTCTTGCCAAAATCGCTACAAGCGACCGGCGGTCAAGTAAAATTAAAAGTAGAGTATAGTTTCGTTTCACCTTTGTACGGTTCCGATCGTATGGGTGTTGAAGAAACAAAAAATGGTAAAATATTTACCATGGCACAATGGTATCCACGCATGTGTGTATACGATGATGTGCGTGGTTGGAACGTAGATCCGTATTTGGGCGCTAGTGAGTTTTACTTAGAATATGGCGATTTCGATGTAGCATTAACTGTTCCTGCAAGCCATATTGTAGTAGCTTCTGGCGAATTAACCAATCCACAAGACGTGTATACTGCCGAGCAACAAAAACGTTGGGCAGAAGCCGCTTCTAGCGAAAAAACAGTGATTATTAGAGGCGAAGCAGAATTAACTACCCCTGCCTCACGCCCAGCTGGCAAAACCGAATTAACTTGGAAATATAAAATTAAAAATTCAAGAGATTTTGCATTTGCATCTTCTTCCGCATTTATTATTGATGCGGCTAAAATTAACGTGCCAAGTGGTAAAAAAACCTTAGCTATTTCTGCCTATCCGGTAGAAAGCGTGGGTACCGATGCTTGGAGTCGTTCAACCGAATACACCAAAGCATCAATTGAACATTATTCTAAACAATGGTTCGAATTTCCGTACCCAGCCGCTACCAACGTAGCTGGTAACGAGGGTGGAATGGAATATCCGGGCATTGTATTTTGCAATTGGAAAGATAAAACTGCAGGACTTTGGGGTGTAACCGATCATGAATTTGGTCATACGTGGTTCCCGATGATTGTAGGTTCAAACGAACGTATGTTTGGTTGGATGGACGAAGGCTTTAACACCTTTATAAATAGCTTAAGTACCGAAGCTTTTAATAAAGGCGAATACGCCGAAAAACCAATGGATATGCACCGCATGGCAAATGTTTTGACTAGCCCTACTCTAGAGCCTGTTTTGAGTACTCCAGACGGAATGAAGGAGCGTAATATTGGTTTATTATGCTATATGAAACCAGGTGCAGGCCTTACCTTATTGCGTGAGCAAATTTTAGGCAAAGAGCGTTTCGATCGTGCATTCCGTACCTATGTAGAGCGTTGGGCCTACAAACACCCAACTCCAGATGATTTTTTCCGCACTATGGAGAACGTATCTGGTGAAAACCTAAGTTGGTTTTGGAGAGGCTGGGTACAAAACAATTGGCGCTTAGACCAAGCGGTTACAGCCGTTAAATACGATAAAAATGATCCCAAAAACGGAGCCATTATTACCGTTGAAAATCTAGAAAAATTACCTATGCCCGTGATTTTAGAACTTAAAACAAAAAGTGGTAAAAAAGAACGCATAACCTTGCCAGTAGAAATTTGGCAACGCAATACTTCATGGACCTTCAAATATCCATCAACTGAAGAATTAGAATCGGTAAGTTCCGATCCTGATCACGTATTGCCAGATCACAATTCTGCAAACGATGTTTGGAAAGCAACGGCCCAAGAAGCCGCCACTGAAGCTCCTGTAAGCATTGAGCTATATGTGGGCATCTATTCAAGTGCTAGCATGCCAATTAAACTAGATATTAAAGTAGAAAATGGCGGTTTGGTAGCTCAAGCTACTGGTCAATCAGCTTTCCCTTTAACACCTAATGGTAAAGATAAATTCTCTTTTGAAGCCGCCGGTTTAGATTTAGAATTTAATACCGCAAAAGGCGAATTAACAATTATACAAGGGGGGAACCCACTAGTGTTTACACGTGAGGGTGGTCCGGTTGTTGTTGCAGCACCTGCTGTAGCGCCAGCCGCTCCTGCAAAAGGAAAGAAAAAATAATTTCTCTCCATCTTTTACAAAAAAGGGGAAGCGAAGTCGCTTCCCCTTTTTTATTATCTAATCCCCCAAATTCGGCTTAAGCTAAGCAAGGCTATTTCTACTAAATTGTAAAAACGAATTATTTTCACTTAAATGCTTGAAAATCAAAAAGGGAAACATTACCTTTGCAGTCCTTTAAAATAGGATAAAACAATTTTAAAACTAAAAACAACAAATGCCAACCATTCAACAATTAGTTAGGAAAGGTAGAGTAGCTATGGTGGATAAGAGTAAATCCCCAGCGTTGGACAGCTGTCCACAGCGAAGAGGTGTGTGTACCCGTGTATACACTACTACCCCTAAAAAACCAAACTCAGCCATGCGTAAAGTAGCTCGTGTGCGTTTAACCAATGGAAAAGAAGTAAATGCTTACATCCCAGGAGAAGGCCACAACTTGCAAGAACACTCTATCGTGTTAATTCGCGGTGGACGTGTAAAAGATTTACCGGGTGTACGTTACCACATTATTCGTGGTGCATTGGATACTTCTGGTGTAGACGGACGTAATCAACGTCGTTCTAAATACGGAACGAAGAAACCTAAAGCTAAAGCATAAACGGAGGAAAGAATCATGAGAAAGTCGAAACCAAAAAAACGAATTATCCTGCCTGATCCGAAGTTTAACGACGTAATGGTAACCAGGTTTGTAAACAATATGATGTATGATGGCAAAAAGTCAATTGCGTATGCAATTTTCTATGATGCTGTTGAATTAGTAGAGAAAAAAACGAGCGAAAACGGATTAGAATCTTGGAAAAAGGCACTAAACAACGTAATGCCTATGGTAGAGGTTAAATCTCGTCGTGTAGGTGGCGCTAACTTCCAAGTACCAACCGAAGTTCGTCCAGATCGTAAAATTGCTCTAGGAATGAAATGGTTAATCAATTATTCACGCAAACGTGGCGAAAAAACCATGATGGAAAAATTAGCAGGCGAAATTATTGCTGCTGCTAAAGGTGAAGGTGCTGCCGTGAAGAAAAAAGAAGACACCCATAAAATGGCTGAAGCCAATAAAGCATTCTCTCACTTTAGATTTTAATTAGAAAGATAAGATGTCAAGAGATTTAAAATTTACCAGAAATATTGGTATCGCCGCACACATTGATGCTGGTAAAACAACAACCACTGAGCGTATTCTTTATTATGCTGGTGTAAGTCATAAAATTGGTGAAGTGCACGAAGGTGCAGCTACCATGGATTGGATGGCACAAGAGCAGGAGCGTGGTATTACCATTACTTCGGCTGCAACAACCGTTGGTTGGAAATATAGAGGTCAAGATTATCATATCAACATTATTGATACACCAGGTCACGTAGATTTTACCGTAGAGGTAAACCGTTCACTGCGTGTATTAGATGGTTTGGTTTTCCTATTCTCTGCGGTTGATGGTGTTGAACCTCAATCTGAAACCAACTGGCGTTTAGCTAATAACTACAATGTTGCCCGTATCGGTTTCGTTAATAAAATGGATCGTTCTGGTGCCGACTTTTTAAAAGTAGTAAAGCAAGTTAAAGAAATGTTAGGTTCTAACGCCGTGCCTTTACAGTTGCCAATTGGTGCTGAAGAAGGATTTAAAGGTGTTATCGATCTAATTAACTTCCGTGGTATTGTTTGGAATGAGCACGATAAAGGGATGACCTTTACCGAAGTGCCAATTCCGGAAGATATGATTGCTGAAGCAACCGAGTGGAGAGAAAAATTACTAGAATCTGTAGCTGAATACGATGAGAGCTTGATGGAGAAATTCTTCGATGCTCCAGATACAATTACAGAACGTGAAGTTTTAGACGCTTTACGTCAGGCTGTTTTAGATGCTAAAATTGTTCCTATGGTTTGTGGTTCATCTTTCAAAAACAAAGGTGTACAAACCATGTTGGACTATGTGATGGAATTATTGCCTTCACCAATGGATGTAGAAGGTATTACTGGACATCATCCGGATACTATGGCAGAAATTGTTCGTCAGCCATCAGAAAAAGAACCATTTGCAGCATTAGCATTTAAAATTGCAACCGATCCGTTCGTGGGTCGTTTGTGTTTTATCCGTGTTTACTCAGGTAACCTAGAAGCCGGATCGTATGTATATAACATGCGCTCAGGTAATAAAGAACGTATTTCTCGTATTTTCCAAATGCATGCCAACAAGCAAAATCCAATTCCTAATGTAGGAGCTGGAGATATTGCAGCGGTAGTTGGATTTAAAGATATTAAAACTGGAGATACCCTTTGCGATGAAAAACACCCAATCGTATTAGAATCTATGAATTTCCCTGAACCAGTTATTGGTTTAGCTATCGAGCCTAAAACACAGGCCGATATGGATAAATTAGGTATGGCTTTAGGTAAATTATCTGAAGAAGATCCTACATTCCACGTAAAAACAGATGAAGAAACAGGTCAGACTGTAATTTCAGGTATGGGTGAGCTTCACTTAGATATTATCATGGATCGTTTGAAACGTGAGTTTAAAGTAGAAGTAAACCAGGGAGCTCCACAGGTTTCTTACAAAGAGGCTATTACCGGAACGTCACAACACCGCGAAACGTATAAGAAACAAACAGGTGGTCGTGGTAAATTTGCCGATATTCAAGTTATTATTTCACCAATTGATGCCGATTACGAAAAAGGCGGTTTACAGTTTGTAAACGAAATTTCGGGTGGTTCTATTCCACGTGAATTTATTCCTTCGGTTGAAAAAGGCTTTGCTGCCGCAATGGTTAACGGTGTTTTAGCGGGATATCCATTACAAGGCATGAAAGTTCGTTTAATTGACGGATCTTTCCACGCAGTCGATTCAGATGCGTTATCGTTCGAGATTTGTGCGCGTTCTGCTTTCCGCGAAGCATTGCCAAAATGTAAGCCGGTATTAATGGAGCCAATCATGAAAATTGAGATATTAACTCCTGAAGAAAACATGGGTGATGTAATTGGGGATATGAACCGTCGTCGTGGCCAGCTTTTAGGTATGGATTCACGTGCAGGTGCACAGGTTATTAAAGCAACCGTGCCACTTTCTGAAATGTTTGGTTATGTAACCCAGTTACGAACCATTACTTCAGGTCGTGCAACCTCTACTATGGAGTTCGATCACTACGAACCAGCTCCTAAAAACGTACAAGATGAGGTAATTGCTAAATCAAAAGGCAAAACCGCAAACGCATAAATTAATTTACCAACTCTGCTAACTAATAGCTCTTAGTAGGGTTTAAACAAAAATAATATGAGCCAAAGAATCAGAATTAAATTGAAATCTTACGATTACAACTTGGTTGATAAATCAGCTGAGAAAATCGTAAAAACAGTAAAACCTACGGGTGCTGTGGTAAGTGGACCCATTCCATTGCCAACTGAGAAAAGAATCTTCACAGTGTTACGCTCACCACACGTAAACAAAAAAGCACGTGAGCAATTCCAGTTATGCGCTTACAAACGTTTGTTAGATATTTATAGCTCTAACTCTAAAACGGTTGACGCCTTAATGAAATTAGAATTGCCCTCAGGTGTTGAAGTAGAAATCAAAGTCTGATAAATTGGGTTAAACCAATAAAAAAGCCATCCCAAACGGGGTGGCTTTTTTGTTTAGCGCCTATTTTAAGGCCATAGAATACGTGAAATCACACAATTCACTTATTTTTACTCTCTTTTTGAGCATTATTTTGTATAACTTTAGATTATTCAGTTTTTTCATTTATTTATTCCTTTATTATTAAAATAGCTGTTTAAATGCATATACTTAGATAATTATATGTTATAATAACTAAGTAAGCCCCAATCTACCTAATGAAAAAACTCTTTTTTGCCCTTTTAGTACTTTTGTCGGTATCTACCGCCAATTCGGCTTTTGGGCAGAGTATATCCATTGGTTCTTTTAATACTGGTACTTATGCAAGAGGTAGTTCCATTACAGTTCCTATCAATCTTTCGGGTATATTTAATACGAATGAAAAATTCGAGATGTGGTTATCTGATGCGTCTGGAAATTTTAGCTCCGGAACTAAGATAGGTGAATATCAGGGCTTTTACTCGACATTTGTTAATGGTGTAATTCCTACTACAGCTCTAGATGGTAGTACTTATCGCATCCAAATCCGATCTATCGCAACAACTTTAACTAGTAATGTTACAAACATTACCAATGCGTTTAGCATACAAGGAAGCCAGATAGTGATAGCCAAACTGAAGGCTTCCAATGGTACCGAATTTCGGACTAACGAAGTTTTTGGCAACTGCTCAGCTGGATTAACTTATGTTGATTTTACAGATTTGAGTACTTCAGGTTCAGTGCGTTCGGTAAGTATAAAAAATGAAATAACCGGCATTGTTGGACCCTTATCCGCTTCGAACGATGTCTACACAATGGAGCCATTAGCAAAGGCACATTATACTCTTACGATTACTGCTGTAAAGGATGGAATAATCGGCACTTGGTCTTATTTTTTAATAAATAATTACACCTACAGTCCTTTTAGTTCTACATATAATCAAGTTATTTGCCTGCCTGGTAGTTTAGATTATGTAATTGATTATCAATCTCAAAATGGGATTAGTAATAACTTTCCTGGTAACACCTATGAAATTAATTGGGGAGATGATACTCCTCTTCAGGTAGTAAACTTTGAGATGATAAAAAGTCTGAATGGAAAAATAACACATAATTATACAATATCGTCTTGTGGAAAGAATGTTAGTACCAATAATGTAATCTACTATAATTCTATTGGAGCTGTTATAAAGACGAATAACCCTTTTTGTACTGACGCAGGAAGTCCAACCATTACTACTGCAAGAATTATTCAAAAGCCACAAAATAGTTTTAATTATTCAGGAAGTCGATGTGTTGGCAACGGAATCACATTTATAAATACCTCTACTTTGGGGGAGTCGGGTAGTCAGCTTAATCCGGGGTGTAATGAAAATAATCTCTTATTTAATTGGTATATTCAGATGAATGGACAGACTACATGGGATCGGATCGCAACAGGCGTAACCAAGTCTAATAGCCCTAAACATATATTTACTTTACCTGGTAAATACACCATCAGGTTACGAGCTACTGATCCAAATACATCCTACACTATACCTTGTATGCCCGAAGATGTTTTTCAAGAAATATGTATTGATGCACTTCCACAGCCACAGTTCAAATTTATCGATTCTTCTAATAATCAGGTGGATTATATAGAAGGATGTAGTCCATTGTTAATTAAAACAAAAAATTTATCAAATACTTTGCCACCAACAGCAACGTGTAATAATGCAACATATAGTTGGAGTTTAACGAATACGGGTAGAGTTAAAAAAGGGTTCTACGCGAATAGTGCCATATTTTCTGGTGCCACTACAGATTCAACTTTACTTGAACCCCAATTCACTATTACCACTCCAGGTAATTATACATTAAGGTTAACAATAAAAAACGATTGTACTACTGCACAAGGAGTATTTGCAGAAAAATCTTTTACCGTCGTCGGCCCACCCTCCATCTCCAATTACAGCGGCTTGGTTTCCTATTGCGATACCATACCTAAACAAATTGATTTCGCCCCAACGTACAACGCCAATTTTGCCAAAACAGCCGATTTAACGTATACCTGGACGGTGACTGGAACCGGAATTACCAGTGCCGATTATGAGTATACCGGAGGCACCACTGCTAGCTCTGCCAATCCGAAGATTATTTTTAAAAAATACGGTACCTATGCCGTTAAAGTAGTATTTACCAATGGCTGTGATTCAGCTGAGGCTACAAAAACATTGATTTTCAATCAGCCGCTCGAAGCTAGTATTACAGCCAATACCAGTGCTACAGCTATTACCGTTTGTCCGAATACGCCTATTAATCTCAATGCCCTCATTAATGGCCCACCGGGTTATACCTATGTTTGGACGAAAACAGGCGGTTCCGGAAGTCTGAGTGCTAATAATGAGTTAAATCCGGTATATACCCCTTCATTAGCTGATAATGGTCAGCAGATTACCTTTATCCTTACTGTTACCTATTCGGGTACAGTTCCTTCGCCTTGTACTTCCCCATTAATTAAAACCATCAAAGTAACTTATGTAGCCAACAATACGGCTGCAAATACAAGCCTAGCCCGCTGTTCGGGCACCGCTGTAAGTTTCACGCCGGTTTCTACTGTTACCGGAAGTCAATTTACTTGGACAATTAAATCTATAGGCCCTAACATAACAGGAGCCAATGCTTCGGCAATATTTGGTCCTGGCCCTATTAACGATGTATTGGTGAACACCGGTACCGCCATTGAAACTGTTGTATACGAAATTAGTGCTAAAAGTGCGGGTGGTTGTGTTGGAACCCCCTTCACCTTAACCGTTACCGTGTATCCGCCTATTACTGGTAATGTTATTTCAGCGAATCAAACTATTTGTACCAATCAAACTCCAACAGCACTCGGCCAAGATCCGTCTAATACCCTTATTGGTGGAAATTTAAGCACTTATTTATACGCTTGGGAGCAAAAAGTAGGCGCTGGTCCATGGACGATTATTTCCGGTGATACCAGTGCTACTTATCAGCCAGGTGCATTAACCAATACTACCTTATATAGACGTACCGTGTGGTCGCCTAATGCGCAAAGTTGTGTAAATGTGAGTAGTGACATTACGGTAACTGTAAATCCTTTGCCAAGCGTTACCTTGGGTGCCGTTACGGCGGTATGTAATTCAGAAACAAGCTTTTTATTACCCTTCTCTGCTGCGCAAAACACACCAACAAAATATTCTATTTCTGTGGGTACACCCGCTATGCCTGGTTTTGTATCTGTTGTGGACGCAGATTTAGGGACATCTCCTTTAAATATTAGCATTCCATCGGGTCTGGCTCAAGACAATTACGTTTTTGTATTTACCGTAAAAAATGCCAATGTTTGTGTTTCTTCCAGTCAAACGTTTACTGTTTCTGTTAAATCTCCACCTACACCAGCAGTCGCTGGTTTGGTACGTGGTTCGCTAGATACACTCATCAATTGTAATAATGGCTCCTTTACCATGTCTGCTAATTCGGGCTTAGGGCAGACTATAACCATTGGTTCTGGTGTATGGAGCATTGTGGGTGCGGCTAATGGAGCAACCATTAGCACACCAACTAGCCGAACCACTACTATTACTGGCTTGCAAGGTGGCACATCAGTCCGTTTGAGATGGACCATTAGCAATGCCCCATGTGCCGATTCTTTCGATGATATTATCTTAATTAATGAGGATACAACTACACCCGCCACTATTAGCCCAGCGTTTTTAAGAAATTGTAATTCAGGCACCTTTACGTTAGGAGGAAATACGCCTAAAGCTAATGAAGTAGGAACTTGGACCATTGTGGATGCAGCGAATGGAGCCGTCATAACCAATCCGAATAGCCCGAATGCTACCTTAACCGGTTTGGAAGCAGGTAAGAGTGTTACTTTGAAATGGACCATTAGCACTAAGGTTTGCTTTAGCAGTGTGACTACAACCATTTCTAACGTAAACCCAATTACGGCCAATACCATTTCATTTAGCAATCCTAATCCATGTGCTGGCCAGCAAATAACTATATTAGGCAGTACTCCAGTTGGTGGCGATGTAGCTACGCTTTTCCCATCAAACTTTAATTATTCTTGGGAGATTAAAAACTCAATAGGTGGCTGGGATCCATTACCCAACTCTACCAAAGATTTATCTAACTATACCACTAATACTACTTTTACAGTCCGACGCATAGTAACTTCCTACGAATGTACGAGTACTAGCAATGAGCTTACTATTACTGTTTTACCTCTTGCAAGTAATACCATAAGTGCCCCACAAACCATTTGCTTTAATACGGTACCTGCCGAATTAACTGGCAATATGCCAAGTGGTGGAAATGGTACTTATATTTTTCAATGGCAAAGCTCTACGGATAATAGTGCGTTTACAAATATTGCATCTGCACAAAATCAAAATTACCAACCCTTGGCGCTTGCCAGCACCACCTATTTCCGACGTTCGGTGATGAGCGGTACCTGCACAATTAATTCTACATCGGTACAAATTACGGTAAATCCAAAACCTGTAATGACCACCATTACCGATAAGACATTCTGTAATAATACTTTGGTGAGTCCAATTAGTTTTGCAAGTAATCCAGCAACTAACACAACGTTTGCTTGGATAAATGATAATACAGATATTGGTTTGAGTGCCAGTGGCTCTGGAGCCACTCCTTTATTCACTTCTAGTAATTCATTAAAGGAACCCATTTTCGGAACCATAGCAGTAACTCCAACCTATACAGTTGCTACCAGCACGGGTGCCTATTGTGAAGGCGCCCCAACAAGTTTTAAATTGTATGTATTGCCTACTATTAGCGCAAATGTGATTGCAGACCAAACGGTATGTACGGGTTCAACAATTTCTGCATTCACACCGAGCACTGATGCTACTACTTTTTCGGGCTCGAGTGTTAAATTCAAATGGACGGTGGCCGGCAGTGGAATAAGTTTGTTAAGCAACTCAACGCCACAAACCGAAGTATCTGCTTTTAATGCAACCAATACCGGCAACTCCGATTTACAAGCAACTATAACAGTAACTCCTGTATATAATTTCAATGGAGCTGCTTGTGATGGCATTCCAACGATTTACAAAATTACCGTTAAGCCTAATCCATCAGTAGCCGCAGCAGGAGCTGATGCTAAAATTTGTGGGGTTACAGAATATACGCTTGCAGCTTCTTCTCCTATTGTTGGAACCGGAGTATGGATCCAAACCTTAGGTCCAGCAGCTAATTTTACCAATCCAAGCCAATACAATACGAAGGTAACCGGGCTGCAAGCCGGTACTCGTTACGAGTTTCAGTGGACAGTGACCAATGCACCTTGCACAAGTCCTACCAATAATGATAAAGTAATTGTTGATGTACTTTCTACAATAACCAATACCATCAAGGTTGATAAATCAATTATTTGTGTTGGAGAAAGTGTAATCCTTTCATCTAATGTATTGAGTGGTGGAGATGTTCCTGGATCTCTTAACGCATTATACAGCTACATTTGGGAAACTTCTCCTAATGGTATCAACAATTGGCAGGTACTTACAGGTTCGGTTGGTGCTAGCTTAACCTTGAGCCCTACTTCAAACATTTATGTGCGTCGAAAGGTACTTAGTCATAATTTATGTGAAGAGATATCTCCATCAATTCCTATTACAGTTAATCCCGGTACCCCTCCAGCCAAAGCTGGGTTAGATCAGATACTATGTAACTTAAGTTCAAGCCCTTTGACCGCAGAAAACAATTTGGGCAGCACTTTTGCAGGCTTGGGCACATGGACCGATGTTACCCCAGGAGGAAGTACACCAGCGCTAACGTTTAGCAATGCTAACGATCCGGGAGCAGTAGTTAGCGGTTTACAACCTGGCAAGACCTATACCTTACGTTGGACCATAGCTGGTCTGGCACCATGTGCACCTACATCAGACGATGTAAGCATAACTGTCGATCCGGCATCCGTAGGAGGCACCACCGCAGGCGCCGATACGGTATGTCAAGGTAGCAACAGTGGTACCATTACCCTTAGCGGCAAAGTAGGAGACGTAATACGTTGGGAAAAGTCAACCGATGGTATCACCTGGACAGCCATTAGCTCTAACCTAACAAGTCAACCATACCTTAATCTTACACAAACTACCCAGTACCGTACTGTGGTTAGAAGTGGCGTTTGTAGCGAAGTAAACTCCTCTATAACTACGATAACGGTTAACCCTATAACACCTCCAGCCATAGCTGGCCCCGATCAAAAACTATGTAACCTTACCTCGGCTACTTTAGCTGCTGTAAATAATCTCGGAGCTAATTTCTCAGGAACATGGACAATCACTAGCCAACCAATTGGCTCTAGTGCTACTTTCTCTGATGCTACTAGCCCAAGCTCAACTATTCTAGGTCTAATACCTGGAGATTATGTACTGAAATGGACCATTGCAGGCTTGGCACCATGTGCTCCCACAACAGATGAGGTAAGCATAACCGTACGCCCCGAGATAGTAGCCAATGCCGGATTAAGCAAAATATTTTGCGATCAAAGCAATACAAACAAATCCTATACCCTGGCAGCCAATACACCAAAAGGTTTCGAGACCGGTTTGTGGACTGTGGTAAGCGGACCAGCAGGTAGTACGTTTAGCGCAGCTACCAGTCCAACAAGTAGCATCAACAACCTAATCCCAGGCACCTACATTCTAAAATGGACAGTACAAAATGATGCCAATGCCTGTGCAGCAGTTTCCGATACCATGAAACTGGAAGTATTTGCCGCACCAATATCAGGAGCACTTACTAGTAGCATTAACCAAGTATGCGATACCGGAAACTCTGGCACCATTACCTTAAGTGGCCACGTAGGAACCATTAAACAATGGGAGTATAAAGAAGTAGGCGGCGTATGGACCATACTAGCCAATACCACCACTACTCAAAGCTTCATTAATCTGCTAAAAACTACCTATTACCGAGCACTGGTAGTTAGCGATGGTCCAAGCACCATATGTCCAAGCAATAAATATACCGATAGCATAAAAATCCAGGTTGATCCGGCATCCGTAGGAGGCACCACCGCAGGCGCCGATACGGTATGTCAAGGTAGCAACAGTGGTACCATTACCTTAAGCGGACAAGTAGGAACTGTTGTAGAATGGCAATATTCTACCAACAACGGTACCAGCTGGACAGCCATAGCAAATACTACGGCCACGCTAATCTATACTAACCTCACTACGCCAGCAAATACGATTACCCAATACCAATACAGAGCCCGTGTAATGAGTGGTGTTTGTAACGAAGTATACTCTGCTACAACCACTATTACGGTGCTACCACCCGTTACAAAAGCTGAAGTAGAAAATCGGTCTGAGTGTAATGTTACTACTTCGCAACTAACTGGTAATCCGGCTTCACAAGGTATAGGTACATGGACGCAGTTGCCCGGTGGCCCTAGTGTTGCACTAATTTCGGATATACATAACCCAACTTCAGCAGTTTCTAACCTTTTAGTGGGTGTGTATACATTCAAATGGACTATCGATAATGGCTATTGTACACCAAGTTCGGCTACCATGACTTTGACAAATTATCCAGCTATTGTGAACGAAATACAAACCGCTGTGGATACCATTTGTGCCGATCAAGCTATTCTGATTAGCGATAAAACGCATTCTGGAGGTACAGGAACATATACTTACAAATGGCAGTCGAGCCCCAATGGAACAAGCTGGACCGATATTTTACCAGCACAGACTGGTTTAACACTTGCCATGAATTTAAGTACATCTACGTATTTCCGAAGAATTATCAGTTCGGGCCCATGTAGTTCAGTAAGCGATTCCATTTACATTTTTGTGCAGCCTGCTTTGGCTAATAATACCATAACGGCTATTTCTGAAGTTTGTATAAACAAACCTGTCGCTATAATCATAGGGTCAAGTCCTACAGGTGGCGATGGAATCTTTAGCTACCAATGGCAAAGTAAAGTTGGTTCAGGGGCTTGGACTAATATTACCGGAGCTACTGGCAAGGATTATCAGCCTCAACCCCTGTTGCAAACTACTTCGTTCCGAAGAATTGTGAATACTGCTTTGTGTAATGGTCCTCAGCAATCAGTGAGTGTTGCAAACGAAATTATTGTTCGTTTAAATGCCAAAGCAGAATTTTCGGCATCAAAGGTGCTCAACTGTTCGCCTTTCAATTTGGGTAGCGTTATTACGTTAACACCGTATCCAGATTTAAATTCAACCTATAAATGGTATGCTGATGGGGTTTTAATTGGTACAGGAACAACTTTCCCTGCATATACAATTGCTACTGATGGGGTTACAGTAGATATTAAATTAGTTACGTTAAGTAAGTTTGGTTGCGATAGTGCCGAAAAAGTAATTTCATTCCAAACCATTAAGCATGTTACGGCTGCTTTTACAAAAAGTGTAGCCCTTGGTTGTGGACCACTTACCGTGAGTTTTACCAACACGTCTACTCCGGTAGGGACTGGGCCTCAATATCAATGGAATTTTGGTAATGGACAAACGTCTACCTTGGCTAATCCGCCAGCAATCACTTTCCAGCCGCATCCGTTAAACCGCGATACTACGTACGTGATACGTTTAAGAGCCTACAAGGATTGTAAAGATCTTACTTTTATTGATTCTGTAGTAGTTCGTCCTAAACCGGTTTCCATATTTTCTCCAGATAAAACTGAAGGCTGTGCTCCAGTGGTTGTAAACTTTACTAATCAATCTAAAGGCCATCCGGCTACCTACAAGTTTATTTTTGGCGATGGAGACACTTATACAACCACTACTTTAGAAAACGTACAGCATATTTATCAAGATGTATTGGTGAATACGCTTTATACCGCTAAATTAATTGTTACCAATGAGTGTGGTGTAGATTCGTTGAGTTATGTAATTAAAGTAAAGCCGAACACGGTGGTAGCCAATTTAGTAGTCAATGGTCCTGAAAAACAAGGCTGCCCTCCTCATACCGTTACCTTCTTTAATAATTCTACTGGTGCTAATCAGTTTATCTGGAATTTTGGCGATGGCACACCAATAATTACAAATGCCGCTCGGACCATGGTTCATACCTTTGTAATAGGTGGTACTTATCAAGTAACATTAATTGCCACCAATGGCTGTTCGGTTCGTGAAACCACGGAGACTATTGTGGTATATCCAGAGCCTATATCAAGCTTTACTACTTCAAAAAATATCTATTGTAAAGATGATAGTATCAATTTTGTGAATACCTCTCCGCAAGGTGATTTTGTTTGGACATTTGGTGACGGCGTATCAAGTACGGAAACCAATCCGCAGCATCGCTTTGTTACGCCAGGCACCTATTTGGTTACACTTACTACCTTTGTTACCCAGCCCGATGGTACACGTTGCTCTAAATCGGTTAGCAAATCGTATACAGTGTTAAATCCACCTATAGCAACCTTTAGTAGCAACGCATCGGCCTCTAATTGTGCGCCATTCAATTTAGTGGTACAAAATACATCGCAATTTGCCAATAAGTATAGTTGGTATGTTG
>CAMCMG010000023.1:0-24728 GCA_945875895.1 Sphingobacterium thalpophilum | reverse complement strand
TGTAGCGTACTCGTTTCCATTTTACTAAAAGTAGCTAAGCGCTATGATGTAAATATGGTACAAGCCATAGCCATTAATTATATAGTAGCCGCCTCGGCATGCCTATTTATATTTAAACCGAGTCTTAGTTTTCCTGCAGAAAGCCCCATTGGCACCTATGCTCTTTTAGGAATATTACTACCAAGCTTATTTCTTATTTTGGCCATTTCTGTTACAAAATCTGGCATAGTACGTACCGATATTGCACAACGTTTATCTCTACTCATACCTTTATTAGCAGCTTTTTTACTTTTTGGAGAACACATTTCTAATCAGAAATTAATAGCTATAGTTGTAGGTATGGTTGCTGTACTTTTATCAATACCCTGGAAACAGAATCAATCTAGCGCTAGCTATTCTTGGGTTTATCCACTTCTTGTGTTTATTGGAATGGGTATTATTGATGTGTTTTTTAAACAATTGGCTACATTTTCCGAAATTCCCTTTACCACGTCGCTATTTTGGGTATTCCTTTTAGCCCTTTTTGTTTCTATCATACTATTAGCCTATAACCGCTGGATTAAAAAGGAACACTTAAAAGTTAAAAATATACTCTTTGGTATCGTGTTAGGCACTTTCAATTTCGGCAATATTTTATTTTATCTAAAAGCACATAAAGCCCTAAGTACCCAACCTTCTATCGTATTTACCAGCATGAATATTGGCGTAATTGCTTTGGGTTCATTGGTAGGTTTATGGCTATTTAAAGAAAAATTGAGTCGATTAAATTATATGGGCATTGGCCTAGCCGTGCTAGCCATTCTTTTAATTTCACTTGCCTAGCTGTGTTTAACGATTCGTATTTAACCGTAAACCAACCCGCTCAAGGACTCTTTAAAGATAAAGGGAGCAAGTTTATTTGCTACATCTTCCCTATTCAATCGGCCGAGGATGTAAAAGAAATACTAACTAAATTAAAGACCGAACACTCCAAGGCCCGACATTTTTGCTGAGCGCTAAGGCTAAGCACCGACCGTTCTGTATATAGAGTGAATGATGACGGAGAACCCTCTGGAACAGCCGGAAAACCGATATTAAATACTCTTTTATCCGCCAACCTTACTCAGGTGTTTGTGGTCGTTGTGCGTTATTTCGGAGGCACTTTATTGGGTGTTCCGGGTTTAATACATGCCTACAAGCAGGCTTCCCTAGAAGCCAGCCGAGAAGAAAAAGCTATTTTAAGAGCATTAGTGAGCCAAGCGCCAGCTTTTTAATCATTTAAACCTTATGTATGTGCCGGAAGCAAACTATTATTGCGCAAAATTGGTAAAGATTTACCTCGTGGAATTACAGTTACAGCCCCAGGTTTTTATGCACCACAAGGCCGCGAATTGCGTTTTACTAAAACCATTCCAAATTTTATTAAGCAATTATCGGGCATTAAAAAAGATAATTGGCGACTAACCAATTTAGAAATGGAAACTTCAGGAATTTATGGTTTAGCCAATATTTTAGGCCACCAAGCCATATCGGTTAATGCCATTTTAGCTAGCAGAGTTAAATATGAGTTTTCTAAAAACCCGAGTAAAACGATTGATAAAACAATAAAGTTGGTATTAGAGCGTACTTGCCAACTCTAAAAACCTGCTAAGTCCTAAACGTTTTTGGGAATCGAATTGGTAATCTATAGATTGGGTAAGATAGTGCCTTAAATCAATAGCTAGGTTTTCTTTTGCTAAACTTTCTATTAGCTCATTGCGGTTATTGATACCAAAAGCTAGAGCTTCATTAAATAAACTTAAAAAGTGTTGAGGTAATTTTACTACACTTACCCAAGCTGCAAATACAAAAGGAAGTTGAGTTAAACTGAACCAGCATTCTGATAAATCGTAACTATATGCATACTGTGCTTTTTTCCCAAAGGTGCGGTCGCCAATCTCTACAAATGCATCTGCCTGTCCTTCACTTAACCATTGTACTTCTTTTTTCCACAAATGCTTCATAAGCACCTGGGCTAATAAATTAGAGGTTCTAGATTGTGCATCAAAGCAAATACTTTGAATTTCTTCAATTGGTTTGGTTGAAAAAATGAATACCGAATTGACCGCCCCTACAGCTCCAATGCAGTAATCGGAAACCAATTCATACTGTGGCATGTGCAGTAATGTAGCTACAGGAACCAAGCCAAGATCTACTTCATTGTTCAACAATTTATCGGCACAGGTAGCGGGTATATCTAAACTTAAGTTAATGTGCGATGCTACCGGCGAATGGGTAAGCCCGTACACAAAAGGTTTGGTATTGGTATAAGAAACCGCAGAAACGTTAATTTTATCGCTCATTTTAGACTAGATGCTGAGTATTGTTGTATTCCTGAATTTCAAAGCCCTCACCATCAAAATGCACTTTATACAAAGTGGTGTTAGTGTGCGGGAATGTATCCATTTTCGATAAGGATAAACCAGATAACACGCATAAGAATATGCGTAATGCTCGACCATGCATACATATTAACACGTTGGATACATCTTCTGGTAGTTTTTTTAACTCTTCTAAAGCTTCTAATTGTCTATTTTGAACCTCTATAGGGCTTTCGCCAGCTTCAAACTTTTCGTGTACCGCACCTTCTAACCATGCTGTTGTTAAGGCTAAAAATGCCGATTTGGTAATTTCTGATGGTTTGCCTTCATAAATTCCCCAAGCCAATTCATCTAAACCAGCATGCTGTTTCCAAGGAATATTTTTCTCAATAAATCGAGAAACTGTTTGGTGGGTGCGCTTTAAGGTTGAAGTATAAACTATATCGAATGGAATGTGTTGGTATGCATTAAAGAAAGCTGCAGCTTGTACTGCACCTTTTTCATTTAAATCGGTATTCATTCCACGGCCCTGAATTATTCCTTGGCTGTTTAAATCGGTTTCGCCGTGCCTAATAATGTAAAATGTTTTGGCTGTATACATTAATTCAATACCGGTAAGGGGTAATAGTTGGGTTTTACTTCATCGTCAAACACTATATCCTTAAAATCTTGAATAACGTGATAATGAGTATCACGTTCTAAAGGATGGCGGCCAACTTGTTTAATTAAATTCACCAATTCTTGCGTGCTCATGGCCGGATTTTGTTCTTCGGCACCAGCCATGGTGTAAATTTTGGTGGTGTCGTCTAGGGTTCCATCTACGTCATTCACCCCAAAACTCAAAGAAAGTTGTGCAGTTTGCCGACTGATCATGGCCCAATACGCTTTAATGTGATCGAAATTATCAAGATAAATTCTAGCAATGGCATAATTACGCAAATCTTCGAGCACACTTACTTCAGTTAGATGCGATAATTGATTATCCTGGTTTCTGAATTTCAACGGAATAAAGGTTTGAAAACCACCCGTACGATCTTGTAATTGGCGTAATTGCTCCATATGATCAATACGATGCTCGTACTTTTCTATATGGCCATATAACATGGTGGCATTGGAACGCATGCCCAAATTATGCCAAATTTCATGAATTTCTAACCATTGTGCACCCGTACACTTATCTTTTGCAATTTGCTCTCTAATTTCAGGTGCAAATATTTCGGCACCACCACCAGGAATGGAGTTTAAGCCAGCTTCTTTCATCAATTTCATGCCAGTAGCATAATCAATTTTAGCTTTTTTAAAGATATAATGAAACTCTACTGGCGTAAGCGCTTTAATGTGTAAATCTGCTCGGTGCACACGAATAGACTGAAATAAATCCACATAAAAATCAACATCATACTGCGGCAATACACCACCAACAATGTGTACTTCGGTTACGGGCTTTCCATCGTATGATTTTACGATGTTCATCATATCCTCTTTAGTAAACTGCCACCCTTCGTCTTTTTGTTTTAATAAACGAGAATAGGAACAAAATTTACAATCGTACACACATAAATTGGTGGGTTCTATATGAAAATTACGATTGAAATACGTTTTATGGCCATGCTTTTGTTCTCGAATAAAATTAGCTAAAACGCCTAAATAAGAAAGATCTGCTTTTTCGTAGAGCAAAATCCCTTCTTCGGGACTAATGCGTTTACCTTGTTGTACTTTTTGCGCAATAGCTTTGAGTTCTATAGGCAAAGAAGGATCGGATACTAAAAAAGAAAGCGTGGAAGACATGGCAGCTATATTTTTTTACAAAAATACACATTCGGCACACAATAATTAATCCTATTGTTGGGATAAAGCCACGCATTTGTTAAGTTTACGAAAGGATTATATACTATGAAAATTGAAACTATAGCCATACATGCTGGCAACACCGTAAATAGCTTAACAGGCGAAGTAATTCAGCCCATTAGTCTTTCTACCACCTTTGAACGAGATGCAGATGGGAATTACCCCGATGGCTACATGTATACCCGTAGCGATAATCCGAACAGACGTTCATTAGAAAAGGTTTTAGCTGCCTTAGAACATGGCGCTGATGCCTGTGCATTCTCTTCGGGCAATGCCGCCGGTTCGGCAGTATTTCAAGCCTTGGAACCCGGGAGCCACGTCATTGCGCCCGATGATATGTATCACGGCTTACGCAATGCACTCCTGCAAGTGTTTAAAGGTGTTTTAAGTGTAGATTTTGTAGATACTACCTCTTTGGATGCGATTGAAAAAGCCATTAAACCCACTACCCGATTAATTTGGTTGGAGAGCCCTTCTAATCCATTATTAAAAATTAGTGATATAGCTGCCGTTTGCAGTTTGGCTAAAAAGCATGCCATTAAAGTGGCTTGTGATAATACCTTTGCTACGCCAATTTTTCAGTGTCCTTTAGCTTTGGGAGCCGATATCGTGATGCATTCTACTACTAAATACTTGGGTGGGCATAGTGATGTATTGGGTGGCGCCCTTATTTGCAAAACAGCCGATGATTTTTGGACAAAAATTAGAACTATTCAAAACCTTTCTGGGGCAGTTCCCGCTCCCTTTGATTGTTATATGACTGTTCGTGGTATTAAAACCTTGCCTTACCGCATGAAAGGGCATTTAGAAAATGCACAAGCATTGGCTAGCTTTTTAGAAAAACACCCAAAAATAGAATCTGTGTTTTATCCGGGTTTAGCCAGCCATCCGCAACACGAATTAGCTAAAAAACAGCAATGTGGTTTTGGCGGCATAATTTCTTTTTTGGTAAAAGATGGCGAAGAAGCTGCCCGAAAGGTATGTAATAGCGTGAAAATATTTACTCAAGCTACCAGTTTAGGTGGTGTAGAAAGTTTATTAGAACACCGTGCTTCTGTAGAGGGGCCGGATACCAAAACACCTAAAAATCTTATTCGTGTATCGGTAGGGTTGGAAAATATAACAGATTTACAAGCTGATTTGGCGCAAGCCTTAGCTTAAAATTAAGCTTCTCTATTTACATCCCAAGCCTCTAAGTAATCGGCTACTCTACGTACAAAAGAACCACCCAAACCGCCATCTACTACTCGGTGATCGTAGGATAAGGATAGAAACATCATATGTCTGATGGCAATTACATCCCCATCAGGAGTTTCCAATACAGCAGGTTTTTTCTTTATAGCACCCACAGCTAAAATGGCTACTTGGGGTTGGTTAATAATGGGAGTACCCATAATATTGCCAAAAGAACCCAAATTGGTTAAGGTAAATGTACCATCTCTTACCTCATCGGGTTGTAGTTTATTTTGGCGTGCACGATTGGCTAAATCATTTACCGATTTACTTAAGCCAACCATATTTAATAAATCGGCACGTTTAATTACTGGCACTATTAAATTACCTGATGGTAAGGCAGTTGCCATTCCTATATTAATGTTTTTCTTTACAATTATTTGATGACCATTTACCGATATGTTTATCATCGGAAAATCTTTAATAGCTTTGGCTACAGCCTCAATAAAAATTGGTGTAAAGGTTAATTTTTCGTTTTCACGTTTTTCAAACGTACTTTTTACGCGATCTCTCCAACGCACCACATTGGTTACATCGGCCTCAACAAAAGAAGTAACGTGAGGCGACGTTTGCTTGCTCATAACCATATGTTCGGCTATGAGTTTACGCATACGGTCCATCTCTATAATTTCATCAGAACCAGAAAATACTTGTATGGGTTTAGATGTGGTTTTAGGGCTTTCTGCTGAACCGGATTTAGGGGCCTGCGATTTGCTGGAACCAGCACCTTTATTGGCCATATAGTCTACTAAATCTTGTTTGGTTACTCTACCATCAGCACCACTTCCCACCAGTTGATCTAATTCGCTTAAAGGAATACCTTCCGCAGTAGCAATACTTTTTACCAAAGGCGAATAAAACTTATCACTTTGGTTGAAATCAGCTTCTACTGCAACAATTGTATCTGCAACTAATTCTTTAATACCGGGAATATCGGCTATAATTGGTATTTCTACTTCAGGAATGGCTTCAGGAGCGGGCGCTACTGGAGGCACTGGGCTGCTAGAGCCACCCCCTTCAGTTTCAATAAGTGCTATTACCTCACCCACCTGCACTACATCATTTTCGTTAAATAGCACTTTTATCAGTTTACCGGCTACGGGCGAAGGAACTTCAGAATCTACCTTATCGGTAGCAATTTCTAAAATAATTTCATCTGCTTGAATCGTATCGCCAATATTTTTTACCCATTTTATTAGGGTAGCTTCGGCAACGCTTTCGCCCATTTTAGGAAGAGTTAACTGATATTCAGCCATAGTTTTAAGAGGTTTGATGCAAAAATAAGCCTTTTTTATGAAGCGTAATCTTCTGTTAGTAACTTATAAAGCATAAGCAAGGCATTGGCTGCCGAGCGTTCAATATTTTCTTTACGTTTATAGCCAAACTCAAATCTGCGGCTAATTACTTTAGTTTTATTGGCTACGGCAATCCACACTGTACCCACAGGCTTTTCAGGCATACCACCATCTGGGCCCGCTATACCGCTTATAGAAACGGCGTAGTCTGTGTGATATTTTGCTAAAGCTCCTTGTACCATTTCTTCCACTACCTCAGCACTAACGGCACCAAATGTTAATAAGGTTTGATGATTTACACCAAGCATACGCTCCTTAAGGTCGTAGGAATAGGCCACGGCACTTCCTTCGAAAACCGAACTACAACCAGCATGTTGGGTAAACTGATGTGCTAAAAACCCACCAGTACAACTCTCTGCTAATACTAGTTTTAGTTTACGGGCTTCCATAAAGTCTAAAATTACCTTCTCAAAAGGCAAATCAGCGTCGGTAATAAAGTAGGGCCCTATTAACTTTTTAATTTGATTGGCAAGGCCTTGCACTTCTGTTTCTAGGTTTTTTTTATCCGTTCCCAAAGCTGTTAAACGTAAACGGACCTGCCCCAATTTTGGCAAATAGGCCAAACTTATGTGACTTGGCAGGTTGTTTTCTACCTGGGTAATACGTTCAGAAAGGAAGGATTCGCCAATACCGGCCGTTAACAGCGTATGATGCACAATAGCCGGCAAATTGGCTTTTTGTTTAATGCGTGGTAAAATCTCTTCTTCCATTAAGTATTTCATCTCAAATGGCACTCCCGGCATGGATACAATAATGCAATTGTCTTGCTCAAACCACATACCCGGTGCAGTACCATTTTTATTTTGCAAAACTATGCAGTTTTCGGGCACATCAGCTTGTGCTTTATTTATAGTCAATAAAGGGGCTTTAAATTTTTCAAAAAATGCTGTTACTCTTGTAAGGGTGTCTACATCTTGTTTAAAACCAACATTAAAGTATTCAGCTAAAGTTTTCTTGGTAATATCGTCTTTTGTTGGGCCAAGACCACCGGTAAGCAATACAATATCCACACGTGTAGATGCAGCTTTAAGAGCTTGCATAATGGCTTCTTTTTGATCGGAAATGGATGTAATTTGTTGTACTCGTACGCCAATTTTGCTCAATTTTTTGCCTATCCAAGCCGAGTTTGTATCCACTACCTGCCCTATCAGTATTTCATCGCCTATGGTTATAATCTCTGCTAACATATTAAAATTGGGTAAAGTAATCGCGTCGTTTGCTTAGTTTTAAATCTTGTAGAATGGAGGCTTTTACTCGTAAATCAACCGTATAACTTCTGTAGGTTCCAAAAGGAATCCAGCCGAAAGATAAATCCCAACAATGAAGGTCTCTATAAACCCCTACTTGAGTTAAGCTAATTTTTTTCTGTTGAAAATCGTAACCGGAAGTATAGGTAAGTTTCCATAATGGTGTTATACTAAAATCGCCATTAAAGTTTAGCGTATTGGTTCTGTAAGCTACTAAACCTGATTTTGAATAGTTGAAATTGTAAGATGCTCTAAAGTTCCAAGGAATGTTAAAGTCAACGAAAGCTTCAGAATTTCGGTTAATAAGGTCAAGCTGCTCGTCTTGTTCAGGAGTAAGGGTAGTTAAAGTATTTTTTGTTTTTGGTTGACTTTTTGTCAATCCTGATGAATTTAAACTAAAGTCGAGTGAAATACCAATATTAGTTAATCGCACTAATTTACCATTTGAAATAGCATACTTATTAATACGTACTCCGTTGCTATTGAGTTGGTATGGATCTAAGGAGCCGAAGAAATTTACACCGAGTTTTTGTTTTAAAAGCGAAGTTCTACCAGAAAAACCTATAGTAGATAATTTAAACGAGTCAACAGCGAAATTATAGTTTCCTGAAAAACTAAGCCCCTGCAAAATGGGTATTTTTACTCCTTTACTCAAGCTATCGAGTTTTGATTTTACTTTCGCTTCAATATTGTTATCTACACTAAATCCAATTCCCGCAACTTTCCCTCTACCTGGGTAACCATAAACACCTTGCTCATAAATTGAATACTGTGAAATCGCACCTTGAGCATTGCTCTGAACATCTTGATAATATCCAAATTGTGAAGCACTAAAATCTGGGCGGTAGTTGAAACTTACAGATGGAGTTAAAACGTGTCTAAGGGCCATTAAACGTCCTTTTTTGAAGTTTACTTGGCCGTAAAATTTAGTAGTTAATCCTGAATTTAAGCCATATTCATAAGATCGGCTAAAACCAGGAACGGTATCTATTAACACTTTGTTTTCTGCCGAAGACCATTGTTTTCGAATGGTTTTGGTATACCAATTCTCGGTATAATTAACCCCTGTATTTAAATTAAAGAACTTAAATAGATTTTGAGAGAAACTAATAGGAACGGTATGTTGAAAGCCATTTCGCAGGTTTTTTAGTGCTCCAGCCTTAAACAGCAAATCTTCTTTGGTATCTAGGGTGTTGGTTCCACGTAAACTATATCCAACATTAATCCGCTGGTACCATTTTTGATCACCGATTCTATTTTTAGAATCGAACGGACTGATGGTACTCATATTTAGACTGAAGGTTGGCAACTCTAAATACATTGTTTTTTGTTGCATATCTTGCCTATGACTTAAACTTGATGTAAAGTTAAATAAACCATTGGCAAAGGTTTTTCCATAACTAATATTGGAAGAAAGTGTATTCCGGGTTAATTGATCAATATTATACGTACCTCCAGCTGCAGTATTGGTAAAATAGCTAGAAGTACCTGCATTTACCGAAGCAGTAAAAGTAGTACCCGGATTAGCCTCTGGGCGTTGTGTATGACTCCATTGTAAATTAAAATCTTTAAATGGTTTATAGCCTGGAGTTCCTTCAATACCTGTACGAGTAGATGAATAACGTAAATTAAGATTACCATCAAACTTATAGCGTTTTTGGTAACGTGCGGCCATACTTAAATCATAAGAACCTCGGCTATATAAGCTAGACCTTAATGTCATATCCCAATACTCATTTAGGCCAATATAATAACCAAAATCACGCATAAAGAAACCTCGGGTTGCATCTTCTCCAAAAGTGGGGAATAAAATACCTGAAGCTCTTCGGTTTGCTTTCGGGAAAAAACCGAATGGGATACCCACCGGAATTGGAACATCTTCAATTTGCAGGTAAGATGGTCCGGTAACAATTTGTTTTTCAGTTACGATACCCCGAGTAATAAAAATTCCAAAGTGAGGGTGATCTAAATTACACGTACTATAAATACCATTTTTAAAAAATCCTTCGTCGAATTGATTTTTTTTAAACTGTTTGGCTTGCAAATACCCCCCATCTACTTCAGAAAAAACACCGTAAGATTTACCTTTTTTTGTATAAATATTAAACAATAGAGAATCGGTGGTAATAGGCTGATCGGCACCCTGCTTTAAAATTGGACGACCCCTATAGCGATTAGTTATCGGATCAAATGCACCTTTCGCAAAAACTGAACTATTTTTTTGATCTAAACGGATGTAGTCGGCATCTAATTCAAAGTCGGTGTAATTTACTCGAGCTCTACCATAAAGGTAAATAATGCTATTTTTTTTATCAAAACGAATAGAATCTTCGGCTGTATACTTTACAGAAGCATCTAATTTTGGCGATTTAGAATTTGTTTGTTTAATGGTATCAACCTGTACTGCAGGAAATTTAGTAATAGGCTTTTTTTGCGCATAAAGAGTACCCATTGCCCCTAAATAGAAACAATTAAACAGAATAAATAGAAAAAGACCTTTTTTTAATTTCAAATTAGCCGATGAATACTATTTTTGTAAATGTTTAACTCGAAAAATCGTTCAAAATTAATGAAAAATATCCCATTCATCAGACCGATTTCTGCTTTCTTAACGGTTTTAATACTTATGCCATTTATTTCTAGTGGCAAACGGCCTCTACCTACGCCTTATCGCATAAAAACAATTGTAATAGATGCAGGCCATGGTGGGCAAGACGGTGCAACACATGGGGCAATTTCTAAAGAAAAAGATGTGACATTAATGACTGCTTTACGCCTGGGAAAAGCCATAGAAGAACAACTTAAAGACATAAAAGTGGTATATACACGAACAACCGATGTTTTTGTACCCTTGTACGAACGTATCGGTTTAGCTAATAGAGTAAAGGCAGATTTATTTATTTCTATACATTGTAACTCCATGCCTATTTACAAGAAAACTGTAATAACAGGTTATCATCGTAATAAGAAAGGTAAAAAAGTACCCACTTATTCTACCGTTACCACCCAAAGTACCAGTACTAGCGGAGTAGAAACATTCGTTTCTGGTTTTGGGCGAATGGACGAGCAGGACATTGCATTACGAGAAAACGCCTCTATTTTACTAGAAAAGGATTACAAAGACAATTACGAAGGCTACGACCCAAAAGATCCTGAAAGTATCATCATGTTTTCTTTTTTAAAAAATAGTTTCAGAGAACAGAGCATTAAATTGGCTACATTTATGCAAGATGAATATGTAAAAACAGGCCGTATTGATCGGGGTGTGAAAGAAAAAAGCTTGGCCGTATTAGCCAGAGCCGGTATGCCTGCTTTATTAACCGAAATTGGCTTCATTTCTAATCCAGAAGAAGAAGCCTATATGAATTCTGAAACCGGACAACAAGAAATAGTGGATTGTTTGCTTAAAGCAATTCAAACGTATAAGAAACAACTTGAAGTAGATTAGAAAGCTTAAAACAAAAGATTTTGAAAATATCTAACGAAACAAAAGTAGGCATATTGGCCACGGCAGCCATTACTGTTTTAATATTGGGCTATAGCTTTTTAAGGGGCACCGATTTGTTTATGAGAGAAGATGAGTATTATGCTGTTTATCCAAATATAGACGGGCTTACCGAATCTAAACCTGTATTGGTTAATGGTTTTAAAATTGGTAGGGTTTCTAAACTTAGCTTAGCTCCAGATGGTAAAATTATTGCCGAATTTCAAATAAGCCCGGGCTATAACATTCCTAAAAACACCATTGCTCGTTTAGAAAGCACCGATTTGTTAGGAGGAAAAGCCATTGTATTCGAATTGGGCAACAGTAAGACCTTTGCTGCTGATGGCGACACCTTAACTGCCTTTATTCAAGAAGGATTTATGGATCAAGTGAAACCAATTCAAAAGAAAGCCGATCAAATTGCTAGCCGTTTAGATTCTATTCTAGAATCGGTTAACAATACCTTAAATCCTAAATTTCAGAAAAACTTCGACCGCAGTTTTGCTAGCATTGCCAATACGCTCGAAAATTTAGAACGTACCTCTAAAAAAGTAGATGGCCTAATGGATTCTGAAACTGCTAAAATATCGGGCATTTTATCTAACCTGCAATCTATTTCTACTAATTTTAAAAATAACAATCAGAAAATAAGTACCATAGTAGCCAATTTTGAGCAAATAAGCGACCAAACTGCCAAAGCTAACATCGGAGAAACGCTTATAAATGCCAATCAAGCTGTTAAAGATTTACAGCAAGTGATTTCTAAAATAAATGCCGGTGAAGGCAGTATTGGCTTATTAATAAACGATAAAAAGTTGTACGATAATTTAGCACAGTCTGCTGAAAATTTGGATAAGTTAATGATTGATTTAAAAGCCAATCCGAAGCGCTATGTACACTTCTCTGTATTTGGTGGCGGAAAAAAATAAGCTGAATTAAATAGAGAATGTTTCTCCTTCTATAGCCAATTGAGTAGCCTTAAAAACCGATTGTGCTTCCTCTAACAGCGGTGTTAAATCTTTGTATCGGGCAGAAAAGTGTCCAATCAGCAAACGCCTTACTCCTACTTTTGCAGCCAATGTACTTGCCTGTAATGCGGTAGTATGATAGGTTTCATTGGCCCTATCTATCATATCATGTAAAAAGGTACTCTCATGGTACAAAAGCTCTACCCCTTCTAATTGCTTTGCATAAGAACCATTGCAAAGTGTATCGGAGCAATAGGCAAAACTCTTTTTAGGTGGTGGCGGCAGGGTTAGCGAATCGGCCGTATGTACCATACCCGAGGCATCGGTGAATGAAAAACCTTTCTTAATTAAGGCTCTGTGCGCTACAGGAATTGCTAAGTCAAGTACTTTATCCTCCCTAAGTGTGGGTAAGGCAGGCTTTGTGGTAAATTTAAATCCCGTACAATGTAAGCGATGAGTTAAAATTATTGTTTCTACTACTACATCCGAATTTTCTAAAATAATTACAGGAGCAGTAACCTGAGTTGGCTTAAAAATAAGTGGAAAACGTAATTGGGTAGCCGAATATTTAAAATGAAGTTGAAGCAATTCATGCAATTCGGGAGGGCCAAAAAGCGTCAGTACTTTTGTTCTCCCCACAAAATGCATAGAAGATAATAAACCCATTAGCCCCAAATAATGATCGCCATGCAAATGACTGATAAATATGGTATCTATTTTCGCAGCTTTTAATCTAAAACGCAACAATTGCTGTTGCGTGCCTTCGCCACAATCAATGAGGTAAATTTTTTCGTTGATATTGAGTAGTTGAGCACTGGGATTTCTACCATGAATGGGTGTAGCCGAACTGCTTCCTAAAATAGTAAGCTCAAATTTCATGGTATAGCATGTAATGCTTTTAGCTTATGCGCTTAATTGCGCTAAACTAGACTTAATATTTTGAAATATGCGGCCTGATACATCTTTTCCTTCATAACGCTGAAAGGTATCGCCGGTAATTTGCTCAAATAGCTCAATATAACGTTCAGATATGGCAGACACCCATTCGGCACTCATATGGGGTACTTGTTGTCCTTCTTTGCCTTGAAATCCGTTTTCGATGAGCCATTTACGAACAAATTCTTTAGAGAGCTGCCGCTGAGGCTCGTTACTTGCTTGGCGTTCAGCATAGCCATCGGCATAAAAATACCGCGACGAATCAGGTGTGTGAATTTCATCGATTAAGGTAATTACTCCATCGGCATCTTTACCAAACTCATATTTAGTATCTACTAAAATTAGGCCTCTTTCTTTAGCCATATCTGTACCACGTTGGTAAAGGGCTCGGGTATATTTTTCTAATTGGCTATAATCTACCTCCGATACAATTCCTTGAGCTAAAATATCTTCTCTAGAAATATCTTCATCGTGCCCAACCGCGGCCTTGGTAGTTGGTGTAATAATGGGTTGTGGTAAAACATCATTTTCTTTCAAACCTTCGGGCAAGGTTACGCCACATACGCTGCGTTTACCAGCAGCATATTCCCGCCAAGCATGGCCTGCTAAATAGCCTCTAATAACCATTTCTACTTTAAATGGCGTACACATTTTGCCAATGGTTACCATGGGGTCGGGACTAGCTATTACCCAATTGGGCAAAATATCATCGGTAGCCTTTAAAAATTTAGACGCAATTTGATTGAGCACTTGTCCTTTATAGGGTATAGCCTCGGGCAATACCACATCAAAGGCAGAAATACGATCGCTAACTACCATAACAAGCAAGTTGTTAGCAATGGTGTACACATCCCTTACTTTACCTTTGTAAAAAGTTGTTTGCTCTGTAAATTCGAAATGGGTTTCTTTTATTGCTTGCATGCTTATTTCTGTATATCGCCGTAGGCTTCTAAAATTCTTCTTACCAATTTGTGGCGCACTACATCTTCTCCACTTAAATAAATAATATCGATACCTTTTATTTCAGGTAAAATACGCAAGGCGGTATGTAAGCCCGATTGCTGAATTTTTGGCAAATCAACCTGTGTTACGTCTCCAGTAACAATAAATTTAGCAGTAGGCCCCATACGAGTTAAAAACATTTTCAACTGCAAATTGGTAGCATTTTGGGCTTCATCTAAAATTACAAAGCAATTGTCGAGTGTGCGCCCACGCATAAAAGCCAATGGCGCAATTTCTATGGTTCTATTTTCTAAATATAATTTCAGCTTTTCAGCTGGAATCATATCGTCTAGTGCATCGTATAAGGGTCTCAAATACGGATCTATTTTCTCCTTTAAATCACCAGGCAAAAAACCCAGATTTTCGCCTGCTTCTACTGCCGGTCGGGTTAAAATAATGCGCTTAATTTCTTTATTTTTTAGAGATCGTACAGCTAAAGCTACAGCTGTATATGTTTTTCCTGTACCCGCAGGTCCAATAGCAAAAATTACATCGTTTGTAGCAATGCTCTCTACCATGCGGCGTTGGTTAGCTGTACGGGCTTTTACCACAATACCATTAGGGCCAAACACAATGGGTTCAGATCCGTTTATTTTCTCTGTTGGTTTTTCGGTATCAGGCAAAGTGTTGGGAGCTCCTAAAATATGTAGTATATCGTTGGGTGTAAGCGATTGGTATTGCTCAATGTGCTTTAAGATTTCGATAAACTTAGCTTGAAAAAGATGTAATTCTGTTTCATCGCCCAATACTTTTAGTTCAGTACCTCTAGCCACAATTTTCAGTTTTGGGAACTGTTTTTTTAAGGCTTCAAAGTTTTCGTTGTTGGCACCCCACACTATTATGGGGTTTACTTGCTCTAGGGTTTGGGTAAATTCGTTCAAGTGAAAATGATTGTTATTTGCTTTTAAAAATACGTTTTTTTATGCGATAAAAAATTGAATATTTGTATGCGGTTTACCGCTAGCAAATATAAGCACAAAAAGGAATCTTTTTTAATGGCAATAATTACGTTAACTACCGATCTGGGATCTAAAGATTTTTACCAAGCAGCCCTAAAAGGTAGCATTGTAACGCTATTGCCTACCGTTAATATTGTAGATATAACGCACGATATTTCTGCTTTCAATATACCTCATGCTGCTTTTGTGCTTAAAAATGCCTTTCATTATTTTCCGCAAGAAACCGTCCACTTAATTGGAATTGATTCGGTGTACCACGAGCGCACCCGCTACCTAGCTATGCGCTACAAGGGCCATTATTTTGTGGGATCCGATAATGGTATTTTTTCACTTCTTTTCGATTCAGAGCCAGAGGAAATAGTAGAAATTAATATTATGCAAGATTTGGATTATCTGCATTTCCCACTTTCAGATATTTTTTCGAAAGCTGCTTGCCTTTTAGCTAGTGGTGGTAAACTTTCTGATATAGGCCTGCCGATGAGTCAATTAGAACAACGCCTTACTTTACAACCGGTTATTAATGACGATGTGATAAGGGGGGCCGTTATTTATATTGATTCATTCCAAAATGTAATTACAAATATTACTAAAGATATTTTTACCCGTTACCAGAAAAAGCGAAATTTCAATTTATATTTCCGTAGAAACGAATCTATAAACACACTTAGTTGGCATTATAACGAAGTTCCGGAAGGAGAAAAACTGTGTTTATTTGGTATAAGCAATCACTTAGAAATTGCTATAAACAAAGGAAATGCAAGCGGTTTGCTCGGCCTAGGTTTAGGCGATATTGTACGTATAGAATTCTCAAAATGATTACCAGAATAGTTAAACTCAACTTCCAGTCCGGCAAAATTTCCGAATTTTTAGAAATTTTTAACCAAAATAAACAGCTATTGGCAAAAAGTGATGGTTTTAACAGTTTAGAAATTTTTAAATGCACCAGTGATACCGATACGTATTTTACCATTAGCACCTGGAGCAGCGAAGTTCATTTAGAACGCTACCGTCAATCGGAATTTTTTAGAGAAATTTGGTCGAAGGTTAAACTACTTTTTAACAACAAAGCCGAGGCTTGGACTTTAAACAACGTTAATTGATATGAAAATTATCACTTATTTATTTCTCACTTTTTTACTACTATGCACTTCTTTTTGTGCGGTTTATTGGCAAAATGATATTCCGCTAGCTGAATTAAAAGACACCTATGCCCCTGCTCCATCAAAATTTATTCAAGTAAACGATGTATTGGTACACTACCGCGATGAAGGAAATCGGGCCGATAGCACACCTATTGTGTTGATTCATGGCACTGCAGCCAGTTTACATACCTGGGAGGCCTGGGTAAAAGAATTAAAACAAACACATCGGGTAATTAGCATGGATTTACCTGCTTATGGCCTTACCGGACCTAATAAAACCGGCGATTATTCTCAAGAATATTATGCTCAATTTATGCACCATTTTTTAGAAAAATTGGATGTTAAAAAATGCATTTTAGGGGGCAATTCTTTAGGAGGTGCCATTGCTTGGCGGTACGCACTTAATTATCCAACCGAAGTCTACAAATTGATATTGATAGATGCTGCTGGCTACCCTATGGAATCAAAATCGGTACCTATGGCATTTCAATTGGCAGGAGTTCCAGTATTAAATAATATTTTTCAATTCATTACCCCTAGGTTTATTGTTCAAAAAAGCATAGAAAACGTGTATGCCGACAAAACAAAAGTTGAGCCAGACTTAGTAGATCGTTATTTCAACTTGGCATTGAGAGCTGGAAATCGTCAAGCTTTCATAGAGCGTATGTCAACATTTAAAACGTTATTAAACGATTCCACCTATCTCCAAATAAAAAACATAAAAACTCCAACTCTTATACTCTGGGGCGATAAAGATTTATTAATTCCACTCACAGTGGCCGAGAACTTTCACGCAGATTTACCCAACGACACGCTTGTGGTACTTAAAAACCTTGGCCATACCCCAATGGAGGAAAATCCCAAACAATCTTTACAAGTGCTTATCAACTTTCTAGGTAAAAAATAAGCCAAGCTACCACGTATACATACTAAGATAAAACGGCTTTTTTTGCCTATTTTTACGCCTAATTTCGTAACCAACTAATGGCTAAATCAACATTAAATAGCGGAAATACACAAGCCGAAGAACTTCCAAAAACCAAAATAACCAAACAGAGTATTCGAAACATTTCGGAACTCCTTCGCTATCTAAAACCCTATCGCGTTAAGTTTGCCTTTGGTATGTTATTTTTATTACTTTCTAGCCTAACAGGGTTAGCATTTCCATCTTTATTAGGTGCCATGATTGATGCCGCACAAGGCAAGCAAAAATTTAGCTTTATTCCTGTAAACATCAATACCATTGGCATTGTTTGTTTTTGCATCTTATTTATTCAATCGTTTGTATCCTTTTTTAGAATACGTTTATTTGTTGAAGTTGCCGAAAGAGCGTTAGCCGATATCCGTAGAGATACCTATTTCCGCTTGATTACACTGCCCATGAATTTCTTTGCTAACCGCAGAGTGGGCGAATTGAATAGCCGCATATCGTCCGATTTATCTCAAATTCAGGATACCTTAACCACTACCCTAGCCGAACTTTTTAGACAAATTGTTCTGCTTATAGGTGGAATTTCGCTCTTGGTAGTAGTATCGCCAAAACTAACGCTACTCAACCTAACCATTTTACCCATTTTAGTTGTAGCGGCAGTAGTATTTGGTCGATTTATACGTAAAGTGTCCAGAGCTGCACAAGATCAGTTAGCCGAATCTAACACCGTGGTACAAGAAACCTTACAAGGAATTTCCAATGTAAAAGCATTTGTAAATGAAGCCTACGAGGCCAATCGTTACGAAAATAATTTAAAAAAGGTAGTAAAAATTGCCCTAAAAGGAGCTACCTATCGTGGGGCCTTCGCTTCCTTTGTAATTTTCTGTTTATTCGGAGCTATAGTTGCTGTTATTTGGTACGGCTCGGTGCTGGTTGCTGGCGGAGAACTTTCTGTAGGTAGCTTAACCACCTTCATTTTATATGCCATTTTTGTAGGTGCAGCCATGGGGAGCTTCCCTGAATTATACGCCAACGTACAAAAAGCCGTGGGTGCTAGCGAAAGGGTGTTAGAAATTTTGCATGAAGAAAATGAAGAGATTTCTATAAATACCGATGAAAATAAGATAAAACAACTCATTAAAGGTGATTTACGCTTTAAGAAGGTTTCTTTTACCTATCCTTCTCGACCTGAAATGCCTGTTCTAAAAGAATTGAGTTTTAGTGCCAAAGCAGGTCAAAAAATTGCCATTGTTGGGCCAAGTGGGGCCGGTAAATCAACTTTAGCTTCTCTTATTTTACGTTTTTATGAAGCTAACGTAGGTGAAATCTTATTTGATGAAAAACCATCTACCCACTTCAGCTTAACAGATATTCGTAATCAGGTGGCTATTGTGCCCCAAGATGTATTGTTATTTGGCGCAAGTATTTTAGAAAACATTTCCTACGGTAAACTTAGTGCTAGCAAGGAAGAAATAATTAAAGCTGCTAAACGAGCCAATGCCCATGAATTTATCACCAGTTTCCCCGAAGGCTATGATACCTTAGTGGGCGAACGTGGTATTAAACTTTCGGGTGGGCAACGCCAACGTATTGCCATTGCTAGAGCCTTATTAAAAGACCCTGCAATACTTATTTTAGACGAAGCAACTTCTTCACTCGACTCGGAATCGGAACGCTTGGTGCAAGAGGCTTTAGAAGAGTTGATGAAAAACAGAACCTCCATTATCATTGCTCACCGTTTAGCTACCATTCGCGAAGCAGACAGTATTTTGGTGTTAGAAAATGGAACCATTTTAGAAAGTGGAACCCACCAAGAATTGATGCAAAAAGAAGGTGGTTTATACCGCTACCTCAGTCAATTACAATTTGAGAGTTAAAAGGGCGTTAAACAGTAAAAAACTGTTTTATGTCAGATATCTCCTTTAGTGGCCTAGGCTCTTTAGTATTGTGCATTATTACTGCCAGTTTATTTGGCATTTTATTGTTCTGCTTATTTATTAGGCACATTTTGCTTACCTGCGAAAGTAGGCTAGCACAAATGAAAACCAATTGCGTGTTTATTGGCGCTTGCCTCTTCCCTTTTTCGTGTGCGGCTTTAGGAATTATGTTATTAATTTTCGCTCAATTTAGCAACGAAACCAATATTCTTATCGATCGATATATTTCGTGGATGACACTTTTAGCCTCTTTTTTAATCGGCATTATTTACCTAAGCCTACAACTCAAAAAAGAAAAAGCTTAACTTACTTGATGCACCAATAAACCAGAAGGAAACTTCGGCTCAAACCAGGTAGATTTAGGAGGCATCACCTCACCGGCATCGGCTACCCTAAACAATTCTTCTATGCTAGTGGGGTACAATGTAAACAACACATCACACACGCCATCATCAACTTTTTTCACCAAGTCTTCTATCGGTGTAAGTCCACCAGCAAAACTTAAACGAGTATCTGTTGTTGAGTCCGAAATTTGTAAAATCGAATCTAAAATATCGTTTTGTACTATAGATACATCTAAATTATCCACCGGATTCTCACTATCAAGTACTTTCTTACTTACCAATTCGTACCAGTTTCCGGCAATATATAAACCAAAATAACGGGGTTTCGAAGGAGAAAAATTGGCATTACTTGGTAAAAGTGTGCACGTAAATTTTTCTGAAATCTTTTCTAAAAATTGAGAAATATTCAATTTTCCTAAATCTTTAACCAAACGATCAAATTCGAAAACACGAAGTTGGTCGGCATCCATGTATACCGAGCTGAAAAAATTATACTCCTCGTTACCACGATGCTTTAAATTATATTTTCTTCGTTCAATACCATAAGAAGATGCGGCGGCAGCACGATGGTGTCCATCAGCAATATAAGTTGCAGAGAGTTCTGCAAAGCGATTAATAATGCGTTTTAGAAGGACCTCATCGGTAATTTTCCAAATACTGTGTTGAGCAGTATCTAACTTAAAATATAATAAGGAATCGGTTTTTACAATATTGGCTAAGATATCGGCCAAGATAGCATCCAATGGATACGTAATAAGCACCGGATTGGCATCCATCCCGGTATGTTGAAGATAATCTACTAAATATTGTTCCCTATCGGCCCGGGTTAGCTCATGTTTTTTTACGGTATTGTTTAGATAATCGTCAATAGCCGTTAAGGTCCAAAAACCGGTTTGTGTGAAACCATAATGACTTACCCTATACACATAAATGGCTTCTTTTTCGTCTTTTTGTAATATACCTTTATCTAAAAAATCATCGAAATTTTCGTTGATTTTTTTATACGTCAATTCTGTTTTGGATCCCATTAAAAATCGATTATCGACTTTAGGAACCAACATGTTCACAAAAGAATAGGGATTGGTATCGCGAATAGTTTTGGCATCAGCCAATACTAAATTTTCTACAGGTATGACTACTTGCGCTACCAAAGATTGGCTAGGATGAATTCCTTTAAATGCTTTGATTGTAGGCATAGAATTGTGGTTAATTACTGGTTGAAATGATCAATAATTAAATGAGCCAATTCGGTTCCGATACGCTCCTGGGCTTCGTTGGTAGAAGCACCAATATGGGGGCTAAGAGAAATTTTAGGGTGACTTAACAAATCCTGACGAGGAGTAGGTTCGTTATCAAACACGTCTAAACCAGCAAAGGCCAATTTACCTGAGTCTAAAGCGGCTAATAAAGCGGTTTCATCAACTGTTCCGCCTCTTGAGCAATTCACTAAAGCTGCACCATTTTTCATGTAGGCAAATTCGGTAGCACCTAAAATAGGTTTATCGCTAAATGGAACGTGTAAGCTAATAAAATCAGATTCTGCAATAAGCGTTTCTAAAGTCACGCTGTTTACAGGCAAATTGACTTCTATACTTCCTGAAAAAACAAGCGGCAAGGTTTCTGGTATAGGTGAAAAATCGTAGGCCAACACATCCATACCCAAGCCCAAGGCAATTTTAGCGGTTTCTTTACCTATTCGGCCGAAACCAATAATACCGATAGTTTTTCCACGCAATTCTATGCCTTTGGCATAGGCCTTTTTTAAGTCGTTAAACTGGGTTGCACCGGTGCTAGGCATAGCCCGGTTGGCATCTTGTAAAAAACGAACGCCTGTAAATAAATGAGCAAATACCAATTCGGCAACAGATAATGAAGAAGCTGCCGGGGTGTTTACCACAGCAATGCCTTTACTTCGGGCATAATCCACATCAATATTATCCATACCTACTCCACCTCTACCAATAAGTTTTAGGTTGGGGCAAACGTCTAGTAATTCTTTACGCACTTTGGTGGCACTACGCACCGTTAAAGCATCGTAGTTTTGTAATGCGGCTGCTAATTGTTCTTGCGGAACAGTTTGCGTATCAACTACAAAACCGGCTTTTTCTAAAATTGCTTTCCCTATAGGGTCAATGCCATCGTTGGCTAATAATTTAAACATAGTGTGTGTTAGGCGTTTTTTTCGGCGAATTCTTGCATGGTATCTATTAAGAAATGGACACTAGATATTGGCAAGGCATTGTACATAGAAGCTCTAAAGCCCCCTACACTACGATGTCCTTTAATTCCTATAATGTCGCGATCTTCAGCAAATTTTAAAAAGTCTTTTTCTAGCTCAGGGTTTTCCATCACAAAACAAATATTCATATTCGAGCGATCCTCCACTGCACAAGTACCTTTAAATAACGGATTGCGATCAATTTCGGTGTATAAAGCACGGGCTTTAGACAAATTTTCTTGCGCAATGGCTGGAACTCCGCCTTTGGCTTTTAGCCATTTAAGGTTTAACATCGATACATAGATGGAGAAAACCGGTGGCGTATTGAACATCGATTCTCCTTCGATATGAATTTTATAATCCAACATTGACGGGATTTTACGGTCTACTTTACCTAAAATTTCATCTTTTACAATTACCAACGTTACCCCTGCAGGACCCATATTTTTTTGCGCTCCGGCATAAATTAAACCAAAATCGGCTACGTTTATTTCGCGGCTAAAAATATCAGACGACATATCGCAAACCACAGGAATAGGTGATTTTGGAAATTGGTGCATTTCGGTTCCGTAAATGGTATTGTTAGAAGTGCAGTGAAAATAAGCTGCATCTTTAGGAATCTCGTAATCTTTAGGAATAAAGGTGTAATTGGCATCTTTTGAAGAGGCAATTACGTTTATTTCACCAAATAATTTGCCTTCTTTAATGGCTTTGTTAGCCCAAACACCTGTATCGGTATAGGCTGCTTTTTTACCATCGCCCAATAAATTCATGGGCACCATAGCAAACTGTAGACTGGCGCCACCTTGTAAAAATATTACCGAATAGCCTTCGGGCACGTTCAATAAGGTACGAACCAAACGTTCGGTTTCTACTACTACGGCTTCAAACTCGGGCGTACGGTGTGATATTTCTAGAATAGATAAGCCAGTATGATCAAACTCCAATACGGCTTGAGCGGCTTGTTTAAAAACTTCTTGAGGTAAAATGCAGGGACCTGCTCCAAAATTGTATTTCATAGGTATAATTATGTGTAAACAATAGAATGTTTTACAACGTTTTTAATTTTTGTATCATCAACTCCGGGTTTTCTGCAGCAAATACCGCATTACCAGCAACCAATACATCGGCTCCGGCAGCTACTAGCTTAGCAATATTTTCCGAACCCACACCTCCATCTACTTCAATTAAAAGTGTTGGGTTTAAACTAGATGCCATTGTTCTTATTTTCTGAACCTTTTGAACACTATTCTCAATAAACTTTTGCCCACCAAATCCGGGGTTTACCGACATCACCAAAACCAAATCTATATCAGCTAAAATATCGCTTAATAGTTCTACAGGTGTATGCGGATTAAGGGCTACCCCTGCTTTACAACCCAATGCCTTAATGGCTTGTACAGTGCGATGCAAATGGGTGCAGGCTTCGTAATGCACGGTAATTACAGTGGCTCCAGCTTGTTTAAATTCGGCCAAATACCTATCCGGATCTATAATCATTAAATGTACATCCAATGGTTTTTTTGAATGCTTTGCAATGGCTTTAAGTACCGGAAAACCGAAAGAAATATTGGGTACAAACACCCCGTCCATAATATCAATGTGTAACCAATCGGCTTGACTGCGGTTTAGCATCTCTACGTCACGTTGCAAATTGGCAAAATCGGCAGAAAGTACCGAGGGGGCGATGAGGTGTTTCATGCATCAAATATAAGGATTATGATATAAAAAAAAGCCCCTCCGAAAATTCGGAGGGGCTTTTAGCAATTAGTTTAAAATTATGCTCCTTGTTCTTCCGGTTTTGGAGGACGAGGCAATAAAGCTTTACGAGACAATTTCAGTTTTCCTTGTTTGTCAAGTTCTAACAATTTAACGGTTACCATATCGCCAACATTAAAGATGCCGTCCATGGTTTCGTAACGTTGCCAATCAATTTCAGAAATGTGTAATAAACCATCTTTACCTGGCATAATTTCTACAAAAGCACCAAATGGCATAATAGTTTTAACTTTTCCTTCGTAGGTGGCACCTACTTCTGGTTTCGCAGCAATGGCATTAATACGGCCAACAGCAGCATCAATAGCGGCTTTATTATCAGCAAAAATTTCTACGATACCTTGGTTATCTACTTCTTCAATAGAGATGTTAGCACCCGTTTCACGTTGCATTTCCTGGATAATTTTACCACCTGGGCCAATTACTGCACCGATGAATTCTTTATCAATTTTAAGGGTAACAATACGTGGTGCGTGTGGTTTGTAATCTTCACGAGAAGTAGCAATGGTTTTCTTCATCTCATTTAAGATGTGTAAACGGGCCTCTTTTGCTTGTTCCAAAGCAGCAGATAAAACTTCCCATTTCAAACCATTAATTTTTAAGTCCATTTGGCAAGCCACAATACCTTTTTCGGTACCGGTTACTTTAAAGTCCATATCTCCTAAGTGATCTTCATCACCCAAAATATCACTTAAAATGGCGTATTTACCAGTTTTTTCGTCGGTAATTAAACCCATAGCGATACCAGAAACTGGTGCTTTGATAGGAATACCGGCATCCATAAGAGCCAAAGTACCGGCACAAACAGTTGCCATAGAAGAGGATCCGTTTGATTCTAAAATATCAGAAACAATACGAATGGTATATGGATTTTCTTCGGGAAGCACTTGTCTTAATGAACGCATAGCCAAGTTACCGTGGCCAATTTCGCGACGTCCTGCACCTCTATTTGGGCGAACTTCACCGGTTGAGAAACCAGGGAAATTGTAGTGTAACAAGAATTTGTTGT
>CAMCMG010000022.1:0-25905 GCA_945875895.1 Sphingobacterium thalpophilum | reverse complement strand
TTCCTTTTTCATTATTACAAGTTACACCTGCTTTAAATTTAAATGGTATATTAATTCCTAACCCACTGTTTGAGGATATTACCGTAGAATTTTCAAATTGATTTGTACCTGTACTATAAAATGGATAATTTGGATTTGGATTTCCCAATACCAGGTTATCGGAAGTGGTTATTGTGACCTCATACTTACCTCCCTGGCAAAGCCCTCCCGGCAAGGTAAGAATCAGGTTAAAGTCGAGACCCGTCTTTATAGATGTTAATGGATTTCCTGAGGCATCTTTTAAACTAATTGCAGCATTATCACCTAAAGTAGTGCAAATGTCGCTTGATACTACCTGCGCATTAGCATGCAGGGCAGTTGCTACCCCCAAAAATAAGAGCAGGCATGTTTTTATTGTTGGTAATATTTTTTTCATTTTCATGATGTTTATTGATTATTGAAAGAAGGGAAACAATAAGTGAATACACACGATTTGCAAGCCTCTTTATCGTAAAAGACTGTTACTTTAATGCACAGATCATATTTTATTTTGCAGCAATCTCTGTCAAGCCCTGGCAATGGGCCCGGCAACCCTATTGTTAAGTTTACAGGAATGCTATTGGGAAAAGCTGTGGTACTTACAAGTTTTATAGTTTTGGAGGCATTATTGTTCGAACTTCCGGAAGTCGTTTCATTAAACATTTGTATCGATGTTATTCCATTGATGCTTGTGCTTGGCATTAAAAACACTCCTGATTGTTCGATGCCTGTTACCCCGTTGCTGCAAGCAGAAGGACTTGCACTATAATTATAGGATTGTACCTGGATCTCAAGCCCATAAACTGCCGGCAGGCCGCTTACGCTTATATTGCCTGCCAGATTAATTTGGTTATTATTGGCCCCGGGTGTAATACCAGAAGGCGTGAAACTGAATAGAGCCGTGTCGCAGTCATGACAAATACACGCATATATACTATCCACTTCTGTATCTATACTAGGGAGACTTATATCTCCTAATTGGGTTCCATTTATTGTAGTGTATACAACCGCAGGATAAATTCCTGTGTAATTAAATCCGCCCGTAAATGTAACTGCGTTAGCAGAACCTGGATTAATAACCGTACTTGATGAAGGAGGGGTAAAAGTTGCTCCCGATATTGATCCACCCGGACTTGTAAAAGTAATTGAGGTTGTATTAAAAGGATTATTTCCGGGATTTTCTGCAGTTAGTGTATACGTATAAGATCCATATACATTCCCGCAACTGACTTTAAAGTTGGTGATAGCTACATCTGCTGATATAACACTAAACACCCGAACCTCACTCATTCCATCATTAGAACCAACAGACTTTCCATCACTTTCTTTTGCCTGTACATACCATCCATATTTTTTCCCAGCTATAAACATTTTGGCAGATGAAGGATATTGAAAAGATTGCTCCTTCAAACTATCTTTTTCAAAATGCGGTTTATTGGTTCTTAGCGCCACTTCAGGCGATTGATCTCCAATAATCTCGATGATCTTTATTTTGTAAGAACTCGATGACTCGGCGGTTTGCTTTTCATGCGTCCATGTAAATTTTGGCTTGTCTTTGGTAGAGATGGTAGAACCATTTGCAGGGAAAACCAGAGTAATTTTTGATGGAGCATTATTTACAGATTGCACATTGAATTTCAATGCTTCACTCATCCCATTATTTCCTCCTATCGGTTTCCCTTCCCGGTTAAGTGCTTGTACATTCCAAACAAAATCACATAAATATGGAGGTTTACAAGGCCCGGAGATTAAACTAGTAATCATAGTCTGCGTAATGTTGTCAACATCTTTGGTAATTATGGGTTGGTTTGTGGCCATTGCCTCCGAACCGTTTTGCCCCTGCATCAATTGCCAAACCTTTAAGCGGTAGGTTACCGGCTCTTGCGGCCTTGGAATAACGGGTGTCCAGCGGAATGCTATGGGCTTTTTAATGTCAATTTCACTTAAAACAGTGCCATTTGCCGGAGCAATAGCCTGCGGCGGTTGATAGCTTAGCTGCTCTTTCGCTCTTATTGAAAATGGCTTTGTTTTTTCTTCGCTTAAAGGAGCAAGCCCGGCAAGCCCGGTCGCTCCAGCACCAAAAAATTGCACGGTAAGTTCATAATCACCCGCAGGTAACACGCAGCCCTGTCCTAATAATGAAACCGCATTACTGCCGCTCCAAACTTTGGTAAGCGTATTAAAATTGGATGCAGGAGCTGTATTAGCGGTAAATGAACCACATACTTTAGCCCCGCCCTTTTTAATAGTTACCAATACTTTACTTTCCGTAACATAGCCATCAACCTTTCCGTTTACCGCTTTGGAGTTGGCGGTTATGGTAAATAAGGAGGTTCCGCTTCCCCAATTAGCCGTGTTTGCATCGGGATTTGCCGGTAATGAAATGGTTATACTAGTGATAGGATATGTTTGCCCCAATACTTGCACAGCAATTACCATTAATAAAAGTGTAAGAATTTTTTTCATCTGTCTATAATTTATTTTAAAATACCCCAACCACATGGTTGTACGTAGACGCAATTATGAGTGAATAGTTCTAAGCTTATACTAAATTAGATTTTAATTAGTTACAATGTCAAGTCTGATTTTTTCCTCAGAGCTGAATTTACGCTTGGTTCTTGGCGAATATTCTTGATAACCGCCTTCGCATTCTTTGTTTCTTTTTCTTTCATTGTGAGCAATTCATGGCTCAAAGTATAACTTTGTTAGGTCACACTTATGTCCACTTTATGCTGACGATTTACATCACTGAGAGGAGATAGCCCAGTTATATTACTTGTAAAAGACCCTATTGAAGTCCTATCTATTGTTTTTGTGGTCCAAAGAAATAGTTGGATTGGTGCATCACTCCAAATCACTCCTGCAGCCGTTATTGTCCCACCACCATTGCTCATCACATTCCCACCGCATATTGCTAGTGTAGCTTCAACACCGGAGACAGCCGATGCTGTAATCATAGGTAATATTATAAGGGAATTCAAGCTCTTTTCGCATGACATTGCCAAGAGTATCACTAATAAAAAATAACGCGGAGTAAATTTTTTATTCATTTTGTCTTAAACTAATTGCACTTTGATTTAAGAAGTTTTGCAATCTAGAATTATTTTTTTGTATGTCAGCACTTTTTTTATTTTTTTATTTTGAGGGGGTTGTGGAAACACTTGTTGCAATTCAGTTGGAGGAATCCCTGAAAATTAGTAAACTTGATGTAAAGTAAGAGGATAGTAAAGAGTATTCTGCTCCAGTATAGTAAAATCTAAATACGGTTCAGTATTCACTTACTCAGATAAACCTGAGCTGGACAGACAATTCAACAAATGAAACAGGATTCAAAATTGAAGGAAAGTTGGCTAATGGAACTTATCAAATTATTGGAACCACGAATACAAATAATACTAATGTTAGGATATAGAAAATCTGTTTGCCCATCTTACCCATAGAACAACAATAACAATCTAAAATTAATTTATATGAAAAAAAAAATGATTATTCTCTGTATTTCTCTTGTAATTATTAGTTGCTCAAAAATTAATTCTGATTCATCTAGTCCCGTAGTAACAAATTTAAAAGTAAAATATGAAATGATTTTTAGTAGTCCAATGATTCCTTTTCCATCTTATTTTCAAGGACCGTCAGCAATTTTTAAAGTTACTTATATCGATTCAGCGGGAAATGGTGCCCAAACTTACCCACCTCTGACAGGCACTTCTTGGAGTCAAGATGTTACAATAGTATCTAAAACTCGACCAATTGATATTGGATTTGAAACAACCCCCGGTTTACATTTATCTGCAAAAGGTACAAGCACTGCAAATATTTATGTGAACAATGTACTTTGGAAAACTAAAACTGATACTACAACTACTTATACGCCTAATAATATAAATTACTTTAAGTTAAACGGTATTGGGGCTTTTTATTTTTCTTATCCAAATTAATTTAGGCTAATATATTTTTTTAGGGGTAGAAATTAGTTGAAATTACGTTAGGATAGACTTGTGAAAATTAGTAAACTGGATATAAAGTAAGAGGATAGTTAAGCAGTATTCTGCTCCAGAATGATAAAATCTACTACCTATTCTACTACCCAATGGCAGAGTGGTATATAAAAAAACCCTATTGACTTATCAACAAGGCTTTTTTATATTTAAACTGGCGGAGAAAGAGGGATTCGAACCCTCGATACCCTTACGAGTATACCAGCTTTCCAAGCTGGCTCATTCGACCACTCTGACATCTCTCCGTTTGGGGAGGACAAAACTATCAATTTTCTGTTAATTCGCCTCGTAAATTTAATTCGAGTAGGCGGGCTACCACATCCATGGGTTTTCCCGAACCCAATAAGAACATCAGTTTGGTCACAGCGGCTTCAAAGGTCATATCGTAGCCGCTAACCACACCCATTTCTTTAAGCTGAACACTGGTTTCGTAGCGGCCCAATTCTACGGATCCACCGCGGCATTGCGAAATGTCTAAAATGAGTTTTCCTTGCGCAATGGTACGACGTAAGGAATCTAAAAAAACCGGATCGGTGGTGGTATTTCCAGATCCAAACGTTTCCATAATAATGGCTTTACAATCAGATTCTAACACCGCATCGACTACTTTTTGACTGATGCCTGGGTATAATTTCAATACAGCCACCGAGCTATCGAAGTCTTTGTGCACCTTAAGCGGTTTATCTAAAGGCATGGCAATGGCATTGCTAAAAAAGTCGATATGCACGCCGGCCTCGGCTAATAAAGGGTAGTTTGGCGATTGAAAAGCTTCAAATTTAGCCGAATTGTATTTGGTGGCTCGGTTGCCTCGTAGTAATTGGTAATCAAAAAAGATGCATACTTCGGGTACCACGGCTTGCTCTTCGAATTTCTCGGATGCAATTAAAATAGCCGTAATTAAATTTTCTCGGGCATCGTTTCTAATTTCATCAATAGGCAATTGCGATCCGGTAAAAACCACGGGTTTAGCCAAACCTTCGAGCATAAAGCTTAATGCCGACGTGGTAAAGGCCATGGTATCGGAGCCGTGTAGCACCACAAAGCCATCGTATTGGTGGTAATTTTTTTCAATAAGTTCGGCTAAGGCTACCCAAATCTTAGGGTTCATATCCGAAGAATCGATAATGGGGTTAAACGAATGTACCGTTAGGCGGTGTTCCATGCGCTCCAACTCAGGCGCATTGTGTTTTATATGATCGAAATTTAGTGGTAAGAGTACCCCGCTTTTTTTATCTTTCACCATGCCAATGGTTCCGCCGGTGTATATGATTAAAATATTGGCCATGGTTTTTGTTTTAACAAATATCGCAACTAAATGCCAAATATTTTTGTGGAATTTTCGGTAGTAATTCGTGCTAGTTCTTCGATGGGGATTTGATGCAAATCGGCTACTTTTTGGGCAATGTGTACCAGGTAACTACTCTCGTTTGGCTTGCCTCTAAAAGGTACCGGTGGTAAGTAGGGCGAATCGGTTTCGAGCACCAGGTTATCGACAGGGATCTGTGCTACTACAGCATCTAAACTAGCATTTTTATAGGTAACCACGCCACCAATGCCTAAATAAAAACCCAAGTCGATGATTTTTTTGGCTTGATCTAAGTTGCCGGTAAAACAGTGAAAAATACCTCGTAGTTTTTCATCGCGGTGTTTTAAAAGTACAGCATATACTTCTTCAAAAGCATCTCTGCAATGAATAACAATAGGCAAATTTAAGTCCTTGGCCCAGTTAATTTGGGTTTCAAATGCTTCTATTTGTTTTGCTAGCGTAGTTTTATCCCAGTATAAATCGATGCCAATTTCACCAATGGCATAAATTTTTTGCGCCGGAATAGCGGCATAAATACTGGCCAATTCTTCTTTATACGTTTCTTTTACATCGCAAGGATGCAAACCCAACATGGGAAAACAGTGTTGAGGATAGAGACTAGCCAAGTTCATCACTAAGGGAATAGAAGCCACATCTACATTGGGCAAAAACAAACGAGAAACTTGATTATCCAACGAACGTTGCATCAAGGCAGTAAGCGCTTGCGGATCAGTTTCGTAATATAAATGGGTATGTGTATCGGTAAGAACCATGGTACAAAACTACACAAAAAAAGCCCTTCCGAAAATCGGAAGGGCTTTTTTTGTAAATTCAATACATTATTTTTTAGGGGCAACGGCTGGTGTAGCTGGCGCTTTAATTACTTTTAAAATTTCCAAGTCGAACACCAATGGGGTAAACGGTGGAATGAGTTGGCTTCCTTGTTCACCATAACCTAGTGATGATGGCATAACCACAGTTACTTTGGTACCTGCAGGGAAGGTCATCAAGGCTTCGTCGAAACCTGGTATACTTTTCTGCATACCCACAACTGTTCTAAGTGGTTCATAAGGGCGGCCAGGGATAAATTTAGATGCTTTTTTGGCCTCAGCTACAATATTGGTATCAAACAATTTATCGCTTAAAAATTTACCAATATAATTTACTACCACACTATCACCAGCTACTGCTTTTTCGCCAGTTGCCGCTTTGGTAATTTGATAGGCCAAGCCAGAAGCGGTTGTAGTAAGTTTTAAACCTTTAGCAGCAACATAAGCTTTTACTTTTGCTGGTTCAGCTTTTTTAATTACCTCAATATCTTTCTTTATGTACTCGTTAATTTGATTGGTAAACGTTTGGTCATCTAATTTGCCTTTTGGAATTACTTTTTCAACTTTTACAGAGAAAATTAAGAAATGATCGTCTTTAGCAAAGGGTGGTTTTGGTTGCCCTGTTTTTAAAGCAAGGGTATCTAAATTGATTTTGAAAGTCGCACTATCGCCTTCGCTCAACATGGCAAATGCGCTGAACAAATCGCCTTTAAATTGTGATTTTTGAGCAGATAAAAATGCTGGGCGGCCAGTATCATCAGTACTGAATAATATCGAATCTTTCTCGGTTTTTTGAGTACCAGAAACTACAAAAAAGTCGCCTTCTTGAATAGTTGGACCATCTTTATCGGTATGAATAGCGTATTGTAAACCGCCATCTCCGGTTTTAAATTGTGTACATGCACTAAGTGCTAGCGCCAAAAGGCTTAAGAATACTAAGGGTTTTTTCATTTGTTTTAAGATATAATTTATTGCAATAATAAGGTTTTATAGGTTGGTAATAAAGTTTTAAAGGTTTCAATAGTTTTTTCAAACGAATCGTCGGAAGCGCCACCAGCTGCATTGCGGTGCCCACCTCCATTAAAGTATTTCTTGCAAATTTCGTTTGCCGGAAAATCGCCAGTAGAACGTAGCGATAGTTTTACCCGATCTGGGCGTTCAATAATAAGGGCTGCTAATCGGATACCGTTAATTGCTAAACCATAATTCACCAAACCTTCGGTATCGCCGGTGGTAATGGTAAACATGGCCAAATCTTCTTTAGAAACGGTAATTAAGGAGGTATTGTATTCCTCAAACACCTGCAAACGGTTACTTAAACAATGGCCTAAAAATTTTAAGCGGCTTTCGGTAGAGGTATCGTATACCAATTGATGAATACGAGCATTTTCTGCACCTTTTTCAATCAAATTAGCCACAATACGGTGTACAGCTGCAGTGGTATTTGGGAAACGGAACGAACCCGAATCCGTCATAATACCGGTATATAAACAGTTGGCTACATCTTTATTAATAAGCTCTGATTCGGCCATAAAGTCTACAATAAACTCGTACACCAATTGGGCAGCAGAGCAGGCATTTACATCCCACAATCTAAAATCATCAAAATCTTCGGGATCTAAATGATGGTCAATCATCACTTTTTTAGCAGACGATGCAGCCACACATTCACCCAATTCGTTAATTCGAGATAAGGCATTAAAATCTAAACAGAAAATCAAATCGGCATCGGCCACCAATTTTTTGCTCTCGGCTAGTTTATCGGTATAAATGAGCACTTCACAATTGTTGGGCAACCAATGTAAAAATATCGGGTAATCTGTCGGGGTAATAACATGCACATGGTGTCCTTTTTGTAGCAAGTAATTGTATAAACCCAAAGAAGAACCCATGGCATCGCCATCGGGCTTATGATGGGTAGTAATGACAATCTTTTGGGGCTCGGCCAAAAGTGTTTTTAATGCAGCTATATTTACCATGTGTGTTTCTAATTGCAAATCTATTAAAAAGCTGCAGCATAGCACAATTTATAGCGGGTAAATTCGGTTAGACTGAAATTAAATGATAATTAATTTTTACATCTCGGTAGGTAATTACCGACTAAAGGCGTATTTTTGCCCCAAAATTAAAAAACATGGCAACAAATAGAACTTTTACAATGATTAAGCCCGATGCCGTTAAAAACGGACATATTGGTGCTATTTTAAATGATATTACCGCAAGTGGATTTAAAATTATCGCGTTAAAATACACTCACTTACCTTCAGAAAAAGCAGGTGAGTTTTATGCAGTGCATAAAGAGCGCCCGTTTTATGGCGAATTGGTAAATTTTATGTCATCTGGACCAATTGTAGCGGCCATTTTAGAAAAAGACAATGCCATTGAAGATTTCAGAAAATTAATTGGCAATACCGATCCGGCTAAAGCCGATGCAGGTACCATTCGTAATAAATATGCAAAATCTATTGATGCCAATGCGGTTCACGGATCAGATTCTGACGAAAATGCAGCCATTGAAGGGAATTTTTTCTTCTCGGCTTTCGAACGTTTCTAGCCTAAATTAACCTCAAAAAAAGCCCCCTGTATTCAGGGGGCTTTTTTTATAACAATACAATTTCTACAATCACTTCTCCCCCTGCCTGTTCGTTCATTTTTTCAATAATTTGAGAGCGCATCATCATCAGTTCATTTTTAATTACCGACGATTCTACTCGTACAAATAATTTTTTCTGGCGGATATAGAGTTCTTTAGTTCGGTTGGCAATGGCAACGCCCATCATTTCGGGCCAAGCGGCAATAAGTGCTGTTTCATCGAACTTTTGTTGCAGTTTATATACCTGAAACAATTGATCCATGGCTTCTTTTATGGATTTATCGTTGGGCTTACGCATCTTTTTGGCTCACTTGGCCATTTTCTACGTTAAAAATACGCACTTGCTCCCCAATTTCATCAAAAATAGCTTGAATACGCTCAGCACTTGTATCGGTGATAAAAATTTGCCCAAAATCGTGGTCAGACACTTTTTTCATTAATTTTTTTGTGCGCAAATCATCTAGTTTATCAAAAATATCATCGAGCAATAAAATGGGTTCAAAACCCTTTTTCTGCTTTAAATACGTGTATTGGGCTAATTTTAAGGCAATTAAAAACGATTTTTGTTGACCCTGAGAACCAAATTTTTTAAGCGGCATGCCGTGTATACTAAATATCAAATCGTCTTTATGAATGCCGGCATTGGTGCGCTCAAGCACCCTGTCTTTTTCTACGTACTTTTTAAGCAAATTGGCTAAACTATCGTGGTTTAATTGCGATTCGTACACCAGCGATACTCGTTCTGCATCGTCGCTTAAAAAAGAATAATGCTGATTAAACACTTCCTCAAAGTTTTGCATGAATTTTTGGCGCTTGGTAAAAATATGAGTGCCTAGGGTGGCCAACTGTTCATCGTAAATTTCTAATAAAGTAGGGTCATAAGCGCCAGTATGTGCAATTTGCTTCAGCAAGGCATTGCGGTTGGCCAAGCACTTATTGTACTGTATCACTTCGTCTAAATATTGCCTATCGGTTTGACTGATGGCATTGTCTAAAAATTTTCTGCGCTCCTCACTACCCTCCATTACAATACTCACATCATAGGGCGAAATCAGCACTAAAGGAAAAATGCCTACGTGATCTGCCAACCTCGGATATTCTTTTTTATTCCGTTTAAATTGTTTTTTTTGATTGCGCTTTAAGGAACAAGCTATCACCTCTTTTTTACCCACTAGCTCAAAATCACCCTGAATCATAAAAAAATCGGCACCTTGCCTAATTTGTTGGGTATCTATCGGGTTAAAGTAACTTTTACACAAAGAGAGGTAATGTATACCATCGAGTAAATTGGTTTTACCCGCACCATTATTGCCCGTAAAAGCGTTTATTGTTGGCGAAAAGGCCAAACTAGCTTCTTCATAATTTTTAAAATTGATAAGAGATAAACGCTGTAACCACATAATTTTAGGGAGAAATCAAAGGTACAATTTCTATTTTTTAAAGCTCGTACTCGAAAAAAATAAGCACAAAAATTTAAATTGTTGATACTTATGCGTAAAACTGTATTTTTGCTTCTTCAAAATTTTATAAAGCATGTCAAGCAAAGAAAAAAAATCTCCGGAAGTATCCGAAGCAACCGAAAAAGCAACCGGATCTTTTGTTCAAGAAAATAGCAAAAGTTTACTACTAATTGGTGGTGCCATTTTAGCACTAATACTCTTATACATTGGGTACCAAAAATTCTACTTAGCTCCTCGTGCCGAAAAAGCCGTAAACGAAATGTTTAAAGCAGAGCAATACGCTACAGCCGATTCGTTAAGCGATAAAGCAATTAACGGCGATGGTTCATACCCCGGTTTTGAGAAAATTGCACAAGAATATACAAGCACCAAATCTGCAAATATAGCAAATGCCTATTTAGGGGGTTTATATCTTAAAAAAGGAGAATTCGAAAAAGCTATTGAAGCTTTAGGCAATTACAGCAGCACAGGTAGCCCTGTTATCGATCCACTGGTATTGGGTATGCTAGGCGATGCTTATAGTGAATTAAAAGATTACGATAATGCCGCTACCTACTACAAAAAAGCAGCCGGAAAAAGCAACAACGAGTTTACTACCCCTCTTTTCTTAAAAAAATTAGGTTTGGTATATGAGCAACAAAAAGATTTCGATGCTGCTCTTAAAACCTACAAGCAAATTAAAGAAAACTATATAAAAAGTGCCGAAGCGGCTACTATCGAGTCTTTAATTGCTCGTGTAGAAGCACAACAGTAAGTAAAAAATATTCTTTAAAAAACTTATCAGGTTTCTGATAAGTTTTTTTATTTAAAGCGTTATTTTTTTAACACATGCAAACAACTTGTGTTTTGTAATAAAAAAAGATAAGTTTACTTGAGATTTAAAACACTATGAGAAAATTGCTGATCGTTTTAGTTGCCTTTACTATAAGTACGAGCATTTTGAGCGCATGCTCAAACAAACTTTGCCCAGCTTATAGCTCATATCCTAGCAAAAGAGGTCGTTAATACCTCCATGAATTGGCAAGACTTAACTTCTTTAAACGAGCTAAACGGAATTAAAAACTGTTCGGGATTTAGCATTATTTTTAAGCATAGCACACGTTGCTCTATTAGCTTAATGGCTAAAAAGAAATTGGAATTAGAAGGTGATGCTATCCCAGCCGATATTCCGGTGTATTACTTAGATTTATTAAACTACCGCGAAATCTCTAATGCTGTTGCCGAAACCTTTCAGGTACCTCACCAATCTCCCCAAATCTTACTATTAAATAATGGTGAATGTGTTTTTGAAGCTAGTCACGGAGAAATTTCTGCAGAAGAACTAGCCGAACAAATCAATTAAGCCCAATTAAATACTAATTTTTCTATCAAATCGGGGTGTAAGCTCTTAGAAACCGGACAGGTATGCGCAGCCCGCTCTAAAACAGTTTTCACTTTATAGCTAAAGTCTCTCTTTGGGAAATTAAAAGTGATTTGCACCTCAGCCACTCTACGTGGATTTTCGGCCATCATTTTAGTAATAGAACAGGTTGTACCTGTTAAATCTGCCTCGTACTTTTCGGCAGCTATACCCATTACCGTAAGCATGCAACTACCTAAAGCCGTAGCAAGTAAATCGGTAGGCGAAAAGGCTTCGCCTTTACCATGATTATCCAAAGGAGCATCGGTAATTAATTGATTCCCAGAACCAACATGGGTGGCTTGCGTACGCAATTCGCCAACATAAACCGTTTCTACTGTAGCCATAAGTTAATTTTATAACGCAAGTTAGCAAAAAATGAAACTCCAATGACGAGTTCATCGGCTATCTAAAGCAAAATATGTATTTTTGTTCCATGATCGAACTACCGGTTATTCCAGCCAACGAAAGTCCACGCAAACCAGATTGGTTACGCGTAAAATTACCAGTTGGTAAAGAATATGCACATGTTCGTAGTTTAGTAGATACACACAAATTACATACCATTTGCGAAAGTGGCAATTGTCCCAACATGGGCGAATGCTGGGGTGCTGGCACGGCCACCTTCATGATATTGGGAAATATTTGCACCCGATCATGCTCTTTTTGTGCTGTAGCTACAGGCAGGCCTTTAGCGGTAGATACCGATGAGCCGAACAGAGTGGCGCAATCGGTAAAACTCATGCAAGTAAAACACTGCGTGATTACCTCTGTTGATCGTGATGATTTAAAAGATGGAGGCTCTACCATTTGGGCCGAAACCATTTTAGCCATTCGCAGAGAGAGCCCAGAAACTACCTTAGAAACACTCATACCTGATTTTAAAGGCATTTGGGAGAACCTCGATAGATTATTAGCCGTTCGCCCGGAAGTAGTTTCACATAATTTAGAAACTGTACGCCGATTAACCAAAGAGGTTCGGATACAAGCAAAATACGACCGTAGCTTAGAATGCTTAAGCAGAATTTCTGCCGCAGGCGTACGTACCAAATCGGGCATTATGCTTGGCCTGGGCGAAACCGAAGAAGATGTAATAGAGGCTATGGCCGATTTGCTGAAAGCCGGGGTGCATATTTTAACCTTGGGCCAATACCTACAGCCTACCCGTAACCATCATCCGGTGGTAGATTGGATAAGACCAGAACAATTCGATAAATACAAAGCAATAGGCCTAGAAATGGGCTTTAAATATGTAGAAAGCGGACCATTGGTACGCTCTTCTTACCATGCCGAAAAGCATTTATTTGATTTTTAATTCTGATTTCAAGTACTTTCCGGTATAACTTTTGGCACAAGCGGCCAAGCCTTCGGGCGTTCCTTCAAATAGAATTTCACCACCTCCCGAACCACCTTCGGGCCCTAAATCGAGTACCCAATCGGCCACTTTAACCACATCTAAATTGTGTTCAATGATCAATACGGTATTGCCATGATCTACCAATCGATTTAATACACCCAACAATACATGAATATCTTCAAAATGTAGCCCTGTAGTAGGTTCATCTAAAATATAGAAGGTATTTCCGGTATCTTTTTTAGATAATTCGGTAGCTAATTTTACTCGTTGTGCCTCCCCACCCGATAAGGTGGTAGACGATTGTCCAAGCGTAATATACCCCAAGCCTACATCTTGCAAAGTTTTTATTTTACGATATATAGCCGGAATGGATTCGAAAAAAGGAACCGCCTCTTCAACGCTCATGTTCAACACATCGCTAATAGATTTACCCCGATAACGCACCTCCAAGGTTTCTCGATTGTATCGTTTACCGCCACATTCTTCGCAAGGCACTTGCACATCGGGCAAGAAGTTCATTTCAATAATTTTTAAGCCTGCACCTTGGCAGGTTTCGCAACGGCCACCCTTTACATTAAAAGAAAAACGACCGGGTTTATACCCTCTAATTTTAGCTTCAGGCAAGGCCACAAATAAATTGCGGATATCAGAAAAAACACCCGTATACGTAGATGGATTGGAACGAGGCGTACGCCCAATAGGCGTTTGGTCAATCTCAATAACCTTATCTATGTGTTCTAAACCCTCAATAGCGGCAAAAGGCATCGGTTTCTTTTTTGCTCTAAAAAAATGATGATTCAATATCGGGTATAGCGTTTCGGCAATTAGGGTAGATTTACCACTACCCGAGACACCCGTTACACAGGTGAGTGTACCCAAAGGGAAATGCGCCGTTACATTTTTAAGGTTATTGCCGCTAGCTTTCTTAAGTACCAACGATTTTCCGTTGCCGGCTCTCCTATTTTTAGGCACAGCAATGGCCTTTTTTCCATTTAAATAATCGGTAGTGTTAGTATGTTTTTTAAGCAATTCTGCAGGCGTGCCTTGAGCTACCACTTCGCCACCATGTATACCGGCAGCCGGGCCCATATCCAATACATAATCGGCCTCCAAAATCATATCCTTATCATGCTCCACCACCAAAACGGTATTGCCAATATCACGCAAATGCTTTAAAGCCGTAATTAAACGGTTATTATCTCGTTGATGCAGACCAATACTTGGCTCATCTAAAATATAGAGCACATTTACCAATTGCGATCCTATTTGAGTAGCCAAGCGAATACGCTGTGCTTCACCACCAGAAAGCGTTTTGGCCGTACGATCTAAGCTAAGGTAGGTTAAACCCACATCTAGCAAAAAGCTAATTCTAGCTCTAATTTCTTTTAAAATTTCTTTCCCGATAATCAGTTGGCGTTCCGAAAGTTGACTTTCTACCTCACTAAACCAAGTAGCTAGTTGGGTAATATCCATACTAGCCAGCTCATAAATATTTTTACCGGCCACTTTAAAATGTAGCGATTCTTTTTTGAGACGAGCCCCTTCACACACCGGACAAGTTTTTAAAGAACGGAAATTCTCCAAATCGGCCAGAGCCTCTTCCCCACGACGTTCGTTTTGTTCTTCTAAGAGCTTAATAATGCCATCAAAGGTAATTTGATACGTTTTTACATTCCATGAATTGGCCCCAACCGAAACCGGAATGACATCTTCCGATCCGTTTAAAATAATATCGATAAGCTCTTGAGGCAGGTCTTTTAAAGGCGTTGCCAATGAAAAATTATAAAATTTGGCAATTGCTTTTAAGATTTGAAACACCCAAATTTCACGGTATTCGCCCAAGGGAGCCAAACCACCTTGCATGATACTCAACTTCGGGTTCGGAATTACAGAATGCTGATCAACTTCTACCACATAGCCCAAACCATTACAGCTTTCACAAGCACCATATGGCGAATTAAAGGAAAACGTATTCGGCTGAGGTTCATCGTACGAAATTCCCGACTCGGCATCCATTAAAAATCGGCTGAAAAAGATTTCCTTATTACCCTTATCGCTTATTTTGATAATGCCTTTGCCGACTTTTAAAGCAGTACGAATTGATGTAGCCAAGCGATTTACATCTGCTTCGCTTACCAACAAGCGATCAACCACAATCTCAATATCGTGTATTTTATACCTATCGGCTTGCATTTTAGGCGTGATGTCTAAAATTTCTCCATCTACCCGAACCTTTAAATAACCTTGTTTTCGAATTTGCTCAAAAAGCTCTCTATAATGTCCTTTTCTACCTTTAATTACAGGAGCCAATATGCTTATAGCCTGACCATCAAATTGCTTAAGAATACGTTGTAGAATCTGCTCATCAGACATCCGCTCCATTTTTTTACCCGATACAAAAGAGTAGGCCTCTCCCGTACGGGCAAAAAGCAAGCGCATAAAATCGTATATTTCAGTAATGGTACCCACCGTAGACCGAGGGTTTTTGCTAGTAGTTTTTTGCTCAATGGCAATTACCGGGCTTAATCCGGTAATTTGATCTACATCAGGGCGCTCCATGCCTCCCATAAATTGGCGGGAGTAAGCGCTGAAGGTTTCCATATACCTGCGTTGTCCTTCGGCATAAATGGTATCAAAGGCTAGTGATGATTTTCCGCTACCACTTAATCCGGTAATCACCACCAATTGATTCCTTGGAAAAGAAACATCGATGTTTTTTAGATTATGAACCCGGGCGCCAAAAACAGCTACTTCGTATTGTTCGCCTAAGTCGGATGGTGTGAATTGCATAGCCAAAACCAGTGGGAATTAAAAGGCAAAGATGCGATATTGTTTGCCAATTACACAGCATCCAATAAAAAAAGGCCGAGTATCATTCGGCCTTTTTTTGATAAATAATCAATAATTAACAATCAATCTACAAGAGCGTGCTTTAACACCCCGCCCAGAAGAAAGTTCTCAGGATAGAGACGGGCTTCCTGGGTAAATAGTGTACTGCTTTGTTGGGGCATTTCTACCCGGCGGTAACCATACCGAGTCGGATTTTCAATAATCTCTTTCATGGCCACCAATTTGTATACATAGCTGGCCGTTTCGGGATTTAGTTTTAAGCGAAAATAGTTCGCATGATCTTGCTTACGAATAATGCGCTTTAGTTTATTTTCACCAATATTATAAGCAGCTGCTACTAAAGTCCAGCTATTAAATTCTTTATACAGTAAACGCAAGTATTTACAAGCTGCCACAGTAGATTTAGCTAATTGCTGACGTTCATCAATGGTTGAATTTACTTTAAGCCCAAAAGATCGGGCTGTTTGGGGCATAAACTGCCAAGCGCCTGAAGCTCCCTTATGAGAAGTACCCGATTTAAATCCGCTCTCAACCAATGGGATGTATTTAAAATCTTTGGGGATGCCGTAGGCAACCAATATAGGCTCCATAATTGGGAACATATTTTTGGCTTGATTATGTAGCCTATGTGATCTTAATCGGCGGTATCTGTACGATTTAAGTATTTTCTTCACCCGAAAACTCACCTGTTCATCGGCAACCGGAACCACTTCGGAGGCAAAATTAAGGGTGCTTAAATACGGATCGTAAGGCTCTTGGGTTTGGGCAGATGCGTTTGCGCCAACAGCATTTTTGTTATGGCTATATAAAAACAATTTGGCCAATACCAGCAAGACTAGCATAGCTAGGCAAGCTATTAAGGGTTTTTTTGTCATGTTTACTTTTTTTAGTGCACTAAAAAAGTTGCTTAAAAGTACCTTTCAATTAATAATTACCCCAGGTATACTTATCCACAATTTTAACACAAATACAAAAAATTAGCCCCAAAACAACTCCAAACTAGCATTTATAAAATCTGGGAATTGTTTAAAAGCGCCTATTTTTGCTTACATTTGCTTTCTTTTTACACACATAGCGTTCATTTTTCATGCCAAACCAACGATCAAGGAATAGTCGAGACGATAAATCCGGACCAAACAAGCGTACAACTCGTGCCACAGGCGGTCGTAAACCAGCTTCTTCAGAAAAGCCCGGCTTCGGAGAGAAGAAGAATTTTGGGGATGACAAAAAGTCGTTTGGGCCTAAAAAACGTGAATTTAGCGCTAATCGTGAAGAAAAACCAAGAGATTTTACTCCAAGAACCGGCCGCTCTGATTTCAAAAAAGAGGGCTATTCTAGCGTTCGTTCTACCAGCAGAACACCAAGAGAAGGTGGAGATGGTGAACGGAAACCCTATAACAGTAGCCCTCGTCCTTTTAAAAGAGATGACGAAGGAAGTGCATCACGTAGTTTCGGGAATAACCGTTCTGCTAGTGGGGAGAGAAAGCCTTACGGCGACCGCCCAACACGCAAAACCGATGGTGATGGCCCAAGATCTTATAGCAAACGTCCATCGGATGGAGAACGAAAACCTTATAGCGATCGTGCGCCACGCAGAACAGATGGAGATGCAACTAGAACATACACCAAACGCCCATCTAGCGGCGAAAGAACTCCTTATGGAGATCGTGCGCCACGTAGAACGGATGGCGAAGGCAACAGCCCAAGACCTTATAAACCACGTCCTACCGGCGAAAGCAGTTCTTTTGGAGAACGTCCTTATGCTAAAAACTTAGCTCCACGAAAAGTACGCGAAGATGCCTTGGGTGGGAAAGGCCGCAAACGCCCCTTACCTGGTAAAGACGACGGTTTGATCCGCTTAAATAGATACATTTCCAATGCAGGTATTTGCTCACGCCGTAAAGCAGATGAATTAATTGCTGCTGGTGTGGTTTCGGTAAATGGAGAAGTAGTTTCGGAATTGGGCTATCGAGTAAATCCCTCAAAAGATGTAATTCGATACAATGGCGAAACACTTAAACGGGAGAAAATGGTTTATGTATTGTTAAATAAACCAAAAGATTATATCACCACTACCGACGATCCGCAAGAACGTCGTACGGTGATGCAATTGGTAGAAAAAGCATCGAAAGAGCGTATTTACCCCGTTGGTCGGTTAGACCGCAACACTACAGGTTTGTTGTTAATGACCAACGATGGAGATTTAGCCGATAAATTATCGCACCCAAAAACCGGGGTTACCAAAATTTACCAAGTAGAGTTAAACAAAAGTTTGCCACAAGGCGATTTAAATAAGATTGCCTTTGGTTTAGAATTGGAAGACGGAGTAATTAAACCGGATGCGGTAAGTTATGTGCAGGGTGGCACTAAACGAGAAATTGGTATACAAATTCATAGCGGCAGAAACCGCATTGTGCGCCGAATTTTCGAACACTTGGGCTATGACGTGGTAAAGCTAGATCGTGTAATTTACGCCAATCTTACGAAAAAAGATTTAACAAGAGGTCGTTGGAGATATCTAGATGAAAAGGAAATCATCCAGCTGAAACATCTAATTAAATAAGTACTAGCCTAAAATTTCTTGGTAATAGGCCTCATAAATGGGCAATATAATGCTCAGGTCAAACTCTTTAGCTCTGCTTAAGGCGTTTTCTTTGAAACTATTTAACTTATCTTCGCTTACTAAAATGGCTACGGCGTGGTGTGCCATCGAGGTAATATCACCCACTTCGTCCATAAACCCAGTTACGCCATCTACATTTAATTCGGGCAAACCACCGGCATTTGACGTAATTACAGGCACTTTGCAGGCCATAGCTTCTAAGGCTGCCAATCCGAAACTTTCCGACTCAGATGGCATAATAAACAAATCGGCTACCGATAAGATTTCTTCAACAGCATCTTGCTTGCCCAAAAAACGAACATGATCACAAATGTCTAAATCACGGCATAATTGTTCGCAATACGCACGTTCAGGGCCATCGCCAACCATGAGTAATTTGGCAGGAACTTCTTTTAGAATTTTCTCAAAAACGTAAATAACGTCTTGGGTTCGCTTCACTTTTCTGAAATTAGAAGTATGCACCACAATGCGCTCGTTATTGGGCGCAATGGCTTTCTTAAAATGATCTTTCGCTTTCAGTTTAAAGCGATTCATATCTACAAAATTAGGGATTACTCGAATGTCTTTTGTAATCTCGAAATGCTTGTACGTATCTTGTTTCAAATATTCGGAAACGGCCGTTACTCCATCAGATTGATTGATAGAAAAGGTAACCACCGGTTTATAGGTTAAATCTTTGCCCACCAAGGTAATATCGGTTCCGTGGAGGGTAGTAACCACAGGAATGTGAATGCCGTAGGTAGCCAAAATTTGCTTAGCCATAAATGCTGCCGAAGCATGTGGTATGGCATAATGAACGTGCAGAATATCTAGTTTTTCGAAACGCACCACATCTACCAACTTACTAGCCAACGCTAATTCGTAAGGAGCATAATCGAATAAAGGATAATTAGATACCGATACTTCATGGTAAAATAAATTGGCAGAGAAAAAATCGAGACGGGCAGGTTGGCTGTACGTAATAAAGTGTACTTGATGGCCTTTTTCGGCCAACCCTTTACCAAGTTCTGTGGCCAAAACACCACTTCCACCAAAAGTGGGGTAACAAACAATCCCGATTTTCATAATACAAATATCGGGCTATTTTTTGGATTCTTTTAAGATGTTTAAAAGCTTGCCTTTAATTTGTATCTCATATAGAAAGTCAGCAGTACGAGTGCTAAAGCACCTGAGCAACCCAGTATAGCTAAAACATCGCCGTATTGGGTATAAATAGTTTGTTCCTCGTTTAAATTAATGTCTGCTTTTAAAGCCGTAGGCACCCACCATCCACTTTGTTTAACTACATCCCCACGTTGATTAATAAAACCCGAAATACCGGTATTGGCCGAACGGGCAACCCACCGTCGGTTTTCTATAGCTCGTAATTTGGCAAAGGCTAAATGTTGGTCTTTTCCAGAGGTATTTCCCCACCAAGCATCGTTGGTAATAATGGCAATAAAGCTGGCTCCATTCTGCACACTCTCAGCCACATAGGCACCCCAAATAGATTCGTAACATATAATGGGCGAAACTCCCATACCACTTTGGGCATAAAAAATGGAGGGCTTAGCTTGTTTGCCATAGCCTCCTGTACTGCCACCAAAGGCAGAAAAAGCCGATTTAAAAAAAGAAAAAAATCGAGGAAAAGGCAATTGCTCTACCCCTGGAACCAATCTGGATTTATGGTAAAATTGTACTTGAGCACTATTTTCTATCTGAATGGCTGAATTATATGGCACCAAAAAATTACCCAATCCTGGGTCATATTGTGCATTATCTACACTGTCTTTTCTAAAATTTTTATAGCTTTCTATACCCGATATCACATTTGCGTTGGCATAGGGCTGCAAGAAATTGAGCACTTGCCGGTATAATGCATTCGCTCGGATTTGTTCTTCGTCCGTAAAGCCTACTATGGCCGTTTCTGGCCAAATAAAATATTCGGTATTCGGTTGGGCTTGTTGTTGTGATAAATCTATCAATCGAGCTACTTGTTGTTCGGGGCTTACCGAGCCGTATTTCTGATACGGATCTACATTGGGTTGCACCACTACCACGTTGGCGGGATTTATTTTCTCTGTATAGGTTTCATATCGAATTAGGGAAAACACGGCCGGAACAATAATCCAAGCAAGACCAATAAGGCTCAATTTTCTACTTTTCTGACCTAGTGCTTCGAAAATTAAAATATTAGCTAGCAAAACCCAAAAGGTTCCTCCATACACACCGGTGTACTCATACCACTGCACGAGCTGGTGGCTTTGCGCAAAACCATTTCCAAGATTCATCCACGGAAAGGCTAAATCCCAGCTTTGGTGTAGGTACTCATAACTTATCCAAAAGCATACCAGTGCAGCATAACTCCACGTTTTATTTAACACCTGCGATACGGCATAATATCCCCAAAAAGCAAGCGCCATTAATAAAGCTCCTAATCCGAAGGGAATAAGCGAAATAGCCAAAGCTGCAGGCAGTGGCATGGCTGCATGCAAGGAATTAAATACCCAATAAATAGAAGCTGTATTCCAAAGCACAAAACTCAAAAAGGTAAGCCCAAAAACTTTTCGACCCTTTTTACGTAAATCACTAGTTTGAATAGCTTCCACTGCAAAAAGCAGGGGCACAAATGCTACAAAAAGTAAAAAAGAAGTATAGGGCATAGGTGGCCAAGCCAACCACAATAAAAAGGCAGAAAGGCAGGCTAAAAAATATCGATTTTGAGTCAATTGCATGGGTTTATTTGCTTGGTTTTCCTGCCACACAAATTACAAACTCTCCTTTAAGCGTATGGGTTTCAAAATGTGTTTTTATTTCGGGGAGAGTGCCTCTTACGGTTTCTTCAAACACCTTACTGATTTCACGAGAAACCGATGCCTGGCGATCTTCGCCAAAATACTCAGCAAATTCGGCCAAGCTCTTTAATAAACGATGAGGCGATTCGTAAAAAATGATTGTGCGCTCTTCCGAAAGCAAACTTTTTAAACGAGTTTGACGGCCTTTTTTTACGGGCAAAAATCCCTCAAAACAAAAACGATCGTTGGGCAAACCCGAAGCCACCAAAGCAGGCACAAAAGCCGTAGCGCCCGGCAAGCATATTACTTGTATATTATTTTTTATCGCTTCGCGAACCAGTAAAAAGCCCGGATCGGAAATAGCAGGCGTACCGGCATCGGAAATTAAAGCAATTTGTTGACCCTGGATTAAAAACTTGACAATTTCGGTAGTAGATTGATGTTCGTTATGCTGGTGGTGCGAAAATACTTTTTTATCGATACCAAAATGTTTCAACATTGGAGCACTGGTACGGGTATCTTCCGCCAAAATAAGATCTACTTCTTTCAGCAAGCGAATGGCACGAAGCGTCATGTCTTCTAAATTACCAATGGGAGTAGGTATGAGGTAAAGGGTGCCACTCATTCGTTTAACATTTACTCGTTTATGCGCCTCTAAAACGCCAATTGTTCTTATCTTTGGTCAAATTTTAAAAAGATGCTGCAAGTTAATTATATCCGCGAACATAAAGAGGAAGTTTTAAAAGGTTTGGCCGTTAAAAATTTCAAACAACCAGAATTGGTAGAAGAAATTTTGAAATTAGACGAGCAAAGACGCCAAACTCAAACACAACTAGACAGCCTTTTAGCGGAAGCAAATGCAGCGGCCAAGCAAATTGGTGAACTTATGCGCCAAGGGAAGAAAGATGATGCAGAAGCACTTAAAGCCCGAAGCACAGCAAATAAAGACGCTCAAAAAAACTTATCGGACCAATTAGAAATCCTAGAACAAGAACTACTGAATCATTTATTAGTACTCCCGAACTTGCCCCATAGCTCGGTACCTTTGGGTAAAAGCCCCGAAGAAAATGAAACCGTTTTAGAACAGGGTAGCAAACCTACATTGTCCGAAACAGCCCTTCCGCATTGGGAATTAGCGGCCAAATACGATATTATTGACTTTGAATTAGGGAATAAAATTACCGGCGCCGGTTTTCCGGTGTACAAGGGAAAGGGTGCCCGTTTGCAACGTGCCCTCATTAATTTCTTTTTAGATGAAGCCGAAAAAGCGGGATACAGAGAAATGCAACCGCCTATTTTAGTAAACGAAGCGTCGGGCTTTGGCACCGGCCAATTACCCGATAAAGAAGGACAGATGTACCACGTGGGTATTGATAATTTGTACCTCATTCCCACTGCTGAAGTGCCTATTACCAATTTGTACCGCGATGTTATTCTAAAAGAAGAAGAATTACCGGTTAAAAATTGCGGTTATACACCTTGTTTCCGTAGAGAGGCTGGTTCTTATGGTGCACATGTTCGTGGCTTAAACCGCTTGCACCAATTTGATAAAGTAGAAATTGTACAAATAGCTAACCCCGATGAATCGTATGCTATTTTAGAAGATATGAGCAACTACGTACAAAGCTTGTTGCAAAAATTAGAATTGCCTTACCGAGTGTTGCGCTTGTGTGGAGGCGATATGAGTTTTGCATCGGCCCTTACCTACGATATGGAAGTATGGTGTGCAGCACAAGCTCGTTGGTTGGAGGTTTCTTCGGTTTCGAACTTCGAAACGTTCCAAGCTAACCGCTTAAAATTACGCTTTAAAGGTAAAGAAGGTAAAACACAGTTAGCGCATACGCTAAACGGTAGTGCCTTAGCATTGCCTCGTATTGTGGCTTCTTTATTAGAAAACAATCAAACCGAACAAGGCATACGTATACCAAAAGCATTGGTGCCCTATACCGGTTTCGAGTGGATTAATTAAGCTATTTCAATTCAAAAACAGCCCGAATTTGGGCACTCAATTTAATTTTCTTAAAGTCGATATCGGGCATTGTTTCGCCACCTACGGCATCGCTTTTCATAAGCATTTGTGTGCGGTAAATTGGTTGCGAATAGCCTTCATTGCTTTGCTCGTTAATTTCTAAAGCCATGCCTACTTTTTCTCCCACAGCTTCGGCTAAATACAGCGCTTTATCACGGGCAGCTTTTAAGGCTTGTATCTTCAGCTCTTTTTTTACGGCATCTAGTTTCGAATAATCGTAGCTCTCAATAGCGCTATATTGTACCCCCTTGGCATCTACCCCGGCAAGCAGTAGGTTCCATTTGCTTAAATCGGACACCTTAATGCGGTATTGCTTACTTGCCAAATAATCTGGGCTTTTACGATCCCAAGCAAAATTATAGGATGCAATATCGTTTACCATAAAGTTTTCTTTCGGAATTCCCACTTTTAAAACCGCAGTTTGTAGCGCACGCTCTAAGGTTTCGATGCCTACTTTTTTCTTTCCATCCATATATTCCTTTAGCGAAAAGCTGATATAAATAATATCGGGCGTTACCTCTATTTCGGCGGTGCCCGTTACTTCTATTTTTCTCCGGAGATCTAATGTTTGGGCTTGCAGATGTACAACAAACAAGGTTAGCAAAGCGATTAAGCTGATTTTTTTCATGGATTATCGTTTAAATTCATCCTCAATTTAACAAAATTTACAGCCTATTGCTAAAAAATTTGAGGTGTTTTCTAGTTTTGAACGCAAATTCGAATCAGATTGTTATTTTTATAAAACAAAAGATTTTAAAGCCCTATTATGAAAAAATTGATTTTCACCCTTTTATGTTCGGCAGGCCTAGTGGGCTTGGCGCATGCACAAAAAACAGAAATAGCTGCCCCATCGAACAAAATAAACTTAAAAAAAGATGCTACCGTTACTGTTTTAAATTCCATAACGATTAAAGGGCAACAAGTGCCTTATAAAGCCATTGCTGGCACCGAACCGGTAACCGATGCCGAAGGCCAAGCAATAGCTGAAGTGTTTTACACCTATTATGAACGTACCGATGTAAAAGACAAAACAACCCGTCCCTTAGTAATTTCGTTCAATGGAGGCCCCGGAACGCCCTCTGTTTGGATGGAAATTGGTTACACCGGACCACGTATTCTCAATGTAGATGATGAAGGCTATCCCGTGCAACCCTACGGCATGCACGATAATCCACATTCTATTTTAGATGTGGCAGATATTGTGTACATCGATCCGGTAAATACTGGTTTTTCTCGTGCCCTGATTAAAGAAGGAGCACCTGCAAAATTTTTTGGTGTAAACGCCGACATTAAATATCTAGCGGTTTGGATTAATAGTTTTGTAAGCAAATACAAACGTTGGGCATCGCCTAAATTTCTTATTGGCGAAAGCTATGGTACAACCCGAGTATCTGGCTTGGCTTTGGAGCTGCAGGATGCACAGTGGATGTATTTAAATGGCGTAGTATTGGTATCTCCTACCGATTTAGGAATTAAAAGAGAAGGCCCTGTAGCTGCGGCTTTATATGTGCCTTATTTTGCTGCTACCGCTTGGTATCACAAAGCCTTGCCTGCCGATTTACAGGAGAAAGATTTAACGGATTATTTACCCGAAGTAGAGAAATTTACGATTGATGAATTGTTGCCCGCAATAACCAAAGGTGGTTCTTTAGATCCCGCTAAGCGGAAAGCAATTGCGGCCACCTATGCTCGTTATACCGGCTTATCAGAGCAAACTATTTTAGACCATAATTTCGAGATTTCTACCAACTTCTTCTGGAAAGAATTGTTGAGAGACCGTGGTTTCACTATTGGCCGTTTAGATTCTAGATACTTGGGTATCGATCGCCAAAATGCAGGTGAAGAACCAGATTACAATGCCGAATTAAGTTCTTGGGAACATTCATTTATGCCCGCCATGAACATTTATTTAAGAGATGAATTGAATTATAAAACAGACCTCAGCTACTATTTATTTGGGCCGGTACGACCTTGGGATAGAACACAAGACAATACAGGTTATAATTTAGGAAAAGCAATGGCCGAAAACCCCTATTTGAAAGTATTGGTTCAATCTGGATACTACGATGGTGCTTGCGATTATTTTAATGCGAAATACAATTTATGGCAAATAGACCCCAGCGGTAAATTTAAAGATCGGATGAGTTGGGAAGGCTACCGTAGTGGCCACATGATGTACCTACGAAAGGAAGATTTAGCTACTTCAAATGAGAACTTGCGCACCTTCATTAAAAACGCAATCCCGAAGTCGGGTACCCCAGCAAAATACCAAGAGCGTAAATAGCAATTTGTACTTCACAAAAAAGCCCTCCCGAATTCGGGAAGGCTTTTTTTATTCTTCAGTCATTTCGCTTTGCGGTTGACTTTCTTCTAAAGGTTTTTCTTTAAAATAACGCTTCTGATAAACTAAAATACCAATAACGCCTATACTAATAGCCGTATCGGCTAGATTAAATATCGGTTGAAAAAACACAAAGGGTTGATTGGCCCAAAATGGAAACCAAGAAGGATAATGCGTTTCTATCAAAGGGAAATAGAGCATATCTACCACTTTGCCATGCAACAAGCCGGCATATCCTCCTACTTCTGGAAAGAGTTGAGCCTTTACAAAATAATTGCTCTCACTAAATATTTTCCCGTAAAAAGTAGAGTCGATGTTATTACCCAA
>CAMCMG010000021.1:0-27935 GCA_945875895.1 Sphingobacterium thalpophilum | reverse complement strand
CTGGTATTTGGTGTCTAGCAGATTGGTTGCTTGTACAAAAGCCGACCATTTTTTGGCAACTTGGTAACTAGTGCCCAGGTCCATATTTAGATATCCTTTTATAGGAACTGACTGATTTGCTAGTTTGCCATAACTTTGTCCGCGGTAATTTAAACTTGCCGATAGGGCCATTTTGGGATTTACCTGTGCACGTGCTTCTGTGTTCAGGGTAAAGTTGGGTCTAAACCATGCTTTTGTTTCTGTAGCTAATTTGTAGGTGATACTTTCTAACCTGCTTTCTAAACTGAATACATCCGATACTTGAATATGTAAGTCTAGGTTAACACCTGTTAGGTTACTCGTTCCTGCATCGTAAATTAGATTGAAAGTGCTTAAATCACTACTATTATTAATAAACAAGGGTAAATTACTTATCCGTTTAAAAAAACCTTTGGCTTTAAAGCCAACACTCGGACCAAAATTTCCACTTAGCCCAGCAAAAAAATCTGATTTAGTGATGCTGTTTTCAATGGCTTGATTGCCTCCTAAATACGGATTGATAAAGGAAGATTCGAAAAGAGAGGTTTTAATAACATCGCCTTTTAAGCCCGCAATAAAGAAAACATCTTTTCCAGATAATGGTGCACTAATTTCGACCGATGGCAGGGTACTTAATCTGGAAATTTGGCCAAACTCTTGTACTATATTTAGTCCAACACTTAGGTTCACATCATCTTTGCTGTACGTAGCATAGGGATTGGCTTTGAATAGATTGTTGGCCAGAGTACTACTCCCTTGTTTTATGGAGCTAAGATCGAGCTTGGTACGGATGCCAAAACTAAAATTTTTCACTGTTTTACTTGCAGCAGTATGTATCCTCATGTTATTTTCTTTGCCTTGAGTAGCATTGTTAAATAAATCGGCTTGTAAACTTAGGCCATAGGTCCATTTTTCATCGCCTTCTACAAATCTTTTTGCCAATTCACCTTGTAACTGCAGGACATTTAATGTTTGTTTAGCAGGGTTGGGGTTGAGTAACAAAATCGGATCGTTACCGTAAAAATAGGTCCCTAAACGGTTGTAATTAGCCCTTGCCGAAAGCACATACTTGGTGCCAATATTTTTTCCAAATGCCGAGAATTGTTGTTTTTCGAATTGTTGTTTTGGCAATTTGTCTTGTGCCGAAAAATGAGTGAAAACTAAACCAGCTTGTGAATTTTCGTTACGCTTTGTATTGAGATATAGTTCTGCTAGCCCTGTTTTAAGCGTACCTGCACCTGCTTTTAAGTAATTATTGCTTAGAATAGCTAGTTTTTGTTCGGCCAATTGTTGGTATTGCAATTGTCTTATATCGGTATTTAGTTCTAATTTACGATCTAAAATTTGGTAATTCATTACCGGCTTAAATACCGGAGTGGTAGTTAAATCGGGGTTTCTACGAATTTTAGCTGCATTGGCCAGCACGGGTTTGTACGGGCGTACTACCTCAATTTCTTCCGAGAGCGTGCCACTGGGTTCAGGTTTTTTCTCTGCAGGTTTATCTTGTGCATGCAAGGTGGCAGTGCCTAGTAGAAAGACTAAAATAAATACGAGTAATTTATAGGTAGGCTTCATGCTAGTTCTTTTTGGTTAGTGCCTCTAATTTTTCTTTTGCAGCGGGTATAATTTCATCGTTGCCGGTGTAATTATCTAAGAGGCTTTGAAGCGTACTTTTTGCTTGAAATTCATCTTTTAAGGCCAGGTAGGTATCGGCTAAAAGCAGAAAACTTTTGGCCACCCAATAATCAAAAGAGGGTAGGTTTTTAATTAAATCAAATGCGGTTAGTTGGGCCGTTTTAAAATCCGCTTGCTGGAATTGGATGGCTGCCATTTGGTAACGAGCTTCGGCTGCTAAAATGGTTTTTGTTTTTTCGCTTACTTCTTTAAAATTTGAAAATGCACTGGATAAATCGTTTTTAAGTAAATAGGCCTTAGCGGCAAATAAATCAGCTCTTAGCTTATCCTCTTCCGATGATTTTTCGAAATTCTTTACTAATTCGGCATATTTTAAGGTTTCATCAGCTTGGCTTAAACTAGCATACGATTCCATGAGATTGTTTACTGCAAAGCCATAGTTAGCACGGTACTCCGAGGTAAGTTCTAACTTTTTAAGGTGAATAATTGCTTCGTTGTATTTTTTCTGCCTTAAATAGATTTTAGCAATGCTCATGAGCGCTCTTTCGGTGTAATCACTCGTCCAATCGTTTAAAATAAATTCGTAATCGGAAATAGCTAAATCGGGTTTTTGTAGTTTAACAAAGCATTCCGCTCGTATAAAACGGGCTTGTTTGGTGTGTATGGCATTCGGAAATTTATCGAAATAGGCATCTACGGCATCAACAGCAGTTTGTGTTTCTCCGTTGGTAAAGCGGTTGTTTACTGCCTGAAAAGTTAAGTTATCTTGTTCGGCTACACTTAAATTACCAATATTGGTGGTGTTGGCATAAGCTAAATAGCCATCTGCATCCGATTTATCCATGTAAATGTTTTTAATTGCAGCTAAGGCTTGTTGGGCCTCATCGGTAACTGAATACTCATTTACTACTTTTTTAAAGGTTTCTAGAGCAGCATCGTTCGCATCTTGATTGTATTGCACCAAACCAATTGTTACCAACGCTCGGGCTACATAACTGCTACGTGGGTATTTTGCAAGGAGGGCATTTAAATCAGTTTTTGCTCGTTCAAAATCGCCTTTGATAAAATAGGTATTTGCAATTTCAAAGCTGGCATCATCGGCATAGTTAGAGCCAATATACTTGGCTAGCAATGCTTCAAGTGTGCTTATTTTCGCATCATTTTCTCCTTGTAAACCCTGAATCATACCACGTTGAAAGAGCGCATAATCTTCTCCTGAAGAGGAATTTTCGATGATTTTGTTGTAATTTACTAAAGCGCTAGGGTAATTTTTTTGCACGAAGTAAGCGTCGGCTAGCCGTAGGCAAGCATCGTTTTTAGTATTTTCATCGATGTCTTTTCCTTTCAAGAAGTTTTCAAAGTAAAAGGCAGATTTGTAATAATTTTCATCTTCGAAATAGGCATAGCCTAAGGCGTAATTGGCAAAATTATATACCCCCGTTTTACGAGCAGCAGGCATAGTTAAAAATGCCTGAAACTTATCAATGGCTTCGCTAAATTTTCGTACTTCGTACATCGATTCGGCCATCCAGTAGGTAGCCAATGCTGCAATTTCTTCATCTACCGCCCATTTATTGGAACGCATAAACACCGATATGGCATTTTGGAAGGCTCTTTCGTTATAAAATTCTAAGCCACGGTAATAGCATACTTTCTGATAAACTTCTTGGGCATCCTTATTTTTATTAGGAATACTCTCTAAAATATCGATAGCGTCCTTATAATTTTTGGTAGTCAATAAAATTTCACCCAATAGGGTTTTTGCTTCGTTTATTTTTTTTGAAATCGGGTAGTTGCTAATAAATTCCTGGGCAGCATCTAATGCGACTTGATGAAATTCTAACTCATAGGAAAGTTTGGCATAATTAAAGGCACCTTCTTCTTGAATATCCTTATCGTAATTTACTTTAGCGGCTTTAAAAAAGGCATTTCTAGCACCTTGTTTGTTTCCTACAGCTAAAAAAGATTCACCCAAGGCAAGCATTCCACTTTGAAAGAATTCATCTGCAGTTTCTATCTTTTCTAGTTCGGTAACGGCTTTCGGGTAGTTTTTTAATTGAAGTGCCGCATAGCCAATTTGGTAACTATCTTGGTTATTTTGAGTCTTTCCACCGTCTTTATCTTGAAATTGCTGGTAGTAAGCAGCCGCTTCGGTATAGGCCGAATTGGCAAAGTAGGAAGCAGCAATAATGCGTAATAACTCGGTTTCATATTTGGCATTAATTGTTTTTAGATTTGGTAGAGCGTAACTCAATACATCAGCGTAACGCTTATCTAAAAAATATAAAGCAGAGATGTAATAGGGGTAGCTGTCTTCGTAAGTTTTAGAACCTTTTAGGCGTTCAAATTCTTTAAGAGCTGTGGTATAGTCGGCATTTAAGTAATTGATATAGGCATAATAATAGGTGGCTGGCTCGGTATAGATCGAAGCGCCATTTTTAAGTTGACCAAAAAGGGGTTCAGCCTTTACATATTCTTTGTTTTCGAAATAGGCATAACCAAGTTTAAAATTGTAATCAATCACTAGGCTTGCAGGCAAGTTTATAGTACTTGTTTTAGTTAGCCAGTTGATGGTTTTAGAGTAATCTTTTTTTGAAAAGTAGGTGCGTCCGAGTTGGTAATAGGCTTGTTGGCTAAGTGTATTTTCGGGGTGATTAGTAACAAATGTTAAGAGCAAATTTTCGGCTTCGGTGTGGCCAAGTTCTTGGGCGCACAGGGCTTGGTAAAATTCGGCATTTTCTTGTAACAAGTTTAATTCTCGTTCATTACCGCTTGCTATCACTAGACTAAATTGTTGGGTGGCAGCTATGTATTTATGTTTTTCAAGTAATTCTAAACCGTGTTTATATGCACCAATTGCCAAATTTTGTGCATTGGCAGAAACGCTAATACTGCAGATTAATAGGCTAGTAACTATTTTTTTTAAACTGATCATCGGTCTAATACATCTAGGTATCTATTTAAAAGTAGCCAAATATGTGGGTTTGTTTTAAAATAGAAATTAACATGTGTTGATAAGCACAAATTAACAAAAATGGCTACCCAAAATGGGTGGGTGTTGAAAAAAAGAATTAATATTTAGAATTGGCTAATAAGTAGAGCACAGCCATGCGAACAGCCACTCCATTTTCTACTTGATCTAGAATGATTGCTTGCTTGCTATCGGCCACATCGCTGGTAATTTCTACACCTCGGTTAATAGGCCCAGGGTGCATAATGGTTATTTCTTTGTCCAGCGAATCGAGAATTTGTTTGTTTAGGCCATACATCATGCTGTATTCTCTTAGCGATGGGAAATACTTAATGTCTTGGCGTTCTAATTGTATGCGGAGCATATTGGCTACATCGCACCAATTGAGAGCTCTAAGTAGGTTGTGTTCTATTTTTACGCCTAGGCTTCCAATGTATTTGGGTATGAGGGTGGTTGGGCCACATACCATCACTTCGGCACCTAATTTTTGCAGGCATAAAATATTAGATAGGGCAACTCTGGAGTGTAAAATATCGCCTATAATGGCTACTTTTTTGCCTCGTACATCGCCATATTTCTCTCGGATAGAGAAGGCATCTAGCAATGCTTGCGTAGGATGTTCGTGGGCGCCATCGCCGGCATTTATAATTTGTGCGTTTACATGCTTGCTCAAAAATACGCCTGCACCTGCATGTGGGTGGCGCATAACTACCATATCCACTTTCATGGCCAAAATATTATTTACGGTATCTATGAGGGTTTCTCCCTTGCTTACCGATGAGGAACTGGCGGCAAAGCTAATGGTATCGGCAGATAGGCGTTTTTCAGCTAATTCAAACGATAGTTTAGTACGGGTAGAGTTCTCGAAAAAGATATTGGCAATGGTAATGTCGCGGAGTGAGGGTACTTTTTTTATCGGACGTTGTAATACGTCTTTGAAATTATCGGCAGTTTCTAAAATCAGTTGAATATCCTCGGTGCTTAGGTCTTTTATGCCTAGGAGGTGTTTGGTACTGAGTTTCGATGGGTTTTCTGCCATTGTTATTTATCTAATAATAAAGTTACACAATCTTGCTGGTCGGTTTCTTTCCAGCTTACTACTACTTTTTGTGAGTCTACAGAATCAACCTCTATGCCTATATAATTCGGTTCAATGGGTAATTGGCGTGAAAATCTGCGATCAACCAATACTAATAATTCTACTTTTCGCGGTCTGCCAAACGCCAAAAGAGCATCTAAAGCAGCTCTAATGGTTCTTCCGGTCCACAAAACATCATCAACTAAAATCACATTTTTATCTTCCACAATAAAATTAATGGCCGTAGTGCTAGCCGCCGGAAAATCTTTATTGGTTCTAAAATCGTCTCTAAAAAACGTAATATCGAGGTTTCCTGCTTGTAATTCGGTATGAGGTTGAATCTGTTTTAGCTCCTGATGAATGCGATCGGCTAAATAAATACCCCTGGGCTGAATGCCAATAAGAACAGTATCGGAAAAGGTGTTGTGGTTTTCAATTAATTGATGACAAAGCCGCTGAATGGTTATTTGGAATTTTTGACCGTCTAGCAACGTTAAGGTTTCCATCAATATTTAGATTTTAGCAAATGTACGCTATTGTGCCCAAATTTTAAAACACATTTTTTCACTTTTAGGCATAAAAAAAGCCCCCGAATTTCGAGGGCTTTTGTGTGTGTGAAAAAGATTACTCAGCGTCTTCGGCTTTTGGAGCTTCCTCTTTTGCTTTTTTAGCTTTTGCTGCAGTTTTAGTTTCTGCACCTTCCATGCTAGCTTTCAATTGAGCAAGTACACCTAAATCGCCTAAAGTAGATTTCTCAACAGAGTCTTTTACTTTTTTAACGGCAGTTTGAGAGGCTTTCGCATCTTTCTTCTTCTGGGTATTTTCTTCTTTACGCTCTTCTGCTTTTACCTCTTCCCAAATACGGGCATGAGAAACTACAATGCGTTTAGAATCTTTGTTAAATTCGATAATTTTGAAGTCCGCCATTTCATCGGCTTTAACCACAGTACCATCTTCTTTTGACATATGTTTGCTTGGGCAGAAGCCTTCTACACCATATGGTAAGGCAATTACAGCACCTTTATCGGTTACTTTCAACACAGTACCTTGGTGTATAGAATCCAAGTTGAATACAGTTTCGAAAGTTTCCCAAGGGTTTTCTTCTAATTGTTTGTGGCCTAAACTTAATTTACGGTTTTCTTCATCGAGTTCTAATACAACCACTTCTAAAGTTTCACCAACTTTGGTAAATTCGTTCGGGTGGTTTACTTTTTTAGACCAAGATAGATCTGAAATGTGAATTAATCCGTCAATTCCATCTTCTAACTCCACAAATACACCAAAGTTGGTCATGTTTTTAACCACAGCACTTTGTTTGCTGCCTGCAGGGTAGCGTTTTGCTAAGTCTTTCCAAGGATCTGGAGTTAATTGCTTAACACCTAAGCTCATTTTACGCTCGTTGCGGTCTAAAGTTAATACCTGAGCTTCCACTTCGTCGCCCACTTTTAAAAATTCTTGTGGGTTGCGTAAATTTTGTGACCAGCTCATTTCTGATACGTGAATTAAACCTTCAACGCCTGGTACAATTTCTAAGAAAGCACCGTAATCTGCTACGGTTACAATTCTACCTTTTACTTTAGAGCCAATTTCTAATTTGGTATCTAATGCTTCCCATGGGTGAGAGGTTAATTGTTTTAAACCTAAGGCAATACGTTTTTTGTCGTCATCAAAATCTAAAACAACTACGTTTATTTTTTGATCTAATGCCAACACTTCACGTGGATGCTCTATACGGCCCCATGAAATATCTGTGATGTGAAGTAAACCATCAACACCACCTAAATCAATGAATACACCGAAATCGGTAATGTTTTTAACGGTACCTTCTAATACTTGCCCTTTTTCTAACTTAGAAACGATTTCAGCTTTTTGGCTTTCTAAATCGTCTTCAATTAAGATTTTGTGCGATACAACAACGTTTTTGAATTCGTGATTAATTTTAACCACTTTAAATTCCATTGTTTTACCAACATAAATATCGTAATCTCTAATGGGTTTGATGTCGATTTGAGAGCCAGGCAAGAATGCCTCAACACCCATGATATCAACAATTAAACCACCTTTAGTACGGCTTTTAACGTAACCATTAATGATGGTATCATTTTCTAATGCCAAGTTAATGGTTTCCCAAGATTTTTGAGTTTTAGCACGTTTACGTGATAAAATCAATTGCCCATTGGCATCTTCTTGCGATTCAACAAATACCTCTACCGTATCACCCACTTTTAATTCCGGGGTATCGCGGAATTCGGAAATAGATACTAAACCATCTGATTTGAAACCAATGTTTAATACCACGTCTTTGTTGTTGATAGATACTACAACACCTGAAATAATTTCTCCGGTATTGATAGAATTGAATGTTCCAGAATACATTGCTTCTAGCTTGCTGCGTTCTGCATCGGTGTAATTTCCGAAACCTTTGTCATCCGCATCCCAGTCGAAATCGCCGGAAGGGGTAACCATCGTAGTAGATTTAATCTCTTCGATAGACAAAGAATCTGCTTCAGATTCAATGATTTCTGTTTCTTTCACCTCTAAGGTGTCTGTGCCGAGTTCAGCTTCTTTAGCTTTTAACTCTTTTTCTGCTTGTTGTTTTTTAGCCATTAATTAATTTGTCTCCTTTTCCTAATTTTTAATCAGGACTGCAAAGGTAGGTAAATACCTAAGTAAACAAAATAATTTTATTGTTTATTTTCGGCTTTGGGCGTGATTTTCAGTAATCTAAGTAGAAAAGTGGTCTACTATTTTTTCAGGAAAGGCTGTACTTGGTTAAGTGCAAAGTTTAGTTGCTCTTCAGGTGTAAGTTCAGTATTATCTAAAATAATTGCATCCTCGGCACGTTTTAGGGGGCTTTCTGTTCGTGTGGTATCTAAAAAATCGCGATGGGCAAGGTTTTCAAATACTTCTTCTAGGCTAATGCGATCGCCTTTGGCAATCATTTCTTTGTATCGGCGTTCGGCCCGCACTTTAGGGTCGGCAGTCATGAAAATTTTTAGGTTAGCATCTGGAAAAACGGTGGTGCCTATATCGCGGCCATCCATTACAATATTGGCCGATTTTCCCATGCGTTGTTGTTGCTTTACCATTTCGGTGCGCACTTTTTTTAGCGCACTTACCGGGCTTACCATTTCCGAAATTTTCATGTCACGAATTAGGTTCGATACTTCTTCACCATTTAAGGTAATGTGCGTTTCGTAATCTCTGGCTTGAAAGTCTAAATGGATGTTTTCGAGCGCTTCTGTAACGGCTTCTTGGGAAGTAATATCTACCAAATTCCGTAAAAAATAGAGCGTTACTGCCCTATACATGGCACCACTATCTACATATACAAAATGTAATTTTTTGGCTAAGGCTTTAGCTAGGGTACTTTTTCCGCAGGAAGAATAGCCATCTATGGCCACTACTATATTTTTACTCATTGCTAAACAAAGGTACAATTTGGCACTAATAACATACTGCTAAATTTTAAAATTACACCTATTTAAATTGATAATAGGTAGATATGCTTCCAAATTGATGTGCTTTTGCAGAACTGTTTATTTCGTGTGTTTTAAAGGTATAAGATAGTTGTGCACTCCAACGTTTTTCCGCAAATACCAATCCAAATTCTTGGCTTAACACCCAAGGTTTGCTGTTAAAAGTTATGGGCCCTTTATCTTTTCTAAATAATCCGCCCGAAATACTAGCATCGTAGGCTACCCAATCGAGCTGGGGTTTTGCAAAGAAGAAAAATTCGTTTGTACTTGTTGCATCGGAGAGATTACTCCGATTATAAGCCGTAGCATTTAGCGCATTCATTCTGCCTGTTCGCAAGGTGAAGCCTGCACTTAGGCCACTAAAGGTGTTACCCAAGTTAGCTCCGGTATTTATGGAGAGGTCTAATTTTTTAGTAGGAGACCGTTGTAAAAAATGAGTATAAGCCATATTAAAATTTAGGCCTATTTCGTTGTTTAATTGATATTCCCATCCTTTTGGAGGATAGAAGCCACCTATTTTATGAATTAATTCTTGTGCTTGCCTGCCTAAAGAATTTGGCCCAATAGTGCCTAACTGTACTCCGAGGCTTAAACTGTTTTCTGAACGATAAAACCAATGTTTGCTGGCTCCTGCATATAAATAGGCCGTAATAGGGCGGTCTACATACACCATATCGAGGATATAACCCGATTGCGCATTGTACATTTTTTGCCCTAGTTCTACTTGCGTAATCTGTTTTGCTAGGGCAGAATTTTCTTTTTTCGGGTTGTTTGCAAAGCGGTAACTGATAAAAAGGCCGTTGGTATAGTATTTATCTTGGCCTGTGGCCAAATAGGCATCATTATCGCTTTTAAACCCGAACTGTTTGCTATGATTTTGTGCAGAAGCACCTAGGCATAACGCTAAAAGGGTTAGGAGCACACGTGTTTTTAATATCATCTACGGTGAATTAGATTGTATAACTATAAATCATACAAAGTTTAAACACGTAAATATACAAAATAGCTATAGCCTAGGTATAAAAAAAGCCACCAGATTTTGGGGGCTTTTTTTATAAAATCGTTTCCTCATTAATTGGATTTTTGAGTTTCCTTGATGCTTAGATCAATGGGGTTTTTCACCTTTTGTTTGCTTAAAGCAAAGTCAATTACTTCTTTCATTTCCTTTACATAATGGAATTTAAGATCCTTAATATAATCGGCTTTAATTTCTAAGATGTCTTTCTCGTTTGATTTGGACAGAATGATTTCTTTAATATTCGCCCTTTTGGCAGCCAATATTTTTTCTTGTATGCCACCAACAGGCAACACCTTGCCGCGAAGTGTAATTTCGCCGGTCATAGCTAAATGTGCTTTTACTTTACGTTGCGTAAAGGCAGAGCAAAGAGCGGTAAGCATGGTCACACCGGCCGAAGGGCCATCTTTAGGGGTAGCGCCCGCAGGTACGTGTATGTGTACATCCCAGGCATCAAATACCCTAAAATCAATTCCGAATTGAGCCGAATTGCTGCGTAAATAGGCCATGGCAATGCTGGCTGATTCTTTCATCACATCGCCCAAATTGCCAGTAAGGGTTAGTTTGCCTTTACCCGGACTTAAGCTTGCCTCAATGAATAAAATGTCACCACCAACCGATGTCCAAGCCAAACCAGTAACAACACCGGCTACCCCGTTACCTTCATATAAATCTTTATCAAAAATAGGGGCTCCTAATATTTTTTCTACATCTACTTTGGTTAAAAGAGGCTCATTGGGTTCTTCCATGGCTATTTTGGTGGCTACGCCACTTACCAAAGAGCCAATTTTTTTCTCCAAACCCCGTACGCCCGATTCGCGGGTGTATTCTTCAATTACCTTTTCAATAACGGCTGGTTTTAAGGTAATATCTTTCGATTTAATACCGTGTTGTTCTAATTGTTTGGGTAAAAGATGACGTTTGGCAATCTCCATTTTTTCTTCAATGGTATAGCCATTCACTTCAATAATTTCCATGCGATCTAACAATGCCGGATGAATGGTGCTTAAGCTGTTAGCCGTTGCAATAAATAATACGTTCGAAAGATCGTAGTCTACTTCTACGTAATGATCGTAAAAAGCGTTGTTTTGCTCCGGATCTAATACTTCCAGTAGGGCCGAAGAGGGGTCTCCTCTAAAATCGGTGCCTACTTTGTCAATTTCGTCTAATACAAATACAGGGTTTGTGGCGCCAGCTTTTTTCAGCGATTGAATAATTCTGCCCGGCATGGCGCCTATATAAGTTTTTCGATGACCTCTAATTTCAGCTTCATCGCGAATGCCGCCCAAAGCCATGCGTACATACTTACGACCCAACGATTTGGCAATAGATTTACCTAAGGATGTTTTACCAACTCCCGGAGGACCTACCAAACATAAAATTGGCGCTTTCATATTGTGTTTTAGCTTCAATACAGCTAAATATTCAATAATGCGTTGCTTTACTTTATCAAGTCCGTAGTGGTCTTTATTTAATATTTTTTGTGCTCTTTTTAGGTCGAAATTATCTTTGGTAAATTCGCTCCAAGGCAAATCGAGCAATAAATCTAAGTAATTAATTTGCACCGAATAATCGGCTGCTGCCGGGTTCATTCGAGCCAATTTGTCTGATTCTTTTTTAAAATGCGCAGCAACTTCTTGTGTCCACTTTTTTTCGGAAGCTCGTTTATTTAGGTTTTCCAATTCTAAGTCGGGAGAGTTGCCTCCCAATTCTTCTTGAATGGTTTTTAATTGTTGGTTGAGGTAATATTCGCGTTGCTGCTTGTCTAAATCGGTACGTACCTTCGATTGTATTTGGTTGCGCAATTCGAGCATTTGCAGTTCTTGTGTTAAATGCTCCATGACTAGTTGTGCCCGTTCTCTCAACTTAGCTACTTCTAACATGCTTTGTTTGTCGGCTACATCGGCATTCATATTAGATGAAATGAAATTAATTAAAAAAGAAGGGCTCTCAATATTTTTAATAGCAATGGCTGCTTCGCTCGGTATGTTTGGCGAAAGCTGAATGATTTGCATCGCCATCTCCTTAATATTGGCCATGATGGCCTTAAATTCGGCAGTAACTTTAGGTTTTATTTCTTCAAATTTGGCGATACTTGCCTTTATATAGGGTTCCGATTGTATTTCTTCTTTTAAGCTAAAGCGTTGCTTACCCTGAATAATAACAGTGGTGCTACCATCGGGCATTTGTAGCATTTTAATAATAAGCGCTACGGTTCCAATAGTATTTAAATCCTCAAATGTAGGATCTTCAATGGCCACATCACGTTGCGAAACCACTCCAATAATGCGATCGCCCTTGTAGGCGTCTTTTACCAATTTGATAGATTTATCGCGACCAATAGTTATAGGAATAACTACTCCAGGAAACAATACGGTGTTTCTGAGAGGTAAAATGGCTAAAACATCGGGTGTTTCTTCCTTATTCATTTCCTCCTCATCTTCTTGCGACATGAGGGGAAAGAACTCCGTATCTTCATTGATTAGTGGCATGGCATTGTTGAAATCGTATGGATTGTGATTACTCATAAATTCTTTTGTGTCAATATGGCATTAATATAAATGCTTCTCCGCTCACTAAGGCGGACTGATTACTAAGCAAGCGCCATGCCAATAGGTAATTTGCCATATTATAGGTAGGCTAAGATACGGCTATCTATATATATTCTGCTAAAACGGCAGAAATTGGCATGGGTATAATTTCATCGAATTAAAATAATTGGATGAATGAATTACAGCTAGTCATAATTTGTTATTTTTACCTATGTTTTGGTAAATCACCAATCATCATAAAAACAGCCCATGAGGACCGTATTCCGTTTTACCATTTTTTTAATGCTTTTAGGTGCTCGGGTATTTGCGCAAGATTCTTATCAAGACTTAGGCAAAAAGGCACTTTTGGATGGTAATTTTAAGTTAGCGGTGCTACATCTAGAAAAGGCCATGATTGCAGATTCTACCAATTTAAATGCCTTGTATATGTTGGGCTATTCTTATTACCATGCCGAAGATTATAAAAACTCGGTGGCTGCTTTTGGGAAGCTTATTTCATTAAAGCCAAGTGAAAATTCTGCGTATTACTACCGTGGGAAGGCCCGTAGCTATATGGCTAATTATACACCTAATATTGCCAATTCGGAGAGAGAAAAGTTATTACTATCGGCTATTAGAGATTTTAGTAGGGCTATTGATTTGAATAATGATGATTTAAAATACTATCAAAATAGAGCCATTGCCTACCACGATTATGGCGTACTAAAAGCACAAAAAATACCTCGGTTGTATGATAAACCTAGAGCCATTGAGGCGCTAAAAGCTTGTATTATTGATTTTCAGAAGGTTTTAGTGGCTAACCCCGGCCGCAAAGATATTGCTACTCAGCTAGAGGAAGCACGTTCGCACCTTCAAAACGTTAGTAAGCAATAAGCTTAATTAAATTTTCCTTCGATGGTGTAAACCGTGGTGCCTAATACCCGTACCTCTTGCTTTTTATGAATGCTGTATATAGAGTCTGGGTAATAGCTAAGGGTATCCGCAGCATGATAAATCATGTTTTTCGTCAGTTGAAAAATGCGAATGCCGCTAGGTTTTTTAGCAAGGTTCCAATCTACTTCTATTCGTTGAATCAGGTATTTTTTGTTGAGCGCAGTGTAAACGGTTTTGTTTGGCAGCTTACTCATTTGGTACATACCCTTAAAAGCAGGCTTATTAATATCAGCCTCTTTAAATACGCTTAATTCTTTCGTCCAATCGATGTTTTTCTTGAGCAATTTTTGTTCGCTTTTTTGGTTGATACCCACGGTTTTTAGGAGTGTGGGCTTTTGGCTGTTTAGTCGCTTCGCTTCGGCGCTAAAAAATCCCCCCAAATCAACATATTCTATTTGTTTTTTGCTGATTTCTTTTTGCTGACAAGCGGCCAGGCTTAGTGCCAAAAATACTAGTGCTAGGTTTTTTATCATATTAAGATACCAGTACAGTTCCGGTCATTGCTTGCGGAATGTGTAGGTGCATTAAGACTAAGAGGCTAGGTGCAATATCGCCCAGTTTACCATCTTTAATGTGGTTAAATTCGCTATCTATTAAAATGCAAGGCACCAAATTGGTTGTATGGGCGGTGTTTGGTGTGCCATCGGTATTAATCATAAAGTCGGCATTGCCATGATCGGCTAAAATGATAAAAGAGTAGTTGTTTTTTATACCACACTCTACTACTTCTTTTACACAGCTATCTACCGTTTCTACGGCTTTTACAACGGCCTCGAATACGCCTGTGTGCCCAACCATATCGGGGTTAGCAAAGTTTAAGCATATAAAATCTGGCCAGCCCAATTCAAGTTCTTCGCAAGCAATTTCTGCTAGTTTAGCGGCGCTCATTTCAGGTTGTAAATCGTAGGTAGCTACTTTAGGAGAGGCTGCCATTTTACGCTTTTCTTGCGGAAATTCCGATTCTCGGCCACCCGAAAAGAAAAAGGTTACATGTGGGTATTTTTCTGTTTCAGCAATTCTGACTTGATTTTTATGATTCTTAGATAACACTTCTCCAAGCGTATCGGTCAAATCTTCAGTGCGAAAAATTACGTGTACGTTTTTAAACGTTTCGTCGTAGCTGGTAAAGGTGATGTAATGCAAGGCCAGCGGTTGCATATCTTGCTCCGGAAAGGCTCTTTGGGTTAATGCTTGCGTTATTTCTCGGCCCCTATCGGTGCGGAAATTGAAACAAATAACCACATCATTTTCTGCAATATGCGTAAGTGCTTTTCCTTCTGCATCTACCCCTACAAGGGCAGGCATAAATTCGTCGGTTATGCCCTCGGCGTAGGATTCTTGTACGGCTTCTGCAATATTAATGCAGGCTTTTCCTTGGCTTTTTACTAATAAATCGTAGGCTAATTTTACCCGTTCCCAACGGTTATCGCGGTCCATGGCGTAATACCTGCCAACTGCCGAAGCAAGGGTACCTACACTGGTTTTTAAGTGTTGATTTAGAGAATTAATATAGCCTAAACCCGATTTAGGATCGGTATCTCTTCCATCTAAAAAGGCATGAATAAATACATTAGATACTCCGTTTGCTTTGGCCGCATCACATAAACCTTTCACATGATCAATGTGGGCATGCACACCACCATCTGATAATAAACCAATGAAGTGCACATTTTTACCTTCTTTTTTGGCATATGCAAAAGCTTCTGTTAATACCGGATTGCTAGCCAAATCGCCATCTTGTACGGCTTTATTTATCCTACCTAATTCCTGATACACAATTCTTCCGGCGCCTAAATTCATGTGGCCCACTTCCGAATTACCCATTTGCCCTGCAGGTAAGCCGACGGCTTCTCCAGAAGCTTCTAAACGAGCATTTGGGTAGGTTTCAAGTAAGTGTGTATAGAAAGGCGTTTTGGCTTGAGCAATAGCGTCAGAATAGTCGGACTTACCTAAGCCCCATCCATCCATAATTAGGAGTACGGTCTTTTTTGTTTTCACGTTACAAATATACCATAATGCTTATGAATAACTCTTGCTTAAACGCTCGAATTAGCGTTTAAAACTGTTTTTACGTATACTTGTACCCGCATGATTTCTATTTATTCTATATCGGCACTCATTTTAGCCTATTTATTTGGCTCTATACCTACTGCGGTATGGTTAGGTCAAGGTTTTTATGGTATTGATATTCGAGAATATGGCAGTGGTAATGCTGGTGCTACCAACACTTTTAGGGTTTTAGGTAAAAAGGCGGGCATTGCAGTAATGTTGATTGATATTTTTAAAGGCTGGACTGCCACTAATCTAGCGGCTTTTATTGGCCTATCCGTTACTGGTCCACAAGATTCGGTACAATTTGTAAATTACCAATTGGCCTTAGGCATTACGGCGGTATTTGGTCACCTATTCCCCATATTTGCGGGTTTTAGAGGGGGTAAAGGTATTGCCACACTTTTCGGAATGATATTGGCGGTTCATTTTCAAGCGGCTATCATTTGTGTAGTTGTTTTTGTGCTGGTGTTAAGCATTTCTAAATACGTTTCTTTAAGTTCTATTGCTGCCGGATTTTCTTTTCCGTTGAGTATTGTGTTTGTGTTTCATTCGCCTATTCGTTCTATTTTATTATATGGAATGTGTATTTGCGTGCTTATTTTGGTTACCCACCAGAAAAATTTGGAACGTTTGCTTAGAGGGAGTGAAAGTCGAGTAAATTTGTTTAAACGAAAAAAACCTAGCTTTTAGCGTTACAGTTCTGTGAAAAATACACTTGTTTCTTTGAGGAATTTGTGGTGTGTTTAAAACGATTTCTATTTTACTAACGTGCTACAGGCCTAGTACTTGGCTAATGGCTTTAGCTTTTAGCAGGCATTCTTCATATTCCTCTTCCGGATTAGATTTTGCAGTAATGGCTCCACCCACCTGAAAAGAAAGGTATTTGGTTTTGGCATTGTAAAGCATGCTTCGTATAACGACGTTGAAATCAAAATCGCCATTGGGTTGAATGTAGCCCACCGAACCCGAATAAACTCCCCGTTTACTGCGTTCGTACTGCTCAATTAATTGCATAGCTCTAATTTTTGGTGCTCCTGTCATAGAACCCATAGGGAAGGTGACTTTCAATATATTCGAAAAAGTTTGTTCTGGAGCAACTTGGCACGAAATAGTTGAAATAAGTTGATGGACTTGTGTAAAGCTATACACGCCAAAAAGTTCATCCACTTTTACTGTTCCAGGTAGTGCGCATCGGGTTAAATCATTCCGAACCAAATCTACAATCATTACATTTTCTGATCGTTCCTTTCCGCTTTGGGCCAAACTTTGTTTATTATTTTCGTCTTCTTCTTTATCATCACTTCGTCGGGCGGTGCCTTTAATGGGCTGGGAGAGGAGCGTGTTGCCTCTTTTGGCAATATAGCGTTCGGGTGTTGCAGAGAGAATGTAGTGATTATCCTGTTTAAAAAAGCTGGCAAATGGAGTGGGAGATATGCGATTTAGGGCTATAAAAGCTGCCAATGGGTCGAAGTTTACTTCTTCTGCATAAAACTCTTGACAGAGGGTTACTTCATAAATATCGCCTTGTTGAATATGCTCCTGGAGTTTTTTTACAGTAACTATATAATCTGATTGGCTAAAGCGTTGCGCTACTGTTCCTTTAAAGTTTAAAGAAGGTTCACTTAACTGAATTTGGCTAATCGCTTCCCAAATTCCTTCTGGGTTTTCAGAACTTATTTCCGCTTCTATCCCCGAAATGGTAATGAGGTGTTGAGGCTTGAAAAAATAGGCATCGGGAAAATGTAAGTGATCCGGATTGTTGGATTCTAGTGCCTCTAATTGGTTTTTTATATCGTAGCTGAGAAAACCGGGTATAATGCGGTCTTGATTCTTTATAAAGGCATCTATTTGGGCAAGCGAAGAACCGCAGTTTGCAATTAACTCTTCCTCAACACCAGCGGCAATTAGGCCTACAAAGTTGCTGTATTTACTCGGGTATTCGTTAGAATCTAAATAACAAGCCGTATCAAATTGATTGGCCCAATGCAGGGCTTTCAGCTTAAATTCTGCAGGATTGTCAAGTAAAAAGGTTTGCTTAATCCACATCGCTTGGGCGATTTAAACAGTATTAAGACAAAATGAGGGTTTGCTCTCTATCTGGCCCTACTGATAAATACCGAACGGGAACCCCCAAGTGTTTTTCTAAATAGCTGATATAGTTTTGTAACTTAGTTGGAATCTCACTTTCGGCTCTAATACCTGTTAAATCTTCGTTCCAACCTGGTATAGCTTCTAGTACGGGTATTGGGGTAATGGCATTGATATCGTATGGCATGTAATCAATTTTTTCGTTGTTGTATTGATAGTGCGTGCAGGCGTAAATAGTGTCAAATCCACTCAGTACATCGGCTTTGGTCATCACCATTTCGCTTACACCATTTAATAAAATAGCATATTTAAGGGCTGGTAAATCAATCCATCCACAACGACGAGGGCGCCCAGTAGTAGCACCAAATTCGTGGCCAATAGCCCGTAATTTTTCGCCGGTTTCATTTTCTAATTCGGTAGGGAAAGGACCGCCACCCACTCGGGTGCAATAGGCTTTAAAAATCCCAATTACTTTACCAATATTTTTGGGTGCAACACCTAATCCAGTGCAAGCACCGGCGGTGGTGGTGTTAGAAGAGGTTACAAAAGGGTAGGAGCCAAAATCTACATCGAGCATGGTACCTTGAGCGCCTTCGGCCAAAACTTTTTTGCCTTGTTGCAGGTATTGGTTTACAAAATGTTCGCCATCTACTTGTGGAATAATTTTTAAGGCTTCTATGGCTTCGAAAAAGGCTTGTTCTTTTTCTGAAAAATCGGGCACATCGCCGTAATAGGCTAAAATTGATAGGTGTTTGTTTACCAGTTTTTGGTAACGCTCTTTAAAATCGGGTAATTGTGTGTCGCCTACTCTTAGTCCATTTCTTCCCGTTTTATCCATATAGGTTGGGCCAATACCTTTTAGCGTAGAGCCAATTTTACCAAGGCCCATACGGCTCTCAGAAGCGGCATCTAACAGCTGGTGTGTAGGCAAAATGAGGTGTGCTCGGCGGGCTATTACCATTTTTTTATCGGCTACGGGGTCGAAACCTCGAGCCTTTAGGCCATCTAATTCTCTTTTTAATATGATCGGATCAACCACTACGCCATTCCCAATAAGGTTCATTGTTTTCGGGTTAAAAATACCCGATGGAATGGTGTTTAATACAAATTTTTGTCCGTTGAACTCCAAGGTGTGCCCAGCATTTGGACCTCCTTGAAAGCGTGCTATGAGGTCGTAATCAGGACTCAATACATCTACAATTTTGCCTTTTCCTTCGTCGCCCCATTGGAGCCCTAGTAGTACATCAACAGCCATATATGTGTTTAATTTTTGGGATATGAATCGCAGTTTCCTGCCTTTAGTTTGGCACAATTGCCGTATAAGTTTAAAGAGTGGTGTTTAATTTCAAATTGGAGTAATTCGCCCATCATGCTTTGTATTTGCTCAATTCTGGGGTCGCAAAATTCTACTACTTTTCCGCAATCGAGGCAAATAATATGGTCGTGTTGTTTGTAGCCGTATGATTTTTCGAATTGGGCCATGTTTTTACCGAACTGGTGCTTGGTAACTAAATCGCATGCAACCAATAGTTCGAGGGTATTGTACACGGTTGCTCGGCTTACGCGATATTTTTTATTTTTCATATGGATGTAAAGGGATTCTACATCAAAATGATCGTTTCTAGAATAAATTTCTTCTAAAATAGCAAAGCGTTCGGGGGTTTTTCTTAAGCTTTTGTTTTCGAGGTAAGCTTCAAAAATTTTTTTAACGAGATCTCGGGTTTCGGTGTTAGACATATGCGTTGCTGTGTGCCCTCAAATTTATTTAAAAAAATGGATAGCACCCAACATATTTACTACGCTTTTTCCACAGTAATATCAGAGTCGAAACGACGTACATCGGTTACGCCATTTACTTGTTTCAATTTAGCAATTAGGTTATTAAGGTGGTGCGTATCGTTTACGTAAACCATAATACTACCATCAAAAATTCCTTCGTGTGAATCTACTGTAATGGAGCGCATATTCACTTTAAAATCGTTCGAGATAATGGTTGTTATTTTGTTTATTAAGCCCACATCGTCAATTCCGGTAATGTTTAACCCGGTTAAAAACGCCAATTGTTTTTGGGAATTCCAACGTGCTTTTACAATGCGGTAGCCGAAATTAGACATGAGCTTGGTTGCATTGGGGCAACTCGTACGGTGTATTTTAATCCCTTCGCCAACTGTAACAAAGCCAAACACATCATCACCAGGTATGGGGTTGCAACACGTAGAAAGCTTATAATCTATTTTTTGAAGATCTTCGCCTATTAGTAGTGTATCTTCCTCACTTTTTATTTTTTTAACAAACTCTGCCGGATCGGTACGCTCAAATGGCTTGTATCCTGCATTTTTTTCGAAGTTAACGTACTCTTTTAAGTCCCCAATATCAATCCCCCCTTTAGCAATTTGATATAAAAAATCTTGGCTTGCGTGTAATTTAAAGAAGTGGGTAATTTTATTAATATTTTCAATGGTACTTGGTATTTTTAATGATTTTAGTTTGCGGTCTAAAATCTCTCTCCCTTCGTCGGAAATTTTGCGTTTCTCTTCTTTTAATGACGATTTAATTTTTGATTTCGCTTTGGCAGTAATAACATAATTTAGCCAATCTTCTTTGGGGTTTTGTTTGTTGGAGGTGATAATTTCAACCTGATCGCCATTTTGTAATTGATATGATAAGGGCACCAATTTGTGATTTACTTTGGCCCCAATACATTTGGCGCCTAAATCGGAGTGAATTTCAAAAGCAAAATCTAAGGCGGTGGCATTAGCCGGTAACTGCATAAGTGCACCCTTTGGGGTAAAAATGAAAATCTCGTCAGAGAATAAATTCATTTTAAAATCGTCCAAAAAGTCTAGGGCATTTGATTCCGGATTGTTTAATAATTCGCGTACTTTTTGTAGCCATTGGTCTAGTCCACTACTTTCGGCATGTGGGGCTTCTTTGTATTTCCAATGTGCTGCAAACCCTTTTTCGGCAATTTCGTTCATACGTTCGGTGCGTATTTGCACCTCTACCCATTGGCCTTTTGGGCCCATTACGGTGGTGTGCAACGATTCGTATCCGTTAAATTTTGGCGAAGATATCCAATCGCGTAGTCGATCAGGATTGGGGCGATAAAAATCGGTTACAATGGAATAGGCTTTCCAACAATCGGCTTTTTCTTGCTCTATTTGGCTATCTAAAATAATTCGTATGGCAAATAAATCATATACCTCTTCAAATGGGATGTTCTTTTTGCGCATTTTGTTCCAAATAGAATTGATAGATTTAGGTCGACCATATACCTTGGCCGCTAATCCTTGTTCATCTAATATTTTCTGAATAGGGTCAATAAATTCTTTAATAAATTTTTCCCGTTCGGTTTTTTTCTCATTTAATCTTTGCGCAATGTATTTGTAGGTGGCCGTTTCGGTGTATTTCATCGAAAGGTCTTCCAATTCCGATTTCATGGCATATAAACCTAAACGGTGCGCAAGTGGTGCATATAGGTATACCGTTTCCGATGCAATTTTAAGTTGCTTTTCCCGTGGCATAAACTCCATGGTGCGCATATTGTGTAATCTATCGGCAAGCTTTATAAGAATTACCCGAACATCATCTGCCAGGGTAAGAAGCATTTTTCGGAAATTCTCTGCTTGTAAAGAACTGTTGTAATCAAATACGCCCGAAATTTTGGTTAGGCCATCTATAATTTTAGCTGCTTTCTTGCCAAATTCACGTTCAACATCTTCAAGGGTTATGTCTGTATCCTCTACCACATCATGTAATAGTGCACAAACTATAGACGTTGTTCCTAAGCCAATTTCTTCTGCCGCAATTTGAGCTACAGCAATGGGATGGTAGATATATGGCTCACCAGATTTCCTACGCATATCTTGATGACTTTCTAGGGCTAAATCGAAGGCCTTTCTAATCATTTTTTTATCCCCTTTTTGTAAAGTTTCTTTACAAGCACGCAACAATGCACGATATCTTTTTAAGATTTCGGATTTTTCTGCCTCTAAATCAATTACTAATTGGGTCATAATGCGTAAATTAGCTAGCGCATAAGCTAGCGAATAGATTTAATTTGGTCTGATTTTTGCTAGATAATACCAGTGCTATATATTTAAAAATAGACGTAACTTTGTTTGCTAAATTTATGAAATTTTTCAAGCTTTTTGTTCTTTTTTGTACATTTTTTGCCCTTACAGCAAAGGCACAGCAGCCGCAAGACCCTATGGTAAAGGGTAAAAACGATACCATTCGGGTGGCTTTAACCCTGGTAGATAATGAACTTATTCCGTGGCTTGCTTTGCCTGAAGTGAAAATTGTGGACAGCCGAATTTGGCGTACTGCCGAGCAGCAGGTAGCCTACAATAGATTGCGCTATAATGTGTTAAAGGTGTTGCCCTATGCCATGTATGCACGTTCTAGATATGCACAATTACAAACCGAATTGTCTCGAACAAACAATAAAAAGGAACAAAGAATTTTACAAAAAGCCTTCGAAAAAGAAGTTAAAGACATGTTTAATAGAGAAATTAAGGAACTTACCATTACGCAAGGTGGTATTTTAATTAAGTTGATAGATAGAGAATTGGGCACTAGTAGCTTTGATATTTTAAAGGAGATGAAAGGTGGATTTACCGCTTTTTTATATCAATCTCTAGCCAGGGTTTTTGGTAATAATTTAAAAAACAGCTATGATGCACAAGAAGACCGCGATATTGAAAGTATTATACAAACATCACCCTATTATTACCAAAGTATGTAAGGCTTTGGCCACTGGTTTTCGAATTTAAACCCTTTTTAATGAAATTAGATATACTCGTATTTGCCGTACACCCAGATGATGCTGAACTTGGCTGTTCTGGAACCATTTTAAGATATATTGCCGAAGGGAAGAAAGTAGGTATTGTTGATTTAACTGCCGGTGAATTAGGTAGTAGAGGTAGTAAAGAAACACGTAAGGTTGAGGCGGCCGATGCCAGCGCAATTTTAGGCGTTCATGTGCGAAAAAATTTAGGAATGAGGGATGGTTTTTTCGTAAACGATGAAGTGCATCAGCTTCAACTTATTGAAATAATTCGTAAATACCGTCCGCAAATTGTGCTAGCCAATGCGATAGATGATCGCCACCCAGATCACGGCAGGGCTGCTGCTTTAGTAACCGACGCAGTTTTTTTGGCGGGCTTACCTAAAATAAAAACAAGTGAAACCGGGATTGAGCAGGAGGCTTGGCGCCCTAATTTACTCCTGTATTACATTCAAGATAGATATATAAAACCCGATATTTTAATTGATATAACTCCGTTTTGGGAACAAAAAATTGCCGCTATAAAAGCGTATAAAACCCAGTTTTTTAATCCCGAATTGCAAGAGCCAAATACCTATATTTCTTCATCCGATTTTTTAGCTGGAATAGAGGCTCGTGCAAGAGAATTTGGCAGGTCAATACAATGCAGTTACGCCGAAGGCTTTACTTCTAATAAAATCTTGGGTGTAGCTTCTTTATTCGATTTAAAATAAGCCTAGAGCGTTTTAACAATATCTTCTAGTACTTGTAAGCCAAGATCTAAATCTGCTTTCTCCATGATTAGTGCAGGTCTAAAGCGTATACTTTGATTGCCACATCCCAAAAACATCACGTTTTTTTCTAGACCTTTTGTTATAAAATGATCTCGGGTGTTTTTATCCGGAAAGTCGAAAGCTACAATTAGACCGCTACCTCTTACATTGCGTATTATAGAATATTTTTCTGCTATGGTAAGAAGTTTAGTTTGTAAATATTCTCCTGTAGTGGCCGCTTTTTCTACGAGTTTATCTTCTTCAATAATTTCCATAATCTTGCTAGACCGTACCATATCTACCAAATTTCCACCCCAAGTAGAGTTTATACGAGAAGGAGTAGTAAACACATTTTGCTCAATTTCATCTACCCGTTTACTAGCTAAAATTCCACATACCTGCATTTTTTTACCAAAGGCTAAAATATCGGGTCGGGCATTTTCGCCAAAATGTTCGTGGCACCAAAATTTACCGCTTAGGCCTACGCCGGTTTGTACTTCGTCGTAAATAAGTAAAGCTTCTTCTTCATCTGCAATAATTCGCAATTGTTCAAAAAACTCTTTTCGTAAATGGTTATCGCCCCCTTCTGATTGTATAGGTTCTATGATGATGGCGCATATATCGTCTTTATTGTCTGCAAAGGCCTTTTTTATTTGTGCAATTGATAGAGCTTCTCTCTCTTCCAGTTCCTCTAAATTATTCGCTGTTATCGGGAATTCAATTTTAGGGGTGCTTACCCTGGGCCAATTGAATTTGGCAAACCATTTTGTTTTATCGGGATGCGTATTGGTTAGACTTAGTGTATATCCCGTTCTACCGTGAAAAGCATGTTCGAAATGCAGTACCTGAAAGCCCCTTTCTTCTTTATAACCTTTCTGAAAGTTTTTCTGCACCTTCCAATCCATAGCTGTTTTATTTGCATTTTCGATAGCCAAGCCACCACCCGCCACAAAAAACGCATGCGGTAAATACTCCGGTATACCTACTCTCGAAAATGTATCTACAAATTGAGCATACTGCGTGGTGTAGATATCCGAATTAGAGGGGTTAGTTAGTGCAGCTAAAAGTAAATTTTCTTTAAATACCTCATCTTTCAACATTTTTGGATGATTGTATCCGAGCGGTACAGACGCAAAGCAGGTGAAAAAGTCCAATAACTTTTTCTTGTTTTTGGCATCGTAAATGTATACGCCTTGGCTTTTTTCTAAATCAAAGGTTAAATCAAAGCCATCGGCTAAGATGTGTTTGCCTAAGGTCTGGTGAACCTCGGTTGGGTCTATGTTTAATTTATACATAATGAGTGGTTGACGTCTACTCAAATTTACCAAAAAAGAAATTGGAATGTTCCTCTTTTTTTGGCTTATTAAAAAAAAACTAATAACGAATATTTTACTCGTTTAGTGGATAAACCATAAGCTTATTGAAATGTTATTTCATTGCTTTTGCTAAGTAATTCCGCAAAGGTTACATCAATCTCTGCTAATTCTTTTTTAATACCGTGTAAGCCCATCAGTCCGCCGGTATGAAGCCACAAAACGCGACTACCATGAGTAAAATATCCATTAGAAATCAGATCGTGTAAGCCAAAAACCATTTTACCGGTATAAACTTGGTCGAGCAATACCTGATGTCTGTGGTAAAAAGCTACAATGAAGCGTAGTAGTTCGGCTGTGCTTTTGCCATAGCCGCCAAAATGGTAGCCTGAATGGAGTGCAAGTTGCTCCTTTATGGGAAGATAATGGGATATTTCATTTCGTATAAAATCACCTTTTTTTAGTACCGGAACTACATGTAGTGTGGTAGTTAATTTATTTTTTTGGTTATAGGAATATAAGCCGGCAGCCGTAGTGCCTGTACCAGCGGCACAAAAAATATGATCAAAACTTTCGGTGTTTTCGGCTAATATTTCTTCGCAGCCCTGCACTCCTTCGGGTGAAGCACCCCCTTCGGGTATGACAAAAATTTCGGTATTACCTTTAAAAAAACGTTCTAAACATTCATTTTTATCAGTATAACTTAATCGATCAACAAAATAAAGTTTCATGCCCACCGATTTGCAATAGTTGAGCACTTCGTTATTTCGATCTTCGCCCCGTATAATGGCACTGGCTTGTAAACCTTGCGCTTGTGCAACTGCAGCTGTGGCCAACACATGGTTAGAATACGCACCACCAAAAGTAACCACATGTTGCTTTCCTTCTTCGGCTGCTTTCTGAAGGCTGTATTTAAGTTTTCGCCACTTATTTCCCGAAATTAGTGGATGAATTAGATCTTCTCGTTTTACAAATACCTGCACACCCATTTTTTCATACAATGGCTCTACTAATTGTTGAATAGGGCTTGGTAAGTGTAGTTGCATAGGTACAAACATACGGAAAGCCCCCCGAAGAGAGCTTTACGAAAAATGCACGTAGTTGAGACTGGCTTATTTGCCAATACCAAGTCCCAGACCTGCATTAAACGATTTGTAGGCGCCCAAGCTGTATGATCCGTACACACGTAAAAGAGCTAGGTGTAGTTGAAACCCAAGATTGGTACGCAGCCCACTGATGTCTTTTTGAGAAATGGCAATCGGATCTACAACTGTAGAGTAGGTGTTATTACCGGTTTCAAAAGGATAAGTACCTTTTAAATCGATAATGGTTTTAGCACTTTGGTAACCAATGCTTGCAAAAGGAGTAAAGAAGGCTAATTTTTTAGAGATAATAGCTTCAATGTTTACCCCAGTGAATTTAGCTTTTAGGACTTGGTCGGTGTAAGTGCTATTGCTAGTTTGTACATCTAAGGGCAGGTTGTAACTAAGCTTGGTATAGCCAATTGCAGCAGCTATATCAAATGGCAGTACTTTATCTGTTTTTTTGCCAGCCAACATGCGTACCAGGTTTATTTTTAATCCAGCTCCTGTCATACCAATCGAACCTGCTTTGTCACCAAGTTTAATGGTTGGCATGGTACGTAAGGTAAGCTCTAGACCTTTTATTAGTCCAATGCTGGCTTGTAATTGTGGTGCAGGCACAAAAGGGAGTTCAGCGCCTTGAGGCATTAAAAATGTCCCCACCGTAGAACCTCCGTTTTTCAAAGTCATAGATGGTCCAGCTATTTTTGTACCCCCAATGGTGGGGCTAAGTACCAAGGCCGGATTGCTTGGTTCTAAATTGCTAGATAAACCCAATTTTGTTACGTCAAAAGTCTTGTCCTTTTCTGGAATCATTGCTCCTGTTAGGCCAAAACGTAGCTCAAAGCGGCCTAATTTTTTACTAGCTGCGGTATTGTTCCAACCCGAATTAAGGCCCGTGCCCATTCCTTTAAAGAAAGGGTTCATGTATGCTTGAATGAGTTTCTGAGCATCAGATTGACTCGATTTAAATAATCCTTCAATATCAGACTGTGCAAAACCTGGTATGCAAAGCGCTGAAAATAACATTGTTAATACAATGCCTTTTTTAGAAAATAGGGTTGTTTTCATAATTGAATTGGTGTGTATCTAAATTTACAGTTTTTGAACTATAACGCATCGATATAAAATATTCTTAGCGCTTGTTCGTAAAATGTAATGGCAACTATTATGCCAATCTTATTCGTTCCCAATCAGAAATAGCCTTATTTTTGGACATGGATGAATTGCTCGATGCAGTAGAACAAGACGAACAAGATTTGTACGAACACCTCCGATTGGTGGTAGATAAAGGCCAATCTTTATTGCGCATTGATAAATTCTTGATGCATCGTATCGAAAATGCTACTAGAAACCGCATACAAAATGCCATAGACGCTGGAAACGTTTTAGTAAACGATAAAGCAATTAAAGCCAGCTACAAAGTAAAACCTTTAGATGTTATTTCGGTGGTATTGCCACATCCACCTCGAGATACAGAGGTGTATCCGGAAGATATTCCATTAGATATTTTATACGAAGACGACGATGTAATTCTTGTAAACAAACCTGCGGGAATGGTAGTACATCCTGGCTTTAACAATTATACCGGAACATTGGTTAATGCTTTGGCGTTTCATATAAAGCAATTACCGCAATTGCCTGGTAATGAAGGGAGGCCGGGCTTAGTGCACCGAATTGATAAAGATACTTCCGGATTATTATTAATAAGTAAAAATGAGTCTTCTTTAACTCAGTTGGCTCGTCAGTTTTTTGATCATAGCATTGCACGTAAATACATTGCCTTGGTTTGGGGCGATATTTCCGAAGATGGTACTGTTACCGGATACATTGGCCGCAGTGTAAAAGATAGACGAACGATGGATATTTATGCCGATGAAACGAAGGGTAAATGGTCGGTAACACATTATAAAGTATTGGAGCGTTTTGGTTACGTAACGCTTATTGAGTGTCAATTAGAAACGGGTCGTACGCATCAAATTAGAGCTCATATGCAACATATTGGTCATCCGTTGTTTAGTGATGCAAGCTATGGGGGCGATCGAATTTTGAAAGGTACTGTAAATGCAAAATACAAGCAGTTTGTACAGAACTGTTTTGACCTAATCCCTCGGCAGGCCTTACACGCTAAAAGTTTGGGCTTTATTCACCCAGGAACCAAAGAGTTTATTCATTTTG
>CAMCMG010000020.1:0-28152 GCA_945875895.1 Sphingobacterium thalpophilum | reverse complement strand
GAAATCCAAATCCAAATTATCCATTTTATAGTACAGGTACAAATCAATTTGAAAATTCTACGGTAATATCCTCAAACAGTGGGTTAGGAATTAATATACCATTTAAATTTAAAGCAGGTGTAACTTGTAATAATGAAAAAGGAACATTTGATGTAACGATAAAATTAATATGCGATGGAGTTGCTGACAGGGTATGTACTTTTAAACAAATATCCCTGAATGCCAAAGCACAAAATTATTGGGTTGTAGAAAAGAAACATATTTTTGGTAATTTATCTGGAGGAGGGATTTACTGGGACGTTATCATCAAAAACACAAATGGCACGCCCGGTATAGGTGATTTAAATATTTTTAATGGTTCTATTACGGATGCTGTGTCTAGCGGCCAAATAATTTCTGTTACCGGCGGCGGACTTTCTGGCCTTACTGGTCTGAATACTTCAACTGCTTCATGGAATACCGGCACCATTTTAAGCACAACTACCCAGGTAGTGTATCGCGTTCAAACTTACAGTTGTATGCCTGCAGGTACAGTGGTAACAAATTGTGTAAAGTATAATTTTTGCCTTGGTAAAGAAGTAACATTGGTAGCTAATCCAGCTAAAGGAGATATTCAAAAAGCAAGGAGTTCTGATTCTAAAATATCCTCTGCGGCTAGCATTCCTCCTTTTGGACCAGCTCAAAAACCATGTTGTGATAGGGCAATAGGTGAGGTATGTGCATCTGTAACACTTGTTGGCACAGCTGTTACTAGTGCTAATTTTAGCAAATCTCTCACTTATGCCAATAATCTAAACTATGCACCAGGATGCGAAGGAGAATACCAAATTATAGTGGCAAATAATGGGAACATTCCTTTAAATAACTTGGTAATAACCGATACTTTTCCCACTGGTATCCAGGTATTTCAAATAAGTGTTACGGCAAGTGGCGCTAGTATGTATTACGATATTCCGTTCGGATCTACTACAACTGGTTTTAATACGTCAGGCCCTAATTATTCTCAGACTTGGACTTCTGGTTTTCCAACCCAATTTAATTTAAACACTACTTCAGGTACATTACTTGGAGGAGTAATTATTATTAAAATAAAGTTTAAGATACTTGCTGCGATTGGAACAACTATTATAAATTGTGCTAATCTTAATTACAGCGGATCTTATGATGGATGGAGCAATTGGTGCGGAATTCAATTGCCCCCTCCTAATCAAAATGTATCAGCTCCTCAAAGTTGTGTTTCTTTTATAGTACAAGAGCCTAAAGCCATACCGGGCATTAGAAAATGTATCCCAACTGGACAACAATCATTTTCTGTAGGTGATGTCATCCCTTTCAGAATTGTTGTTTCTAACCATGGTGCGGCAAGTTTTTCTGGCAATCTTACAGATTTATTAGGGACTACTTCTCTTCAAAATCTTGGCTTGGTAGCCGGTTCCGTTCAATATTCCTATGGAATGGGACCTTACAGCCCTTATTCTACCACGCCTGGTTGTATAAATAGTTTTAGTAATATTTCAACTACACCTCCATCTTGGGTAAGTGTAACTCAACAAACTTCACAAAACTTAGGATGGAGTATAAGTAACATGCCCGGAAATTGTGAATTAGCAACTGCTTCTTATCTTGTCATTGATTATAAAGCGACAGTATTGCCACAATCTTTTGGAAATTACATAAACACTGCTAAGCTAGTTACATCAACTGGTACACTAAATGGACTTGCTTACTACAATGTATTGAGAACGGCTCAAATTTCAACAACAAAGCAGGTAAATACGGCATTTGTAGAGCCAGGGCAATCTTTCAATTATATTATAGTTGTAAAAAATGAGGGAAGTGTGGCTTTGAAAAATATCAAGGTGGAAGATACGTTGCCTTCTTGTGTAACTTATACTGCCCGAAGCGCCAAGTACTTGGATGTAAATGGGACCATGATATCCTCTGTTAGTGTAGCATGGGCATCCCCCACTTTTACTTTTCCTTCTACTTTGATTCTTCAACCCGGGGAAAGTGTTGAATTAACAGTAACGGTTACAAGAAATGCAAATGACCAAAATAAGCAATGTTGCAACCCGTCGGCAAGAGGAAGCGGGATTACCAACGATGCGTCGGCTGATGTAATTTCGGATGTTGATGGTCCGGTATGCGTAACGAGTAGTCTTTGCTGCAATATTGAAGACCTGAATGTTAGTTTTGGGACTGCAGCGATCAACGGTGGAATTGTCCCGGTATTTTTGATAACCGGCGGCACGGTACCGATTCAGGAAATTGAAATCTCCCTGATCGATTATCATGCAGAATACAATGCCGTTGCTTGCAAGCCCGCTAATATGGGTAACCTATTCGGGCATATTCAACCTTTTAACGGTTACTATGGTTCTAATTACTATAATTTCAATTCCCTGCCTTTTTCTGGTTCACCGTCATTACAGCTCCAAACTGTTGTAAACCCTGTAAATAATTCATTGACTTGGTCTGGATCTAACCCTATTAATCTTTCAACAGCGGGGGGATTGAACTTTAACGGTTTGATTGCTTTAAATTTTATAGCACCGGATATCGTTAACCTAGATTGCTGTACCGGTAGAGTGTTTTACTGCTTTAAGGTGAGGGTAAAAGATGCCAATTGTAATGTTTGCGAAAAAATAGTCTGTGGCTCTTTTGAAATACCTAAGGCAACACAACCTCACTGGAAAAATGAAAAAGCAAAAGACCAGTTTAAGTTAAAATCTCTTGAGGGCAACCAGATTCAGGGAAATAAATTAATGAATGGCGAAAGCTTGGAGGAATTTATCAAAAGAAATATATCTAAATAAAGAGTTCACCTAAGGCATAAGCAACATTCGATTTTAAAACGATGAACTATCCTACCAAAATAGCTTTGTTTATGGCCTTATTCCTGGCTTTCGAGTCAAACGCTCAGGAGAAGAAGAAACCTATCTCTATTGGTGGCGATATGGGTATTTGGTATGACGGTTATGGGCTCAATAAAGCTCCAAGTTCGGCTGTGCCCGATTTTTATCAGGCCCGTCGCCCATCTAACCTGTTCCGGTATTCCTTTAATCCAACTATCGCTGTTGGCAAATGGAACATTCCGCTTAACTTCAACTTTAGTCCGATGCAAACCAATTTAACTACCCCTTCTACTTCTTTAGGTGGTAAACAAAGCATCTGGCAGTTTTTAACTAATCCTGTGAATAATTTTGGCATTCGCCCTAAAATTGGCACTACTGAGATCCTTCTGGGCACACAATACCTGAAATATAGTGATCTTAGTACCGGCGATCTAGGTGTGTTTGGTTATGGCGTTAATTTGGCGCCTGGAAAATTTAGGATTAAGCTGTTTAATGGGGTATCGCAAAGACCTGTCAATTATCTGGCACCTACCATTATTCCATTATCAGATGGCGTGACTGGCGCTTACCAGCGCAATCAGTGGATGGGCCAGTTAGGTCTTGAAAAGGAAGGTAAATACTTTGCAGGCATCAACTTTGTTAAATCTATTGACAAACTGAGTTCTATAAGCTCAGCGCCCTTGTCTCCCATTGATCCGCAGGAAAATATGGTCGTTAGCTTTTTAACTAAAGTTACTACAGATAAAGGCTGGAATTACCATGTAGAGCTAGGACAGAGTTTTTATACCCGGAATTTAAATACCCCGCTGTCATCCAGTCCGGTCGAAGATTTTAAGCCTTTTATCAGCTCCCATACTTCCACAAATAAAGATAATGCGGTAATGCTGGGTATTGCAAAAAAGGGAAAAGACTGGGAAGCAGGCGCCAAGTTCAATTATTACGGTGCAGGGTATTATACAGCAGGCTACCCGTTTATGAACAACGACCGGATGGAATACCTGGCCAATACCCGCTTTAATGCCTGGAAAAAGAAAATGAATGTAGTGGCCAGTATCGGCCAGCGCTTTTGCAATCTGAGCCGTATTTCCGGTCCCAGTCTAACCAAACAGATTATAGCCAATGTGAATGTGTTTACCCAGTTTACTGACCGCTTCAGCATGAATACCAGCTTCAATAATTTTGGCTTTAATGTTCCAGGTTTTTTTGGATATAAAAGCGTAAGTAATGAGCTAAGCGTAAACCCTGCTTATGCCTGGATTAATAGTGAAATGAGCCATTTGATAAGCGGTACTTATACCTGGAGCAAGTATGATGAAACAACTTTAAACGTAATGACCAACAATAATACTCAAACTGCTCTAATTCTTTACGTTCCCACATTTTTTAACAAAAAAATCAGTCCGGATTTTAGCCTGATGTGGTTCAGAAACACGGCCCCTTCCATTACCCTAAACCTGCTAAGCGCTACCAGCGGAGTGACCTGGGAACCTGCCCCAAAAATTAACCTGAAGGCGCAGTTACAATATAACCTAAGCACTATGGCACCTTTTACGGCCAATAAACACCTATTGGCTACCAGCGGTTTTGACTGGGACATTTACAAAAAGCTAACCTGGCAATTTTCCATGACCGTAAATTTATACCGTTTCGGTACCGAATTGCCCGGAAGTTTGTTTACGCCGGCTTATTCAGGTAGTCCGGGATATTCAGAAAGTACGCTTAGAACAGGTCTTCAATACAAATTTTAGAAAGTATTCTATAATGAAAAAATACCATTTATTGTTAACTATAGCAATGTTCCTGATTGCTCAGGTGGCCAGAGCTCAAATCACTCTTAACCTTGCTTTAAACAATAGGCCACAGCCCTGGTTGTCTGATTGGGTAAATCCGGTTAACGGTCAGATGATTATCTCCTATATGATGGGAGCGGCGCTGAATGATCCTTCCGTAAAATTAAAAACAACCCTTCTTGATGAGAGGGGAAGCATAATAGGTGTCTCGAATATTAATTCTGCAAGAATATACACCTTAAGACCAGGAGTAAACCAGTTCAGCATAGCCGATGCACTCCAGCTGCAAAATTTAGCGTTGCAGGGAAATTTACAAAATCTGCTTCAACGTACCGGACGTTTAACTGCGGGTCAATATCAATTAATGGTTGAAGTAATGAATACCAGGGGCGATGTTGTTCGGGCAATACAAACCCGTCCATTTTTTATCACTTCCTACCAGTTGCCTATTTTAATGCAGCCTGCCAGCGGAAGCAGCCTGGATGCCCACCTGGCTCAAAACATAATTATATTTCGCTGGACTAACTTAATACCCAGCTCCCAGGAGCTTATACAATACCGAGTACAGGTGTTTGAAATTCTGCCCGGACAAACAGCTATGCAGGCTTTTAGGGGTAATCGTCCTTTATTAGACGAACCAGCCATAAGAGGTACTACACAATATATCTGGCGGCCTAATTTGCCTATGTTGGATTCTACAGCCAACAAACAGTTTATCTGGACGGTACAAACACTCGATGCAGAGGGACTACCCATCCCCGGAATGGATATGAACATCCAGGGAAGAAGTGAGCCGGCTATATTCAGTATCGTGAACCAAATGGGTACTATGGATATGAAAAGGAAGAATGAAGATCCAATAAAACGCTGATGAAACGTATAATCTGTATAATCTTACTGGCTTGTTTGGTTCCGCGGCTATCCGCCCAGGTTAATCATGAAAAAAAGCCATCGACCCTAGTTTTCCATATTTTTTATAACGATTTTAAGACTGCTCAGTTAATGAGAACCACCTCGTTAAAGAATGTACTTGACAAAGGTCAATGGAGTAATATTGGCGATATGCAAATGGGGTTTGGGTTCAACTACCTGAAAGGAATCAGTAAGAAAATTGATGCGATTGCTACTCTCGATGGCAGTTCAACGGACTATCTTTTTAAGAATGGCAGCACCAATGGCAGCAGTAAATTTTTATTGGATGCCAATGCCGCACTGAATATAAAACTGCTTAGCGATAGTCATACACTTGTGCCATACTTTTCAATTGGAGCCGGTCTTTCATCTTATAATGGCAAAACTGGGTTCTATATTCCTGGAGGAGTAGGGATACAGTTCAATTTATTTAACGAGGCCTTTCTTCTTACCAATATTCAATACAGATCTGCGTTAACTTCAACTGTAAATGATCATTTTTATTACTCGATTGGCGTAGGTACCAATATCGGCAAAAAGAAAATAAAAGCTGTAAGAGTGGTAGAAGTAACAGCATTGCCCGAACCTGTGAAGAAAGAAATAATAATACCTTTCAGGGACATTCTTATTACTGTAATGGATGAAGCTACAGGACAGCCCTTACCCTATGTGGAGGTAGTTTTAAACGAACCTGGGGGCAAAAGACTAAGCGGTTCTACTGATGTGGATGGGAGAGTTACTTTCAACAAATTGACACCCGGTGATTATACAGTTAGTGGTTTGCTTAACAATATCAATACATCTGTGCAGAATATTAAAAAAGGCAATTTTGAGACAAACGAGAATCAAATCAACATTAAAATCACCCACAGTGATCCAAGATATACACTTTCGGGTGTGGTCATTAATAAAACCAAAAATATTCCCGAAGTAGGGGTAGACGTGAATGTCACCAACGAAACTAAGCAAAGCATCATAACAAAACAAAGTCATGCAGGAAATGGCATTTTTAATGCACAATTAGAAGCAGAGAGCGACTTTACTCTTGTTGGCAAAAAGGCAGAGTATATCTCTACCATTGAAAGAATCAGTACAAAAGGATTGAACAGGAGTACAACATTATATATAAAAATGGAATTGGGCATTGAAGAAGCAAAAGTTGGTCAAAGTATTGTGATGAATAATATTTATTATGAAGTTGGCAAAACAGACATCAATACTACTTTCTCAACTGATCTAGATAAATTAATCCAATTCCTTAAGGATAATCCTGAAACAAGGCTTGAGATACAGGGTCATACGGACAATTCCGGAAGCCTGAGCCTGAACAACAAGCTAAGCCAGTACAGGGCAAACAGTGTGGTAGATTATCTGACAAAAAATGGAATAGACAAGAGCCAACTCATTGCCAAAGGTTACGGGCCATTGTTGCCCGTTGCAGACAATGCGACCGCTGAAGGCAGAACAAAAAATAGAAGGGTTGTGATGAAAGTAATACAATAGCATTTAACCAAGAACAAAGACAAAAAGATTCAGGAATCAAGAACCAAGCGAAAATTCAGTTCTGAGGAAAAAATTATCAAAAAAAACGACAAACAAAAAACTATTTTATAAATAATAATAAACCCCCTATTGCAAATTAACAATTAATCACTTGGTTTGGTTTAACACTTGTCCAAATGAATTTGACGACGTACAAGGTTTTTGTTCTTTTAAATTATACCAAAATATCACACATTCGAGTCCCTCTTTCTCCGCCAGTTTATACTAAAGCTATCGTTTTTAAACGATGGCTTTTTTGTTTTTTTTAAGTCTGTAAAACCAAAAAATACCCTCCAATTGCGTAAGTTTGCAGGGCTGTAAAGCCTACCTATGATTAAACTGGACGCCCTTCAGAAACCTATTGCTACCGAACTGCAAACTTTTGAGAAAAAGTTTAAAGAAGCAATGAAGACGACCACCCCACTGCTCGATCGCATTACCCGATACATACTGAAACGCAAAGGCAAGCAAATTCGCCCCATGTTTGTACTCTCGGCCGCCAATTTTTGCGGAGGCATTACCGAGGCAAGCTACCGTGGAGCAGCTTTGGTAGAGTTGTTGCATACAGCTACTTTGGTGCACGACGATGTGGTAGACGATGCCTACCAACGCAGAGGTTTCTTCTCTATAAATGCCCTTTGGAAAAATAAAATTGCCGTTTTAGTAGGCGATTATCTCCTTGCAAAAGGCTTATTACTTTCTGTAAATAATGAGGATCATCGCTTATTAAAAATTGTTTCAGAAGCGGTACAACAAATGAGCGAAGGAGAGCTTCTGCAATTAGAAAAAGCCCGAAAATTAGATATTGATGAAACCGTTTATTTTGAAGTGATACGTAAAAAAACCGCCTCGTTAATTGCCTCGTGCTGTGCATGTGGTGCCGCATCGGCCGGGGCTACGGAAGAAGAAATAGAACGCATGCGTTTATTTGGCGAAAAAATTGGTATTGCCTTTCAAATCAAAGATGATTTATTCGATTTTGGATTTGACCAAATTGGTAAACCTTTAGGCATTGACATCAAAGAAAAGAAAATGACCTTACCATTGATTTATGCCTTGCAACAAAGTAATCGTTCCGAAAAAAAACGCATCATCAACATCATTAAAAATAAAAGTAATGAGCCCAATCAAGTACAAATAGTGCTCGATTTTGTTCGCCAAAGCGGCGGTTTGGCCTATGCCGAAACACAAATGAAACGCTACCAACAAGAAGCTTTTGATTTAATAGCCAATTTAGGTAGTGATACGCACCGCAACCATTTAGAAAACCTAGTTCTTTATACCACCCAACGTACGAATTAATGACTTCGGAATTCATCTTTTTTACCTTCTTTCTGCTTTTTATTGGCTGCATGTTAGCTATAGATTTGGGTGTATTTAATAAAAAACAACATAGCGTAGGTTTTAAAGAAGCCGCTATAATGAGTTCTATTTGGGTGTCTTTTGCCCTAGCTTTTTATGTATTGCTCTTACTCAAAGGCGATATGCTCCATCAAATTCAATCTGTAGACCAGTTGCAGCAAGTTACCAAACTATACGGCCAAACAATTCCTTCAAATGTGCAAGATTTTGGTACGAGCTTACAATATTACCGACAAAATTTAGCATTGGAATTTATTACTGGCTATGTGGTGGAGTACGCCCTTTCGGTTGATAATATTTTTGTGATGGTACTTATTTTTTCTGCTTTTTCGGTAGAAGAAAAGTATTACCACCGGGTATTATTTTGGGGCATTATAGGTGCGCTTTGCTTGCGTTTTTTATTCATTTTTACAGGAGCGGTCCTCTTGGCTAAGTTTAGTTGGGTTATGTATGTATTCGGTGCCTTTTTAATTTATACCGGAGCAGCCATGTTTTTTGGCAGAAACGATGATAAATCGCTAGACCCAGAAAATCACAAAGTGGTTAAGTTTGCAGCCAAGTATTTTCCGGTAGCAACCGAGTATGGCGGCGGAAAGTTCATTATTAAGCAAGCTGGAAAATGGTTTATTACGCCCTTATTTATTGTGCTATTGGTGGTAGAGTTTACCGATTTGTTATTTGCCGTAGATTCTATTCCAGCTATTTTTTCGGTTACCAAAGATCCTTATATCGTATTCTTCTCTAATATTTTTGCCATTCTGGGCTTGCGATCTATGTTCTTTCTGCTGGTGAACATCATTCATAAATTTCAATACCTCAAAATCGGGCTTTCTATATTGCTGGTATTTATTGGATTTAAAATGTTAGCGCACCATTATTTAGTGCAAGTGGGATTTAATACCCTACATTCTTTAGTGGTTATTTTGCTTATTTTAAGTGCCAGTATAATCGCTTCTCTCTTATTTCCAAAGAAAGAGAATTAAAGTAATTTCAGAATTTCTTCTACATACTTTCGCTCGTTGGCTAAACGAGGCACCTTGTGCTGTCCACCTAATTTTCCACGGTTTTTCATCCAAGCATAAAAAGTTCCGCTGGGGGCTTGGTGAATTTTTAGCATGCCTAAGGCCATATCTTTATACCGCTTGGCATCGTAATCGGAGTTTAGTTCCCGCAGGTGTTTATCTAATATTTCAGTGAAACGAGTGAGGTCTTTGGGTGGCTGTTCAAATTCAATAATCCACTCGTGGGCACCAGCTTCGTTGCCTTTAAAATAAATAGGGCAGGCGGTATATTCTTTAATAGCACTAGTTGTTTCGGCACACGTTTTAGCCAAGGCTTTTTCGGCATTGTCAATAATCAACTCTTCGCCAAAGGCATTTATAAAATGTTTGGTGCGCCCGGTAATTTGAATGCGGTAAGGCGATAAGGATGTAAACTTAATGGTGTCGCCAATGAGGTAGCGCCACAAGCCGGCATTAGTAGAAATAATAAGTGCATAGTTTTTATCCAACTCTACTTCGTTTAAGCTTAAGGTTTTAGGTTGCTCTTCATCCAGATGCTCCACGGGCAAAAACTCGTAGTAAATGCCATAATCTAGCATCAACAATAACTCTTCGGAATTGGATAAATCTTGTATACCAAAAAATCCTTCTGAGGCATTGTAAGTTTCCAAATAATACATTTGGTCTGATGGAATGAGTTGTTTGAACTGCTCTCGGTAGGGTGTAAAATTCACCCCACCATGAAAATACAATTCTAAATTTGGCCAAACTTCTAGTAAATGCGATTTGCCACTCAACTCTAAAATGCGCTTGGCAAGCACCACATTCCAAGTAGGCACCCCCGAAATATTGGTTACGTTTACATCGATGGTAGCTCTTGCCATTTTCTCTATTTTTTCTTCAAAATTCTCGAGAAGGGTAATCGATTGGTCGGGTGTACGATAAAATTCGGCCCAAATGGGTAAATTTTTAATCAATACGGCAGATAAGTCGCCGTAGGAGGCATCTGTATTGAGCTGATTAACCTTAGAACTCCCACCTAAAACCAAACATTTACCTGTAAATATTTTGCTTTCGGGGCGGTTATTGCAGTATATAGAAAGCAAGTCTTTGCCTCCTTTATAATGGCATTCTTCTAATGATTCTTCGCTTACCGGAATAAATTTACTACGGTCGTTAGTGGTGCCGGACGACTTGGCAAACCATTTAATTTCAGAGGGCCACAATACGGCTTGTTCTCCGGCCAACATGCGCTCAATATAAGGTTTTAGGGTATCGTAGGTTTGTATGGGCACTCTATTCTTAAACTCGTCTGACGATTTAATGTCGGCATACCCATAAGTTTTGCCCCACTCGGTATTTTTAGCGGTATCTACTAAATTATGCAACCATTCTTCTTGTACTTCATGCGGATATTTCATGAAAAGCTCAATCTGATGCATGCGCTTTTTCATAATCCAGGTAAAGAAAGAGTTGACTAAAGTCATGCTGATTTTTACTAAACTTTCTTTCTGAGTTCGAAATTCTGTCCTAAATAAAATTTACGAGCCAATTCGTTGCTTGCAATTTCTTTAGGAGTACCGGTCAGCATAATCTTGCCTTCGGCAAGTAGGTAAGCCCTATCGGTGATAGACAATGTTTCTTGCACATTATGGTCGGTAATTAAAATACCAATGTTGCGTAATTTTAATTTAGCTATAATAGACTGAATTTCTTCTACCGCAATAGGGTCAACTCCTGCAAAGGGCTCATCGAGTAAGATAAATTTAGGGTCGGCAGCCAATGCTCGGGCAATTTCGGTTCGTCTACGTTCTCCTCCAGAGAGTAAATCGCCACGGTTTTTACGAACTTTTTCGAGGCTAAATTCTGCTATTAATTCTTCTAATTTGGCTTTTTGTTCTTCTTTAGAAAGCTCGGTCATTTCTAAAATGGCCATAATATTATCCTCTACTGTTAACTTTCTAAAAACGGAGGCTTCTTGAGCCAAATAGCCAATTCCCTTTTGTGCCCGGCGGTACATGGGGTCTTCGGTAATGTCTTCATCTTCCAAATAAACATGCCCTTCATTAGGTTTAATTAAGCCCACTATCATGTAAAAAGAAGTGGTTTTGCCGGCACCGTTAGGCCCCAATAAACCCACAATTTCGCCTTGGGCAACTTCAAACGACACGTTGTTTACTACCGTTCGTTGCTTATATTTTTTTATAAGGTTTTCTGCTTTTAAAATCATAACACGTTGTTGCCCTCTAAAATACGAATGTCTTTGATGTTTAACTGAATGTTTCGTCGATCTTTCCAACTATTTTCTTCAATACTAAAACACATATCGAAGCTTTTGCTTCCTAATAGGGCTTCTTTGAGCTTTCCTAAGCCAAAACCAATACAATCGAAAACGTTAGAATCGCCCTGTTTCACCTGCATTTTTAAGTGCGTTTCGCCTACAATGCCAATGGCACCCGCTAGTTCTACACCGTTAGCCCTAAAAACCGGCGACATGTTTTGTGGACCAAAGGGCTCGAACTGAGAAAGAATGCGAAAAAATTTGGCATCAATTTGCGCTAAATTCAAAGGCGAATCTATGCTGATTTCTGGTACCAATAATTCTTCCGAAATACTAGCCGAAACCACTTCTTCGAAACGTTGTTGAAAGGCAGGCACATTTTCTGCTTTCATGGTTAGACCTGCGGCATATTTATGCCCGCCAAATTGCTCCAATAAATCGGTGCAGGCTAATAATGCTTCGTACAAATCAAAACCTAATACCGAACGGGCCGAACCCGCTACCACGCCGTTAGATTGGGTAAGTACAATGGTTGGACGGTAATATTTTTCGGTTAAACGGGAGGCTACAATGCCAATTACGCCCTTATGCCAGTCTTCGTTAAATACCACGGTACTTTTGCGTGTTTTAAAATCAACCCCCGATTCTACTTGTGCCAAGGCTTGTTCGGTAATATCACTATCGTGTTCGCGGCGTTCGTCGTTGTGTATGTCAATCAGTTTGGCAATTTCTAAGGCTTCTGTTTGGGTGCTGCAGCTCAATAAACGCACGGCTTGCTTGGCATCGGCAATGCGACCGGCGGCGTTTATCCGTGGGCCTAATTGAAACACGGCATCCGAAAGGGTATAATTCGGTTTTTGCTTTGCAATGCTACGCAAAGCTGCCAAGCCAGCACAAGGCTGTTCGTTTAGGCGTTTCATGCCAAACCAAGCTAAGGTTCGGTTTTCGCCCTCAATGGGTACAATATCTGCAGCAATGCTTACGGCCACCAAATCTAAATAGGCTTCTAGATCTTCAAAAGGCAAGTCGTTTTTTTGCGTATAGGCTTGTATCAATTTAAAGCCGATGCCACAGCCGGCTAATTCTTTATACGGATAACTGCAATCGCTGCGTTTCGGATCTAATACTGCCACCGCATCTGGTAAGTTTTGGCCGGGTAAATGGTGGTCGCAAATAATAAAATCTACGCCCTTTTTTTTGGCATAGGCCACATGATCTACCGATTTAATGCCGCAATCGAGGGCAATAATTAAGCTAAAATTATTTTCAGATGCATAATCAATGCCTTTGTAGGAAATACCGTATCCTTCCAAATAGCGGTCGGGAATGTAATATTCTAATTGAGTATAGTATTTGCTGAAAAAGCGATAAACGAGTGCCACAGCCGTGGTGCCATCAACATCATAATCGCCAAAAACGAGTATTTTTTCTTGTTTGGCAATGGCTTGTTCAATGCGTTCAATGGCCTGTTCCATATCCTTCATTAGAAAAGGATCGTGTAGGTGATGGATATTGGGTCTGAAAAAATCACGGGCTTCGTCATAGGTATGCACTCCTCTTAAAACCAAGAGCTTGGCCAATACCTCATTTATCTGTAAGGAGGCTCGAAGCTCAGGGATGAGTTCGGGAGTAGCTACAGGGATTTCTGCCCATCTTTTTTGCATATCTTTGTGCTGCGTTTATCGCCTAAATATACTAAAACGAACCCTATACCGTGATTATTTTTCCGCTTGACGAAGGTTTTTATTCTGTAGATAACAGCAAAAAATTTATTCCCTTTAATCCAGAGCTACACGATACCAAAGATCGGCCGGCTTCTTTATTTGTTTACGTTCGGCCTTTTTTGGTACAAACCGCTAGCGATTTAATTTTGATTGATACTGGTTTGGGCTACGAAAATGAACAAGGTAATTTGTATTTGCATGAGCATATTCGAGCTGCAGGTTTTTCTCCAGATGATGTAAGCTTGGTATTAATGTCGCACCTGCACTTTGACCATGCCGGCGGTATGGTACAAAACAAAGACAGTCGTACAGTGTTGAGTTTTCCCAATGCCGAATATGTGATTCAGCGGGGAGAGTGGGAAGCGGCGTATAGCAAGCCATCGGCTTCGTATCACACCGATATTTTTGATGTGGTACAACGCAGCGGCGGCATTCGTTTTGTAGAAGGGAATGGTCAATTAAACAAAAATATTCGATTTGAAGTAAGTGGCGGACATACCGAATTTCATCAGGTATTTATGATTGAAGAATCAGGCGAAACCCTCTTTTTTGGCGGAGATGTAGTGCCCGAGCCCGAACAATTGATCCGAAAATTTATGGCCAAATACGATTTCAATCCTCGTAAAACTATGGAACTCCGCGGAGCCTACGGAAAACAGGCTGCCGAAGGCAATTGGACCTGTTTGTATTACCATGCGAAAAGCAAGCCCTTTTCTAAGGTGGCTTTTTCAGATGGTGGCTTCCAGATTCTTACTCAATAACTATTATTCATTTCTTGGTCTTTTCTGAATAGGCAAAATAATATCGTTCTTAAATGCCTTTTGAACAAGTTCGGTTAGTTTATCATATGTATTTACAAAATCTTTCAGAATACCGTATTCAGGATTATAGGGATAACAATTTTGTAGATAAAAGTGCGGTGCATACGCATTAATATTCTTTGTTGATATTTTTTTGGTATACTCTAATATATAGAGAGTATTGACATCATAAATATCTTTTTCAAGAGTGTTCGTTCCTTGAATTACTTTGCAGCTTTGGGAAACTTTACGGTAATTCTCATTCGAATAGTTGAATGCATCTGATGGGGGCTATTAATTTTAGATAGGTTTGCGCTTCAATTCTATTAAGTTTTTTTTGATTAATCTTGAGCTTTGCATTTTTCCTAAAATACTCTAGATTGGCCAATCTCATTATATAATATGCTTTCTTTTTCCTCACTATAGCATAAAATATATAATCAATGCTAATCCAATTAGAATCGAAATATACTATTAAAGCATAATCGATCTTATTCAATTGCATAAATTTTTCCAACGAATCAACTTCAGGAACTAGTAATTTCCTTGTCTCCGGTAATATTTTTACTTGAGCAGACACAGCAGTACTCAGCAAAAATATAGCTGTAAACAGAACTTTTTTCAGGTGCTTCATCATTCTTCATCTACGGTGCAAACTGTTTGCCCAGAATATTTCATTATATAATCAACATATATACCCTTCAATTCATCTTTGGTCATGGTTCCACCCGGATAACTAAAGATATCAGAATTCATATAACTATCTGCATTTTTCAAGCCGGTCCATGCTAAAGCTGTGGCATCTTTTACCGGCATAGTATAAAGTCCGGAAAGGAAGCTAGCCATAGGCTGAATATAATCAGCAGCCATTTTTTGATGCTCTACCGATTTTATCTTGCTACCTTGACCTGTGTAGGCAAAATACGCATGCACTATTTCATGAATAACGGCAGAGGCCGTATTCTCTTTTGTGGTGGGCAATAGGGTATTTATGTTAATCTTGAGCGTTCCCGAAAAAATGCCATTTGCAGAGGCTGGATCTGCTTGAAATTGAGCTGCTACTGACACCCCATCTTGGTCATAAAGTTCCGGAAGATCCACAACCTTAATTTGCACTTTAGTGTTTTTATCTAGTGCGGTAATAATTTGCCCTATTTTACCTGTCATATTTGCAAGTTTCAAATTCTGTACCACTGCTTTCAAACAGGGGTTTGTTACATTATTGGTTATATCAGCAAGATAATTGGGTGGCGGAGGAGGTGGCGTATTATACCCACCCGCACCACCATGTGGCATGTTACCATAGTCTGGGCCAGTAGGTAGGCCGCTCCAGTTGCCGCCGCCGCCTCCACTAGGGCCAGTATCGGTATAAATAGTAAAACATACCTGTGAAATATCGTAATGAGTAGTACAGCCCTCTGCTCCGCCGCCACAAACGGTTATTTGCCAAACCTGGCTATAACAGAATTGTTCGGCTAGCATAAGATTATTGTTAGGGGGTATTTGCCCTTTTGCTTGGGGTGTTACATAGCCTAGCAGGTTTTCGGGGCCGGCAATACCTAAGCCTATGCTTTTTAGGGTATTGCCCCACCAATCTTCTACCAGTATGACGCCTTTAAAGGGTATTTCGGAGTTTTTGTAGTTCTGTCAGTATTTTTTTTCGGGCAGTTTCGTAACTACTTCGCTATGGTATTGTTTCTGGGCATCTTTATAAATAAGGAGGTAGCTTAATTCGCTGAGGGGAATATTCCCGCTTTGGGTTTGCAAGGCAATGGCTTGCTGGTAAACCAAGGGTACCACAACCGCCTCTCCAAAAGGCATATTTTGTACACTTGCCTCGGCCCAAATGGGTTCTTTGGCAACACCATGCAGTGAAGTGCTATCTGGGGCTGTGTGGCTGGTATCGGTAAGTATCTGGTTTTCGAAATAGTTTTGTGCTTGTGCTATAATTTTTTGTGGTGAAACAAGTTCTTTTTGGCAGGTGGTTAAGCTAAAAATCGCTAAAATTACTAGTGTGCACCGTAAAAGGTGACTAAAGGGTCGCAGTGTTTTCATAGGCTAAATAATATTAACCTAAACGCAAAAAAATGAGAAGAAAGTATAGACAATAAAAAAAGCCCCATCCAATGCTGAATGAGGCTTTTAATAAAAATTTAAGGCTATTTATTTGCTAGCAACTAGCGTAATGTCAAGCGTAAATTCATCATCAATAGCTTTGTCGCCAATGCTATCGAAAAAGCTTTTAGATCCGTAACGAATATCGTATTTGGTGCGGTCTACTTTTACGCCTTTAGCTACTGCAGTTAGGCTAGTGCCTTTTACAGCCAATGTAGCCGGAAATGAAATCGGTTTGGTAATGCCTTTAATGGTTAAGTTACCACTAACAGTAAGTTTGCCAGCAGCTGCAGGTGTTACTTTAGTAATTACAAAATTGGCAGTAGGGAATTTCTCTACGCCAAAAAAATCGTCGGCTTTTAAGTGACCCTCTAATCGAGCACCTGCACCATCGGTACTGGTAATGGTAGTCATGTCGATAGTGAAAGATCCTTGAGTCAAATTTGTACCGCTCAAACTCAATTCGCCACCGGCTAGTTTTATGGTACCGCTGTGTTCACCGGTTACTTTTTTACCATTCCAAAGAACAATTGATTTTTTTGTGTCTACTTTAAACGTAGTAGCTTTTGGTGCAGTAGTAAATGCAAAACCTACAAAGGTTAGGCCTAGTACTACCATAGATAAGATTTTTTTCATATGCTGATTAATTTTTTGATTAGATAAAGATAAGAAATATAATAAGTGTTTAAACACCTAGTATGAGCAAACATTTTTAATAGAAAAACGGCGTTCCAACTTAAATTAGAACGCCGTTAGTCCCATTATATTTTAGACAAATTTATACGTAGCTCTCTATTGGAGGGCAGGCGCAAATTAGGGTACGATCGCCATGCGTATCGTTTACTCGGCCAACCGAAGGCCAAAATTTGCGGTCTGCTACATAAGGCAATGGGAAAGCCGCAGTTTGACGAGAATATGGATGTGCCCAGTCATCGGCAGTAAGTACTGCAGCTGTATGAGGTGCATTTTTTAATGGATTATCCATTTTATCCGCTGTGCCTTTTTCTACAGAATCAATTTCTTGCCGGATAGCAATCAAGGCATCGCAAAAACGATCTAGTTCATGCTTAGGCTCAGATTCGGTAGGTTCTACCATTAAGGTGCCCGCTACCGGAAACGAAACGGTTGGTGCATGAAATCCGTAGTCCATTAAGCGTTTGGCAATATCGGTTACTTCTACGCCAAAGTTTTTGAAGGCACGGCAATCTAAAATCATTTCGTGAGCACAACGGCCGTTGGCCCCGGCGTACAATACTGGATAGCTTTTTTCTAAACGGACTTTCATGTAGTTGGCGTTGAAAATGGCGTATTTGGTAGCGTCGGTTAAGCCTTGGCCACCCATCATGGCAATATAGGCATGAGAAATTACCAAGATAGAAGCTGAGCCCCATGGTGCTGCAGAAACTGCAGGAATAGATTTTTCGCCCCCTATAGCTACTACGGTATGCCCCGGTAAATAAGGAACCAAGTGTTTAGCTACACCAATTGGGCCCATACCCGGGCCACCGCCACCGTGCGGTATGCAGAATGTTTTATGCAAGTTTAGGTGACACACATCGGCACCAATTGCCGCCGGACTAGTTAAGCCAACTTGTGCATTCATGTTGGCGCCATCCATATATACTTGGCCACCGTGTTGATGAATAGTATCGCAAATTTTAATAATAGATTCTTCAAATACTCCGTGAGTAGAGGGGTAGGTAACCATTAAACAGGATAAATTTTTACTGTGTTCTTCGGCTTTGGCTGTTAAATCGGCTACATCTATATTTCCCTTTTCATCACAAGCAACTACTACAATTTGCATGCCTGCCATGGTGGCTGATGCTGGGTTGGTGCCGTGTGCCGATGATGGAATTAATGCCACATGTCGGTGTCCTTCACCACGATCGTAGTGGTAGGCTCTAATAACCATTAGACCTGCGTATTCGCCTTGGGCACCAGCATTTGGTTGTAAGCTCATGGCGGCAAAGCCGGTAATTTCGCTAAGCCATTGGTTTAATTCATCAAATAGTTGCATGTAGCCACCCACCTGATCGGTAGGTGCAAAAGGGTGCATATTGCCAAATTCTGGCCAAGTTACGGGCACCATTTCGGTGGTGGCGTTTAGTTTCATGGTACACGATCCTAAGGCAATCATAGAATGGCAAAGCGATAAGTCTTTGGCTTCTAAAGATTTTATATAACGCAATAATTCGTGCTCTGAATGGTGCGAATTAAATAACGGATGGCTTAGGTAGGCCGATGTACGGGCCAATACTTTTGGGTAGTTTTGCGTTATGCCTGCGGCTATATTTTCTATATCTATTTCGTGGATGGTTTTGCCTTTTACTTTGGCAAATAAACGTACCAAGGTCTCAATATCGGCAAGCTGTGTAGTTTCATCAATAGAGATGCTGGCACTAGTACCTTGGTAGTGGAAATTGACTTCGTTGTTTAATGCTTCGCCATGTATAGGTCCGCATAAATCACCCAACTCAAAAGTAAGCGTATCAAAAAAGTGGGTATTGGTTTGGGTATAGCCTAATTCTTTTAAGGCAGCAGCCAATACGCTAGCTAAACCGTGTATGCGTTCTGCTATTAATTTTAATCCTTTTGGACCGTGATATGTGGCATACATACCGGCCATAATGGCTAATAAAGCTTGTGCGGTGCAAATATTAGAGGTGGCTTTATCTCTGCGGATATGTTGCTCACGGGTTTGTAAAGCCATGCGCAAGGCATAATTACCAGCACTATCAATGGTTACACCGATAATACGGCCAGGCATAGAACGCTTGTATTCTTCTTTAGTGGCAAAAAATGCTGCATGTGGTCCGCCAAAACCCATTGGAATGCCAAAACGTTGGGTAGAACCTACTACAATATCGGCTCCCCATTCTCCAGGAGGAGTTAATAGGGTAAGGCTCATAATATCGGCCACAACTGTTAATTTAACTTCTTGTTGCTGGGCTTTTTCTGCAAAATTACGGTAGTCATACACTTCGCCATTTCTGGCAGGATATTGTACCATGGCCCCGAAGAAATCTTGGTTGAGTACAATGTCTTGATGATTGCCAATGACTAATTCGATACCATAAGGTGCCGAACGGGTACGTAACACGTCAATAGTTTGAGGAAAAACAGCTTCGGAAACAAAGAAACGTTTGGCTTCATCACGACTCCGCAAACTGTATTGCATAATCAGGGCTTCTGCCGCCGCAGTACTCTCATCTAATAAAGAGGCATTGGCAATTTCCATCCCTGTTAAATCCAAGACCATGGTTTGGAAATTTAGTAAGGCCTGTAAACGTCCTTGTGCAATTTCTGCTTGGTAAGGAGTATACTGGGTATACCATCCTGGATTTTCTAAAATATTCCGTTGAATAACCCCAGGAACTTGTACGCCATAATACCCTTGCCCAATGAATGATTTGAACACCTTGTTTTTGGAAGCCGTTTGTTTAAGCTGACTTAAATAATTTGCTTCACTAAGCGGTTCGGGTAAGCGAAGTACTTGCTTTAATCGGATGTTGGCCGGAACGGTTTGGTCAATTAATTCGTCAATTGATTTTACGCCGATGGTTTTTAACATCGCCTGCGTATCTGCCGAATTAGTTGCAATATGTCTGTGTTGAAATTTTTCCTGGTAGGTTACTTTTGTGCTCATTTATGTGCGTACTAGTTGGTGTAGCAAAGGTAAGATTTAGCGCTTATAAAGCAATAAATTCTTGTTCGCAAAATCTCCTTTTAAGGTCAAATTTCTAGCTTATTTGAATGAGTGCAGTTGTACTATCGGCTGGGAATACTTCGCCGAAAGATTTCCTATTTTTTTCGGGAATATTTAGGGTTTCTAATAATTTTTCGAAATCCTCTGTAAAAGCAGGATCAATAGCCACCAATAGTCCACCACTTGTTTGTGGATCAGCTAAAATGGTAGTTCTAAAGTTTAATTCTGGGCCTTCGTTAATTTTATGGCCATAGCTAGCCCAATTGCGGTTGGTTCCACCCGGAATGCACTTTTGTGCTAGGTATTCATCCAATACGTCTAGTTTGGGTACCTTATCGAAATTAATACGTGCTTGTAAATTACTTCCTTCGCACAGTTCGCTGAGGTGCCCTAATAGCCCAAAACCTGTTACATCGGTCATAGCCTTTACGTATTCTAGTTTGCCAAATACTTCTCCAGCTTCGTTCAATTTAGCCATTGATTCGGGAGCGATGTGTTGATGCTCGGGTTTAAGAATTCCTTTTTTCTGAGCCGTGGTTAATATGCCTACGCCAAGGTCCTTGGTTAAATATAATTTACAGCCAGCGGTTGCTGTGGAGTTTTGTTTTAAATTTTTAATGTCTACCAATCCATTTACAGCTAGGCCAAATACCGGTTCGGGGCAATCGATACTATGCCCACCGGCTAAACTAATGCCGGCTTCGGCACAAATTGAGCGGGCGCCTTCTAATACTTTTTGGGCTACTTCTGGTCCTAGTTTATCAATAGGCCAGCCTAAAATGGCAATGGCCAATACGGGTTTTCCGCCCATAGCATATACATCGCTTATGGCATTTGCCGAAGCAATTCGACCAAAATCGTAGGGGTCATCTACAATGGGCATAAAAAAATCGGTAGTAGAAATTAGGGCAGTTCCATTGCCTAAATCAAAAACTGCTGCATCATCACGGGTAGTGTTCCCAACCAATAATCGAGCATCGGCAGGTTGTTTAATTGGGCTATGCAGCATTTTATCTAATACTGCCGGGCTAATTTTGCAGCCGCAGCCGGCGCCATGCGAATATTGGGTGAGTTTTATGGGTTCGGTGTTCATTTGATCGTGTTTGCTTTTTCTAAAATGGGTTTTACGTTTGTAATATCAGTGGCTAGAGTACCTGCTACTTCGTAAATGCTGTGTAATTCCCGCATGTTTTGCCCGTTTTTATAGGTCTTATCATAATACACTAAAACCAAGCGAATAAAATCGGCCATGCGGTTTTCTTCGATGGCTAAAATGGCATCTCTAGTTTGCTCAGGACCTAAGCGTTTGCCAATACGTTGGGTAGATTCAATCAAAAAATCGGGATTTAGTTTGCCGTATTCTTGGGTTAAAAAACGAATGCGTTCTTCGAGTGGGATGTTTAGTTTTATTAGCGGAGCGATTCTCATTTGATCCCAGAGTGGGTTCGGGATGGAGCATTTGCCTATAGTTCGGCTTTCATCTTCTAGCCAAAGGGTTTTGTTTTTATCAATTTTGCATAATTTATACGCTAGGTTATTTTCGAATTGCTCTTGGCTGGGTTGTACTAGGGTGCCCATACTACCATAAGAAGAGCCTTGGTGTTGTGCCAGATCTTCGAGGTCAATCATTTGTTCACCAGTATCTCTTATTTGATGTAGGATTTGGGTTTTCCCCGATCCGGTCATTCCGCCTAGAATGAGGATATTGAATGTTTGGGAGGATTGGCTTAATGCCCATTGGCGGTAGCTTTTGTATCCACTTTCGAGTACATACACTTCAAACCCATATAGGTTTAAAGCCCAAGCCATGGCACCGCTTCTCATGCCACCCCGCCAACAATGCAGGGCAATTTTTTTATGTGGAGCAATCCTTAATGCCTCTTTAATAAAGCCACTCCATTTGGGGCCAGTAAATTCAAAACCTAGTAAAATGGCTGCTTCTCGGCCTATTTTCTTATAGGTAGTGCCTACTTCCACCCTTTCTTCATTAGTAAAAATGGGTAGGTTATGCGCCTGGGGTATATGTCCTTGATCAAATTCTGCAGGAGTTCGCACGTCTGCTACTGGTATTTCGGGAGCAAGTGCAAGAAATTCCTCAATTTGGATAGTCTGGATCATGTTTTAAGTTGGTGCAAATAACGCTGAATGGTATTTTCCATACCAAAATAAAGGCAATCGCATACCAAGGCATGCCCAATGCTTACCTCTACTAATTGGGGTACTTGTTGTGCGAAAAACTGGAGGTTATGTATATCTAAATCGTGACCGGCATTTATTCCTAGGTTTAGTTGTGTGGCCAAATCTGCTGCTTTACTATAGGGGGCTATTGCTAAGTCGGGATTTTGAGTAAATTTTAGAGCATAGCCTTCTGTGTATAACTCAATTCTGTCGGTACCTGTTTGTGCTGCGCCTTCAATCATTTTTTCATCGGCATCTACAAAAATGGATACCCGTATTTCTGCTTTTTTAAATTCGGTAATAATTTCTTTTAAATACGATTGGTGGGTGATGGTATCCCAGCCATGGTTAGAAGTTAATTGCCCCAAGGCATCTGGTACTAGCGTAACTTGGTTAGGTTTATTTGCCAATACCAAGTCTACAAAACTGCGTTCTTTCGGGTTGCCTTCTATATTAAATTCGGTAGTAATTACCTTTTTTAATTCATATACATCTTGATAACGAATGTGCCGTTCGTCTGGACGAGGGTGAATAGTAATACCCTGGGCACCAAAGCGCTCAGCATCTAGCGCCACCTGTAATAAGTTGGGGTTATTGCCCCCACGTGCGTTACGAAGTGTTGCAAATTTGTTGATGTTTACCGATAGTTTTGTCATCGCACAAAAGTACATTCTTTCTTTGAATTTGCCCTAAAAATGCAAAGAGCCCAACCGAATACCGGCTGGGCTCTTTGCGATCACAAACAAACCTATTAATTAACTTTAAATTCTACTCGGCGATTTTTCTGACGTCCTTGTGGGGTTTTGTTGCTGGCAATTGGTTTGCTTGAACCATAGCCTACTGCAGCAATTCTACTACCATCAACACCAGCATCTTCCAAGTATGCTTTTACGGCTTCTGCTCTTTTACGACTTAACACTTTGTTTTTTGCAGGTACACCCACATTATCGGTGTGGCCAGAAAGAATTAGGGTTAGTTCGGGGCGTTTTACCATGAGCGCTGCCAATTCATCTAAACTATCAAAGGAGTATGCTTTGATTACCGATTTTCCGCTTTCGAATTGTAAATCGGATACGGCAGTAAAGATGATTTTTTCTTCAACTTTAGTTAGTGTAGGGGCGACAGTTATTGGACAGCCGCCGTTTGAGGCAGGGCCAACCACATCTACACATTTATCGTCTTTATCAGGCACACCGTCGCCATCTTTATCTGGGCAACCTTTACTTGCTAGGGTACCAAACATATCCGGACAAAGATCATCTGCATCACCCACGCCATCTTTATCTCTATCTGGGCAACCTTTTAATGCCGATAATCCTGGTACAGTTGGACAGGCATCTTCGCTATCTGCAATGCCATCTTTATCTGTATCTGGGCAACCTTTAAAGGCTAATGGTCCAGCTGCAGTTGGGCAAAGATCATCTTTATCAAGTACGCCATCTCCATCGGTATCAGGGCATCCTTTGGTAGCCATTGGACCTGCCAAATCTGGGCAAGCATCGTCTTTGTCGGCTACGCCATCATTATCTCTATCTGGGCAACCTTTTAGGGCAATGCTTCCCGGTACATCTGGACAAAGATCTTCGCTATCGGCTACGCCATCGTTATCTTTATCAGGGCAACCCAATAGGGCGGCAGTGCCTGGAGTGTCTGGGCATTTATCGTCTTTATCTGCAATGCCATCATGGTCTCTATCAGGGCAACCTTTTGCATCTCTACTGCCTGGTAATGTTGGACATAAGTCGTCTTTGTCTGCAATACCATCACCATCGGCATCTGGACAGCCTTGTGCAGAGAGTGGACCCGGGATGCTTGGACAATTATCGCCATTATCGGCTACGCCATCGCCATCAGAATCTGGACAACCTTTAGAAGAAGCTGGGCCCGGAAGGGTAGGGCACCCGTCGTCTTTATCCGGAATGCCATCTTTGTCGGTATCTGGCCATGGACAACCTTCGTTTTCCACGGGTCCGGCAATGGTTGGGCATTTATCTAATTTGTCGCTTATTTTATCGTGATCGCGGTCTTTAATGCGTTTTTTACCTATAGAAAAATTCAGACCTGCATATACATTAAAGGACGTGAATTTCCCGATTCCTAATGCACCGCCTATATCATCGGTTCCTATAAAAAAGGCACCAGTTCGGCTAGTTAAGCCAAGATTTGTTTTTTTGTAACGAGAAGAATAGGTGATAGGTAGTGCAAGTTCGTAACTCGGCTTTTCAATTCTAGGAATCACTGAGATGAGTATACCAGTTGGATCGATAACTGATCGATCATTAGAAACATCTAAGATGTTGCGTTTTTTTGTGAAACCTCCTATGTAGTTTGAGGCTATATAAAAGTTTTTAGCCACCTTAACATCTAAATTAATATTTAAACGGGTTGGTAGGTAAGCTCGATAGTTTGGGCTAGAGGACACCGCCCCGGCACCGTACACATTTGTGAATGATGTTTCCAAATCAACCAAATCAAAGTTATCGATTTGAGATTGTGTCCATTGTTTATTTGGGGTATCGTCATTTAGTTTTAACACTTTACCTTGACTATAGGTAATGGAGCCAACATCGGTAAGTGCAGCTCCAAATTTCAATACATATTTAGAAACGGAGTTATCATCCAATAGTTTACCATCCACTTCATACTGATAGTTTTTGAATTTTGGTCTCCATTCATATTCAAATCCGAAATCGGTACCAAAGCCCTGTCCTCTACTATCGGTTATATCTTTTAAAGAGAAACTGGTATTTTGGAAGCCTAATAATTTAGAGTTAGAAACCCATGTGTTTACGTGAACGCTGTTTGTAGTAAGCGCATTGGTTGGAGGTACCCCAGTTTCAGTAATGCTTACATTGGTGTTTGTATTGTTTATTTTGGCATTGCCTGCTCCCCAAAGGTATTTACCTGTTACCCCAGCTTTAAATACGTGATTTCCTGTATTTACAAGGTTTAGACCATAGGTTAGCCCCATTTCGCTAAATACGTTTGCATTTATGTCGAAGGTAGCATTTGTAATAATGCCATAGTCATCTGTTTCTTTGAACCCCTTTATAAGTGCTGTCATCAATTCTTCGGAAACGTTATTGGCACTGCTAAGAAAACGGGCACGGCTGCTAAAAGCTAAACTTTGGCTGTGACCCAAGGAAGCAACAAACGAGGGACCGCGAATTTCTACACCTAAATCTAGATTTTTAGCCTTGCCATTTTGTTGAAGGGTTAAAATGTCGCCAAACTCACCGTTGTTTTGTACAGTTTTAATGAGTGTAGGAATGGATTGAAGTACGCCATAATCATTGGCAACATATATATTGAACCCAATCAGGTTAAATTGGAATTTTTGTTTAGAATCGGCAATTTTTGCAGGGTTAAAATAAACAGACTGAACTGGTGTATAGTTGCTATTGTTAAAAATCCCGAAGCCTTGTGCAAATACAGATGCTTTTAAGCCAATTAGCAATAATAGAAGCGTAATTTTTTTCATAATGCTTTTGTTTAAATAATAAAAAACTGTAGTACGTATGTGTTTTTGGTACTATATAAGAGCAAAACGAAACCAAGCGCTAAAAATTGTTTCAACAAGCGTAAATTTTTGTGCCACAAAAAAAGCCGAAACGTTGTGTTTCGGCTTTTTTAAACTAAGTTAATTATGAATTTAGTAGCGGTATTCGTCGGTTTTGAATGGTCCAGCTACATTTACGCCGATATAATCGGCCTGTTGTTGGTCTAATATATCAAGCTCAACGCCAATTTTATCAAGGTGTAAACGAGCTACTTTTTCATCTAAATGTTTAGGTAGGGTGTACACCTTGTTTTCGTAGTTATCGGTATGCAACCACAGTTCAAGTTGAGCCAATATTTGGTTGGTAAACGAAGCAGACATTACGAAAGATGGGTGGCCTGTGGCGCAACCAAGGTTCACTAAACGACCTTCGGCTAATACAATTACATCTTTACCTTCAATAGTATATTTATCTACTTGTGGTTTAATTTCTACTTTTTGAGATCCGTAGTTTTTGTTTAACCAGGCTATGTCAATTTCGTTATCAAAGTGGCCAATATTACATACAATGGCTTTATCCTTCATTAGTTTGAAGTGTTCGCCACGAACAATATTGCAGTTGCCGGTAGCAGTTACTACAATATCAGCTTCTTTAACGGCGGCAGCAAATTTTTTCACTTCGTAGCCTTCCATAGCGGCTTGTAGCGCACAAATAGGATCAATTTCGGTTACAATTACTCGTACACCTGCATTGCGTAACGAATCGGCTGAACCTTTACCTACGTCGCCAAAACCGGCAACTACAGCAACTTTTCCAGCCATCATCACATCGGTAGCACGACGAATAGCATCTACTAAGGATTCGCGACAACCGTATTTATTATCAAATTTAGATTTGGTTACCGAGTCGTTTACGTTGATAGCTGGCAAGTGTAAGGTGCCATTTTTCATACGCTCAATTAAGCGGTGAACGCCAGTAGTTGTTTCTTCAGAAAGGCCTTTAATACCCGAAATTAGTTCAGGGTATTTATCAAAAACCATATTGGTTAAGTCGCCACCATCATCTAAAATCATATTTAGTGGTTTACGATCTTCGCCAAAAAACAAGGTTTGCTCAATGCACCAGTCAAATTCTTCTTCATTTAGACCTTTCCAAGCATAAACCTGAAAGCCGGCAGCGGCAATAGCTGATGCTGCATGATCTTGTGTAGAGAAAATATTGCACGACGACCAGGTAACTTCAGCACCTAAGACTTTTAACGTTTCAATTAAAACGGCAGTTTGAATAGTCATGTGTAAGCAACCTGCAATGCGGGCTCCTCTTAAAGGCTGTGTTGCGCCATATTCTTTGCGCAAGGCCATTAATCCCGGCATTTCTGCTTCGGCTAACTCAATTTCTTTACGACCCCAATCGGCCAAAGTAATATCTTTAACTTTGAAAGGAACGTAGGTTGTTGTGGCTACTGATGACATAGATTATTTTTTAGTTTGAGCTACAAAATTACAGAATTCTATTTGATTCTTGAAGTCAAGATTGTGTAAACTTACAGTAGCCAATAGCACTGGGCCGAAAGAATTCGTATTTTTGAGTATTAAATCTATTCAAACATGTATCCAGAATATTTAGTTGCTCCCATGCGTGAGGAGCTTACAAGCGTAGGATTTACCGAGTTAAAAACAGCATTAGAGGTTGATACTGCCGTAAAAGGCAGCGGCACTGCTTTGGTGGTTGTAAATTCGGTGTGTGGTTGTGCGGCTGCAAATGCCCGCCCTGGTGTGAGAGAAGCTGTAAGTGCTATTAAAAAACCAACCAATTTATATACGGTATTTGCCGGTATGGAAAAAGAAGCGGTTGATAGAGCAAGAGCACACATGGTGCCTTTCCTGCCATCCTCACCTTCTATTGCTTTATTTAAAGATGGCGAATTGGTTCATATGATTGAACGTCATCAAATTGAAGGCAGAAGTGCCCAACTCATTGCAGATAATTTAGCTGCAGCTTTTGAGCAATACTGCTAATTGTGGTATTCATTAAATAAAAAAAGCCCCGATTTTCGGGGCTTTTTTTATTTAATAATAGTTGAGTAGTAATTTTTCTAATTCGGAGAAACTAACTTTCATTTTTACCTTACCCTGTCGGGCGTAAGATATCTCATTGGTTTCCTCGGAGATGATGATAGCCAATACATCACTTACCTCGGATATGCCAATGCCTGCTCGGTGGCGCAAGCCAAAGTGTGCCGGTAACCGATCGTTTTCAGTAAGCGGTAAAATGGTAGAAGCTGTTTTAATTTTACCTTCGGCAATTATTACCGCCCCATCGTGCAGGGGGCTATTTTTTTGAAAGATACTTTCTAATAATCGTTTAGAAACTGTGGCGTCTA
>CAMCMG010000019.1:0-28641 GCA_945875895.1 Sphingobacterium thalpophilum | reverse complement strand
TTGGTATGTTTTAAAATGGCAAAGGTGGGGGTGTTAAATTCATCTATTAATGCCAATGCGGCATCAACATCTACTAAATTATTATACGATAGTTCTTTGCCGTTCAGTTTGGTAAAGAGCGCATCTAAATTGCCATAAAACACGCCCTTTTGGTGTGGATTTTCTCCGTAACGTAAAGCTTGGGCTTGCGTTTCGCTAATTTTTAAAACCGTTAAAGGCTCCGCCTTATTGAAGTAATTGAAAATAGCGCTATCGTAATGAGAAGATACATGGAAAGCTTTTTGTGCAAAGCGTTTGCGGTCTGCTAAATCCGTGCTGCCGCTATTCTCTTCAATCATAGTGGTTAATACCGGATAATCATCTTTTGATGCAATAATTACCACGTCGTTAAAGTTTTTAGCTGCGGCCCGTATCAGGGAAATACCGCCAATATCAATTTTTTCAATAATTTCTTTTTCAGCTGCACCCGATTGTAAGGTCTCTTCGAAAGGGTATAAGTCTACAATCACCAAGTCGAATTCCGGGATTTGATATTCGTTTAGTTGGGCTTGGTCATCGGCTAATGCACGACGACTTAATATGCCACCAAAAACTTTGGGGTGCAATGTTTTTACTCGGCCCCCTAAAATGGAAGGATAGCCGGTTAGATCTTCCACGGCTGTTACGTGATAACCAAGATCTGTAATAAATTTTTCGGTACCTCCAGTAGAATAAAAGTGCACGCCATATGCGGCTAATGCATGAATTAGTGGTTCTAAATTATCTTTATAATAAACAGAAACAAGGGCGTTTTTAATTTTTACGGGATGGCTCATTAAATAGGGGGGCTTAATGACCATAAAGATAGGTTTTTAGCCTCGTTTTTTAAAGGTAGTTTGGCGATAAAATCTTACGATTTTATTTTTTTAAGTACTTGCTCAATAATTTTTGGGAAATACTGGTGTTCTAGTTGTTGCCCCTTAAATTTAATAATTTCTAAATCGTCGTTTTTTTCAATTTTAAATCGAGCTTGATGGATGATTTCACCAGTATCAAATTTTTCGTTAACGTAGTGAATGCTGATGCCTGATTCTTCATCACCATTAGCCAAAACTTCTTTATGTACTCGGTCTCCATACATGCCTTTGCCACCATATTTTGGTAATAAAGCCGGGTGAATATTTATAATTCGTTTTGGGTAGTTTGCTAAAATAGTATCAGTTACTAACCATAAAAAGCCTGCTAAAACTAGTAGATCGATGTTTAGATTTTTGAGCAAGTCGAGGACCTCGTTTGTTTGATAAAACTCGTGTTTATCAAAAATATGTGTGGGAATTTCGAAATTATCGGCACGTTGCAATACATAGGCCTCTGGATTATTAGTCAGCACAATGGCCACTTCAGCATCGGTATGCTTTTTGAAGTGTTCCATAATTTTCTGAGCATTGGAACCAGAACCGGAAGCAAATATGGCGATGCGTTTTTTCAAAAACCTTGTTTTAATGTGAAGCGCAAATATATTGTTTAAATCAAATTATCACAATATAGAATAGCAGAGAGTTTCCTCGTTATCTTATACTTTGTTTTTTTAGAGGTTGCCTCTAGCAGCTTGTTCACGTTCAAGTGCTTCGAACAAGGCTTTAAAATTACCCGCCCCGAAAGATTTAGCACCTTTTCGTTGGATAATTTCATAGAACAAGGTAGGTCGGTCTTCTACAGGTTTGGTAAAAATTTGAAGTAAATAACCTTCATCATCTCTATCCACTAAAATACCTAGCTGTTTAAGCGGTTCCATATCTTCTTCAATTTTACCCACACGAGCTTCTAAATCATCATAATACGTATCCGGTATTTTTAAAAACTCTACGCCACGGTTTTGTAAATCGGTAACGGTTTCTACAATATTGTTGGTAGCAATGGCTACGTGTTGTACGCCTTCATCGCCATAAAAATCTAAATATTCTTCTACCTGCGATTTCTTTTTGCCTTTTGCTGGCTCGTTTATTGGGAATTTAACATAGCCATTCCCGTTGCTCATTACTTTGCTCATTAAAGCCGAGTATTCGGTAGAAATTTGCTTATCGTCGAAAGTTAGGATGTTGCGAAAACCCATCACATCTTCATAAAATTTCACCCATTTATTCATTTGGTTCCAGCCAACATTACCCACACAATGGTCTACATACAATAAACCTGTAGAAGCTGGTTGATAATCACTATCCCATTTTTTATAGCCTGGCATAAAAGGTCCGCTGTAATTTTTACGCTCAATAAATAAATGAACTGTTTCGCCATAGGTATAAATACCGCTTCGGCGCACTTCGCCAAATTCGTCTATTAGGGTTTCGGGTTGCAAATAGGCTTTGGCACCACGTCTGGTGGTTTCTTCAAAGGCTTTATATGCATCGTCTACCCATAGTGCTAGTATTTTCACCCCATCGCCATGCTTCTTTACATGTTCCGAAATAGGATGTTCGGGTTGTAAAGCAGTAGTTAATACCAAGCGCATTTTATTTTGAACCAAAACGTACGACGATCGGTCTTTTATACCAGTTTCGGGGCCGGCATAAGCCAAACTCTGAAAACCAAAGGCTGTTTTATAATAATGGGCTGCTTGTTTGGCATTGCCGACGTATAATTCTACATAATCGGTGCCGTTTAGCGGCAAAAAATCAGTTGCTTGCATAGGTTTTATTCAATAGTGTGCTGCCAACTTTTGTGGTAGCTTTCGTCTTCAATTTGTAGGGCTTCTTCGGTGAGCATGAGCGGTTTAAAGGGGTCAATCATAACTGCTAATTCTTCGGTGCGTTCTTTCCCGATAGATTTTTCTACGGTACCCGGGTGTGGACCGTGTGGAATACCACCCGGATGTAGCGTAATTTGTCCCTTTACTACACTTTTTCGGCTCATAAAATCGCCAGCTACATAATACAATACCTCGTCGCTATCTACATTGCTGTGGTTGTATGGTGCCGGAATGGCTTCTGGGTGATAATCGTATTTACGAGGAACAAAAGAGCAAATCACAAAATTATGCCCTTCAAACGTTTGGTGTACCGGTGGCGGTTGATGAACTCGGCCGGTAATGGGCTCGAAATTATGAATTGAAAAGGCCCATGGATAATGAAAGCCGTCCCAACCAATAAAATCGAAGGGATGAGTGCCATAAGTGTATGGATAAATAAGCCCTTGTTTTTTAATCAATACTTTAAAATCACCCTCTTGGTCAATGGTTTCTAAGTCTGTTGGGCGTTTAATATCGCGTTCGCAAAAAGGAGAATGTTCCATTAATTGGCCCCACTCATTGCGGTAACGTTTTGGGGTGCGAATGGGGCTAAAACTTTCAGTAATAAACAATCTATTGTTTTCAGTATCAAACTCCATTTGGTAAATGGTACCACGTGGAATGACTAAATAGTCGCCGTATTCGAATTTTATTTTGCCGAAACCTGTTTTTAGCGTTCCGGTACCTTCGTGGATAAAAATCACTTCATCGGCTTGGCTATTTTTATAAAAATAGTCGGTCATCGATTTACGAGGAGCCGCCAACGAAATGTGTAAATCGCTGTTTACCAATACCGGTTTTCTACTTTTCAAAAAGTCATCCTCGGGTTTTATGTTAAACCCAATGAGGCTTGTATGGCGCAAGTGTTTCTCTCGAGCTATTTTAGGTTCTACGGAGTACGCTTCGCCCAAACTTTTAACTAGGGTAGGCGGATGAGTATGGTATACTAAAGAATATAAGCTCGAAAAGCCTTCGGTTGATACCAATTCTTCGGCATACAGCTCTCCGTTCGGTTTGCGAAATACGGTATGTCTTTTTGGAGGAACTTGTCCTAAACTATGATAAATAGGCATATTTTGATCGATAATTGGTTAGAAAATCTGCCTTAAAATTACACATAATTTAAAAGATTACACGGCTGATCCAAACAAAAAAATATTCGACCTAAAAGCGCTTATTTTTTTTTAGTTTTGAGACAAGCTAAAAGAAAAAAAAATGAAATTAGTATCCTACAAAACAGAAGCAAGTGAACATTTAGGCGTATTTGTTGATGGGCATATTTATAATTTAAATTCTTGCGATAAGCTCATTCCAGATAATATGAACGCCTTTTTAGCCGGAGGCGAAGAGTTGATGGAGCGGGCCAAAAAAATAAACACAGCCATTATAACCGGTACACTTGCTGCCAAGGAAGAAATTTTCTTTGAGGTATTGGCTCCAGTGCCACATCCTAGCTCTTGTAGAGATGGTTATGCTTTCCGCCAACACGTGGCATCTGCTCGTCGTAACAGAAAGTTAGATATGATTCCCGAATTTGATTCATATCCTATATTTTACTTCACCAACCACAATGCCATTCAAGGCCCGGGTGAAATTACCTGCATGCCCGATCATTTCGAAAAACTTGATTTTGAATTGGAAGCAGCCGTTGTAATTGGTAAAAAAGTCAGAAACATTTGTGCCGCCGAAGCAGATGATTACATTGCTGGCTACATGATAATGAACGATATGAGCGCTCGAACCCTGCAAATGGAAGAAATGCTCCTGAATTTAGGCCCAGCTAAAGGCAAAGATTTTTCTACGGTTATTGGACCTTGGTTGGTTACACCCGATGAATTGGAGGCCTACAAAGTACCCGCTAAACCTGGCCATGTTGGGAATGCTTATAATTTAAGTATGAAATGTTGGGTAAACGGCGTTGAAGTATCTAGCGGTTCGGTGGCAGATATGGATTGGACCTTTGCCGAAATTATAGAGCGTTGTGCCTATGGCGTAGATATTTTACCCGGCGATGTAATTGGCTCTGGAACAGTGGGTACGGGTTGTTTCTTAGAACTAAACGGTACCGGATTGTTAAACGACCCTAGCTTTAAACCACAATGGTTGCAAGAGGGCGATGTGGTAGAAATGGAAATTACAGGCTTGGGCCGTTTAAGTAATACTATTCGTAAAGAACCAACCGATTGGTCTATCTTAAAATTGAAAAAATAAAGACATGCTCACCTTAAAAACCGCCGATTTATCGCCAATGGAACTGCAAAACTATTTGCAATATGCCATTGCGCCTAGGCCCATTTGTTTTGCTTCTACCGTAGATAAGGCTGGAAATGTGAATTTAAGTCCATTTAGTTTTTTTAATTTATTCAGTTCTAATCCGCCTATATGTGTTTTCTCACCTGCCCGAAGGGTGCGTGACAATAGCACCAAACACACCCTTGATAATGTGTTGGAAGTGCCCGAATGTGTAATTAATGTGGTAAATTATGCCATGGTGCAACAAACCTCTTTGGCCAGTACCGACTATCCAAAGGGTGTAAATGAATTTGTAAAAGCAGGGTTTACCGAGCTGAAATCTGAAGTTGTGCGTCCTCCACGTGTGGCTGAAGCCCCGGTTCAATTGGAGTGCGTGGTTACCCAAGTCATTCCGCTTGGCGATCAGGCAGGTGCTGGCAATTTGGTTTTGGCCGAGGTGAAATTAATTCATATTGATGAAGCTATTTTAGATGAATCGGGTAAAATAGATCAAACCAAAATTGATTTGGTAGCCCGTTTGGGTGGCGATTGGTATTGTCGTACTACCCCAGATGTATTGTTTAAAGTGGCCAAACCCATAGCTAAGTTGGGTATTGGCATAGACGCCTTGCCTAGTGCTATACGTCAATCACATATTTTAAGTGCTAATAATTTGGGGCAATTGGCTAATGTGGAGCATTTGCCCTCTGAAGAATCCATTGAAGCCATAAAAAAGCATCCGATTGTTAAAGATATTTTAGACGCCACCATGGGCGATCAGAGTACCAGAGCATTACATTTACACAGTCAAGCCAAGGTGTTTTTAGATGACGGCGATGTGGAATTAGCCTGGAAAATCCTATTGGTTTAAGGTGTAGTTACCGCTACCGGCAATACCTTACCATTAAAAAATTTATGTCCTGTTAAGGCAAAATCTGCAATGTATTTGCCCATTTCAAAAGCCATTACCGGCGATTCGTAGCCCGGAAATGCTTTCTCCAACATTTCGGTTTGTGCTGAACCTAGCGCTAAACAATTTACACTGATTTTTTTCTCTTTCAGTTCTTCGGCCAAGCATTCAGTAAAATTATGTAAGGCTGCTTTGCTTGCCGAGTAAGCGCTTAAACCAGCAAACTTAGCACTGCCTTGAAAGCCACCCATGCTGCCAATATTTACAATATGGCTAGGCGATTTTAGGAGAGGCAACAATCCTTGAATTAGGCGAACGTGGTTTAAGAAATTGCTTTGTAGCATCTCTACAAAATCTACTTCACTACTTTGTTCAAAAGGTTTCACTTCTAAGTTCCCTGCATTATTTATCAAGACATCTATTTGGCCAAATTGCTGGACAATAAAAGATTTTAGTCCTTTTTCAATATCATCATTTAATAAATCAAACTGAACCGGAAATAAATTACACTCGGGATTTAGCCCGTTGGAAATTTCTAACAAGCGACTCAATTTATCAGCCGAACGTGCCAAGGCTATTACCTTATTTTCTGATCTTAAAATAAGTTCTAAAACGGCTTCAAAGCCTATGCCACTGCTGGCTCCGGTTATTAGTATGTTCATATTAGTTTAATTGGCTTACCGGATGTTTAATGATGTATAAGCCGTCGTGTATTAATTTGCTGTACTCGGGTTCGGCAGAGGCCTTATTTTCTAAATACGTTCTAATCTCTCTGGCTAATATAGTATTTAACCCATTTAGTTCTAAAAGTTCTAGAATTTCGAGCGAACAAAGCCAATCTTCTCGGTGCTTTGTTTGCAAATTTGCCCAAATTACTGGTAAAGCCTCATAGCCACTAGTATTTTCTCTGCAGGTTCTAACTTGCTCAAATAAACGGTGATATGCTAAGGTAAGTTCGTTGTAGTTGGGGTGATGGGTATTGGTGTTAGATACCAAGGCATGTTCCTCAAAGGCATCTTTATCGGCAGCGCCATTGTATACCGATACAATTTTTTCGCCTACAGCCATATCAAAAGTTCCCCACTCGGGTTTATAAAATACATTTCCCTTACTATCACTTAGCGTACAATTGCTGAAACGAATGAGTAGTAATTTATCCTCTTTATGAAGCCAATTTTCTGCAGTACCTTGTAGGTAGAATCCGTTCTCAAAAAATAATTCGCAGTACTCGTTTTTAACTATTCCGGCCGTTACTAAATCGGCATCGGTGTAATTTTCTAAGGCTTTGATACTCCCTTTTAAATTACCTATCGGTGAAGAATATCCTTCGGCATGATAATTTTTTCCATGACCTTCCAATTCTTTGTTGTTAAAAGCCAAGGCGCTTGGTCCGTTAGTTTTAATAAAGATGGTTTGGTTTTCTAGATCCATGCCCACATCGGTAAATACACCACTCAGTTGCAGGCCAGAACTAAATACGGCGGTACATGGGTTTTTACATTCTATAGCTTTGAGTACACTTTCGGTGCCTCCTTTTCTAAAAGCCATAGTGTTGGCAAAGGCTTCCAGCACTTCAATTAAGTTTTGGAAAGTAGGTGTTACGAATAGCTGCGGTTGTTCCTTAGTAATATCGAATGGATAATTTACAGCATCTAGCGTATAGGCGATTTTTTTCACCTCGGGTTTCATACAATTGGCACTTTCACCAATAGATGATAATAAACCTGCTCCGTAAATTTTAGGATTCTCAAGGCTTCCTATTAACCCATATTCTACCGTCCACCAATGCAAACGACTTAATAGAGCCATTTCGGAAGGTTCTCCTAAGTTTTTTTGGCACAAAGCCACTTCTTTTTCAGCTTTGGCTATGGCGGCTAAATCGGCATCAGGCATCTCTTTTAAAATGGAAAGCCGTCTAATAGCTTCGTATAATTCGAAATCTTTAGACGAAAAAATAGCTTTGGCGCCAATAGAGCCGAAATAACTTAAGTATTGGTTGTAAGCAGTATCGCCAATAATAGGAGCGTGCCCGGCCGATTCGTGTATAATATCGGGAGCTGGCGTGTATTCAATATGATTTAACTGACGAATATCGGCTGCAATAACCAATACTTTATACGCTTGGTACTCCATAAATGCTACTGGCGGAATAAATCCATCAACAGTTACCGCACCCCAGCCAATTTTTCCGAGTGCATCGTTCATTTCCTGCAAATTCGGTACTTTTTCGATACTTAAACCGGCTTGTTCTAAACCCGGAATGTAGGGGTAATAGGCTACGTTTTTAAGATAGCTATAATTTTGGCGCATCACGTAACGCCACACCGCATGATCAACCGGGGTGTAATGCTCGTAATGTTGCGCTACAATAAACTGCTTTAAATGTTTAGGTAGACTGGCAACTTGCGGATTATTGAAATCGTTAAAATCGCTCATGTAGCTAGGCTGTTAAGTGCTCACTAAATTACGGTGAATGGCGTTGTAAAGCAAGTTGCTTTCACGATTTTTTTACTTAGTACCTCTAGCGCTTTTAGAGACTTTAAAAGTGTAGTTTTTTTGAGAGAAATAGCTAAAAATAGCCAGCAAAATAGTGGTAATGGTTTTTGCTATGGTGGGGTAAAAGGCCAAAACTTCTACCATGAGTTTAATGAGTACGTAGTTCAGAAAAATATTTAGGCCGACAATAGTTCCGTAGCGTATCAATTGCACTCTTCCTCTTAAATCAGATTGGGTAAAAACCAGATATTTATTAAGTAAAAACCCAATAGGAAAAGTGATACTCAATTCGATAAGTAGGGCACTTATATGCCCGCTAATAAATATGAATGGCAAGTTAATGCCCTGTTGATTTAGAATAAAGTTATAGGTGATAAAGTAAATAATAATACCCATTGCGGCCGTTCCTCCACCTGTTAAGACATAGCGAAAGGTTGCCACGGGAATCCATTTGGCTACCGGTTTGTGAAAAAAATCAATAATACGAAGTAGAAATTCACGCATATGTTTATTGTACAGTTAATTGGATATGAATCATCCGATTGTTACATGCTTTTAATTCTTTAATAAATTTGCTTGCGCTCATAGGCCCTTCTCCAAATATAAAAACTATAACTGAGTTACTATGCTCAATTTAACGAGCATGCTGATACTGATGAGCAAAATAAGACCTAGTACAATTTTTTTAAATACTTCTTGAGAGATTTTGTTTAGCAATTGCTTACCAATATATGAGCCTAAAAAGGATGCAATTACTAATAGAGGTATATAATACACATACTCCATCTCAAAAAAGCCATTGTAATAATAGATAAACATGCGACTAAAATCTACCCCAAAATCTATAGCAGCCGAGGTGCCCACAAATAGGTTTTTCTCCAAGTTAAATGCTACCAAACTCATCCCTCTTATGGCTCCGCCTGTGCCGGTAAAACCTGCCATAAAGCCTGCAAAACCCCCACTCAACAAGGCGGTTGAAGTATTGGCTTTAAGGTGAATTTTAGGGAAGAGCAAGAACAAACCACTAAAAAGCAGCAGAAATATGGCCAAGGCCCATTCCAAATAGATGAAGGAATATACTTTTGTTAGGTAAGCGCCCAAAAGCGTAAATATGAGGCTGGGAATTCCGTACAGAAGAAACAATTGTTTGCTTATCGTTTTTCTGAACAGCCAGAGTTTGGCGGTATTGCTAAACACGTGTAAAATAGAGGTGAGCGAAAGCACCAAGCTAGCCGCAAAAAAGAAATTAGCTAAGGGTACAAATAGTACCGAAGAGCCAAAACCGCCGAGCGTTCCTATAATTTCGCAGGCTAGTGCGAAAAGAAAAAATAGGGCGGCTCCCATCTTTTTTTAGTGAAATAAGTTTTTCCAGCTAACCATATCGCCTACTAATTTTTCAAGATCGGCGATAGCCACACGCTCTTGTTCCATGTTATCGCGGTGCCTAATGGTTACGGTATTATCTTCTAAAGTTTGATGATCAACCGTAATACAGCACGGGGTTCCAATGGCATCTTGTCGGCGGTAACGTTTGCCGATAGAATCTTTCTCGTCATATTGCAAGGAGAATTCGAATTTTAAGCGATCCATAATTTCTCGTGCTTTTTCTGGCAAGCCATCTTTTTTGGTTAGCGGGAAAATAGCGGCTTTAACCGGAGCCAAGGCAGGGTGTAGGTGTAATACGGTACGACTGTCTTGTTTTTCGTCTGTACTTAAATCTTGCTCTTCGTAAGCGGTACAAAGAGTTAGTAAGAATAAACGATCTAAACCAATAGAGGTTTCAATCACATAAGGTACATAACTCTGGTTCGTTTCGGTATCAAAATACTGTAATTTCTTGCCAGATAATTCTTGGTGCTGAGTTAAATCAAAATCGGTACGGCTATGAATACCTTCCACTTCTTTAAATCCAAAGGGAAATTCGAATTCAATATCTACAGCTGCATTGGCATAATGGGCTAATTTAGCATGATCGTGGTAGCGGTACTTTGCTGCCGGAATGCCCATGGCGATGTGCCATTTTAAACGGGCTTCTTTCCAATAGGTATACCACTGCATTTCGGTACCTGGCTTTACGAAAAACTGCATTTCCATTTGTTCAAACTCACGCATACGCATAATGAACTGGCGGGCAATTACCTCGTTTCTAAACGCTTTTCCAATTTGGGCAATGCCAAACGGAATTTTCATGCGCCCTGATTTTTGGACGTTTAAAAAGTTTACAAAAATACCTTGAGCGGTTTCAGGGCGAAGATATACTTCATCCGAACCTTCGGCCATGGCGCCCATACGGGTAGAGAACATTAAATTAAATTGGCGCACATCGGTCCAATTTCGAGTGCCCGAAACTGGGCATACAATTTCATGCTTTTCAATAATATCCTTCAATGCTGCTAAATTATCCGACGATAAGGCGGCATCTAATTCGTTTTGTAATTCATCTGCTTTAGCCGTTTTACCATCTTTTTGGTACCGGGTAATTTTATCTTCAATTAACTGGTCCGCACGGTAACGCTTTTTCGAATCTTTATTATCAATCATGGGGTCGTTAAACCCATCTACGTGGCCCGATGCTTTCCATACTTTAGGGTGCATAAAAATGGCCGAATCAATACCTACAATGTTTTCATGGAGTTGCACCATGCTTTTCCACCAATAGGTTTTCAGGTTATTTTTGAGTTCGGCACCTAACTGTCCGTAATCGTATACGGCACTTAAACCGTCGTAAATTTCACTCGATTGAAATACAAAGCCATACTCTTTGGCATGGGAGGTTACTTGTTTAAAAAGTTCGTCGTTACTTTTGCTCATGGTACTGCAAAGATACGCTTGCTTGCTTTTTTATCTAATTTTGAGTGAATTATTTTAAAAATGCTTCAAATTGCTTTCAAAGCCCTATTTTAGTAGCTTATGAGTATTGAGGTAAACCAATTAAGCAAAGCCTTTGGCAAACAAGAAGTGCTAAAAGGCATTAGTTTTACGGCTAAATCGGGCCGTGTAACCGGTTTTTTAGGTCCCAATGGCGCAGGAAAATCAACCACCATGAAATGCTTGGCCGGTTTATTGGTCCCTGATAGCGGTAGCCTGCAGGTAAACGGATTGGATGTAGCTACGCAAAGCTTAGCGGTAAAACGCTGTTTGGGTTATTTGCCAGAACAAAATCCGCTTTACCCCGATTTGTATGTAAAAGAGGCTTTGGCTTTTATGGCCGATATTTATCAAATTGAGAGCAAAGAAGCCCGAATAGCCGAAGTAATTGCCCTTACCGGTCTTGGCCCGGAGCAGCATAAACGTATTAGTCAACTTTCTAAAGGCTACCAGCAACGGGTGGGCTTGGCACAAGCCATTTTGCATAAACCAGCCGTACTTATTTTAGATGAACCCACCTCAGGTTTAGACCCCAACCAAGTGCTGGGTATCCGCGATTTAATTAAGGAGATAGGAAAAAGCACTACTGTACTTATTTCTACCCATATTTTACAAGAGGTTGCCGCCATTTGCGACGATGTTATCATTCTTTCTAAAGGTCGTTTGGTTGCCAACAGTTCCCTGTCCGATTTACTTGCCGTCCATCCCGCTAAAACCCTGGAGCAAATTTTTCAGGAGCTCACCAATTAAAAAATCGTTCTCATAGCTGGGAGAGTTTATTTGCACAATAATCTACCAATAGTATGCGTTTTTGTTGAAAGTTTAATTTATTTAACATAAAACACATACTATGAAAAAATTATTCCTATTAAGTGTATGCACACTTTCGTTTACGGCAATGGCCTTTGCACAAACCAAAAAAGCAGCGCCTATGCCTCCAAAAGGCCCCATGGTTAAATCGGAAATGATGACTATGAATAGCCCAACCCAACAGGGTAAATGGTTGGTTGGCGCTAATATTGGATTTAACTCGTATACCGGAGAAGTGGCAGGAGTAGAAGGCCCTAAAACCAATACCCTACTTTTTCAGCCAGCGGTGAGTTATTTTATTAAAGACGATTTAGCTATTGGCTTGGTAGTAGGTCTGGCTTCTTACAAACAACAATTGGCTGGGGTTGACAATGAAAAATCATCGGGTTTGAGTATTGCTCCTTCCGTACGCTATTACATGCCCATTGGCAATCGGGTTAAATTTTATGGCCAATTATTGGTGCCCATTGGCTCCGAGAAAACTACTCTTTTGGGTGGTGCAGCAGTAGATGTAAAAACTCAAACCATGGGGGTAAATCTCATTCCGGGCTTTGCCTTTTTTCCGTCTCAAAAAATAAGTCTCGAACTAAACCTGGGTTCCATTTATTTTCAATCTGCTAAAACTGGAGATGAGAAAGAAACAAATATGGGCGTTAGTATGTTGGGAGAAGATTTGTATGCTCGTAGTTCCAATTTCTTTGATAACAACAGAACTAGCATCGGTATTAAGTTTCATTTGGGTAAATAAGTATTTTAGTTTAAGGTTTAAAAGCCCCCGAATTCGGGGGCTTTTTTTATGCCGTTATAAATCTTAATTTCGAAAAAAATAAAATCGCTGTGTTTGCACTCTTTAGAAAAGAAATCGCTGGTTTTTTTAGCTCCCCCATTGCCTACCTTATTATGGGAGTATTTTTGCTGTGTACCAGTTCGGTCCTATGGATTTTCCCAGAATATAGTATTCTAAATTCAGGTTATGCCAGCCTAGCCAATTTCTTCGCGTTAGCTCCCTATGTATTTTTGCTTTTAATACCGGCGGTATGCATGCGCAGCCTTGCCGAAGAGCGCAAAGAAGGCACCCTCGATTTATTGTTGAGTAGGCCAATTTCGACACTACACATCGTGCTTGCCAAATATTTGGCTATACTAGCCATTGTGTGTTTAAGTTTGCTCCCCACGCTGGTGTATGTGTACTCGGTATATGCTTTAGGGGCACCAAGCGGAAATTTAGATGGGGGTGCCATCATAGGTTCTTATATAGGTTTGGTGTTTTTAAGTGCTAGTTTTGCCGCAATAGGTGTATTCGCCTCTAGTATAACTAAAAGTCAAGTTACTGCCTTGGTTTTGGCGGTATTGGGTTCACTGGTCTTTTTTATCGGTTTCGATTTACTGAGCGGAGTAGCTTTTTTGCAACCTTTTGATTCCTATGTGCAAATATTGGGCATACAGGCGCATTACGAGGCTATGAGCAGAGGGGTATTAGATAGCCGAGATGTGGTGTATTTTTTGGTGTTAATGGCTACTTTCTTGTTCTTAGCGTATTGTGCGGTAAGCGTAAAAGCTTTTACTAGAGTTCAATGGGGTGCGTTCATAATAGCAGTCATTGCTATACTCAGTATCTCTAATTTTGTACATGTTCGTTTCGATTTTACAGAAGATAAACGCTTTACCCTTTCGGAAAAAAGCAGGGAATTGGTTCATACATTGCCAAAACCACTGCGTATTACTATTTACTTAGATGGCGATTTGCCTTCGGGTTTTGATCAGCTGAAAACGGCCGCTCTCGATTTAACGAACGATTTGTCTGCGTATTCATCAGCAGGTATTCGGGTACAGGTAATTAATCCCGGTGCAGATACAAGTACAGCCTTGCTTAACGAATTGTATGCACTTGGTTTAGAGCCCACCAATTTGAGTGTAAAAACGGAAGAGGGCTTGAGTCAAAAAACAATTTTTCCGGGAGCCGTGCTTGAGTATGAAGGCCGGAAATTAGCCGTAAAATTTCTGCAAACACAACAAGGTAAATCGCCCGAAGAAGCACTTCATAATTCCATTCAAAATTTAGAATACGCCTTTGTAAGTGCCATTAGCAAAATTAGCAGAGGCGATAAACCTCGGGTGGGCTTCACCGAGGGGCATCAGGAGTTGAACGATGTGCAATTGAGTGATGCCATGATTTCTTTGCAATCGGTTTATGAGGTAGGGAGGGTAGATTTAGCAAGTATTTCTTTAGCCAGTTTGCAAAAATTAGCTGTATTGGTGGTTCCAAAGCCCAATGCAAGCTTTACGGAATCCGAAAAGTTTAAGCTCGACCAGTATGTGATGCATGGCGGAAAAGTAATTTGGGCCATAGATCAAGTAAATGCCGAATTAGATAGTTTAAAGGGTGCGGGAGAGCAATTGGCTTTTGCCAAAAAACTCAACCTCGACGATCTATTATTCACCTATGGTGTACGCATTAATTATCAGCTTATTGCCGATATGAATTGTGCTCAAATTCCCTTAAACGTGGGTAATATGGGTAATCAGGGTCAAATTGAGCTAGTGCCCTGGTTGTTTTTCCCGGTATTTGTTCCGCTAAGTACGCATCCTTTGGTAAAAAATTTAGAAGGCATTCGATCCGAATTTGCCAGCACCATAGATACATTAGCAGTTTCAGGGCTTCGTAAAACCGTGTTATTGAGTTCATCACCCTATAGCAAGTTGATGGAGGTGCCGAACCTTATTTCCCTGCAATTAGCGGAGCAGCAGCCCGATCCGGCCACGTTTCGGTCAGATCCACAGCCTGTAGCCGTATTGTTAGAGGGTCGTTTTAAATCGACTTTTAAAAACAGACCTATACCTGCACAACTTGGGAATTTCGATAATCGCTTGGATCAATCTCAGCCCACGCAAATGCTGGTGCTGTCTGATGGAGATGTATTTAAAAACCAAGTAGGAGCCGATGGATCGCCATATCCATTGGGTTACGACAGGTATACCCAACAGCAATATGGTAACAAAGCATTCTTGTTAAATGCGGTAGATTTTATGAGTGGCGATGGTGATTTACTTAATCTCCGTTCAAAAGAACTTAAAATGAGGTTATTAGATAAGACATTGGTAAAAGCCGACAAATCGTTTTGGCAGATAATTAATGTACTTTTGCCCCTGCTAATGTTAGCAATATTCGGATTTTTTCAACATTGGTACCGCAAACGAAAGTATACCGTTTAAATTTTCTATTTTTGAATTCAATTAGCTAAAACGTATGAGATTTATTGTTTCTACATCCACTCTCTTAAAACAATTGCAAGCTGTAAATGGTGCATCTAGCAGCAGCACGGTATTGCCTATTTTAGAGAACTTTCTATTTGAAATTAAAGATGGTTCTTTAACCATATCGGCTACCGATTTGCAAACCAGCATGACTACTTCTTTGCCTGTAGAGTCAAAAGAAGATGGAAAAGTGGCCGTGCCGTCTAAAATTTTATTAGAAACCTTAAAAACGCTACCCGATCAGCCAGTAGCATTCAGCGTAGATGCCCAAACCTTTGCTATTGAGATTAGTGCCGGCGATGGTAAATATAAATTGAGTGGCGAAAATGGGGAAGATTTCCCCAAAATTCCGACTGTAGAAAATGCTTCTTCGGTAAGTATGCCGGCATCGGTATTGGCCGAAGCTATCAATAAAACCATTTTTGCGGTTAGTAACGACGATTTACGTCCGGCAATGACGGGTGTATATTGCCAATTAAGTCCTCAAAATATAACCTTTGTAGCAACAGATGCGCATAAATTAGTGCGTTACCGCCGAAACGATACCAAATCGGATGCTGCTGCATCGTTCATTTTACCTAAAAAGGCTTTAACCTTATTGAAAGCATCTTTAGGTTCCGATGATTCTGCCGTAAGTTTAGAATACAACAGCACCAGTGCATTTTTTCGTTTTGGAAACATCAACCTAATTTGTCGTTTAATTGACGAGCGCTATCCAGATTACGAAGCTGTAATTCCTCAAAGCAACCCAAATAAATTAACCCTAGACCGAAGCCAATTTTTAAATAGCTTACGTCGAGTGGTTATTTTTGCCAATAAAACTACCCACCAAGTTCGTTTAAAAATAAACGGTAGTGAGTTAAACATTTCTTCAGAAGATGTAGATTTCTCTAATGAAGCACACGAGCGTTTAGGTTGCCAATATGAAGGTGAAGACATGGAAATTGGCTTTAATGCCAAATTCTTAATCGAAATGTTGGGTAATTTAGAAGGCGATGAAGTAACCCTAGAAATGAGTACCCCAAACCGTGCAGGTTTATTAATTCCGCAAACCAACAACGATAATGAAAACGTGTTGATGTTGGTAATGCCGGTAATGTTAAACAATTACGCTTAAGCACTTCCTTCAGCTTTTCCTTGGAACTTATACAGCAATTACTTGATTTTATTTTGCACATAGACCAACATTTGGTGGCTATTGTGCAAACCTATCAGACTTGGACCTATTTAGTTCTATTCCTTATTATTTTTTCGGAAACCGGTTTTGTGGTAACCCCATTTTTGCCCGGCGATTCATTGTTATTTGCCGCCGGAGCCTTATTGGCCAAAGGCGATACGGGTTTGAGCTTGGCCTTAATGGGCTTTATATTGACTTTAGCAGCCATTTCTGGCAACACACTTAATTATTATTTGGGCAGTTATTTTGGTAAAAAAGTATTTAAAGCCGAAAATAAAATTCTCAAACTCGAATATTACGAAAAAACCCAAGATTTTTTCAGTAAACATGGTGCTAAAGCCGTAATATTTAGTCGTTTTTTGCCTATTTTTAGAACGGTGGCGCCATTTGTTGCCGGGGTGGGGCATATGCCTATCGCAAAGTATATGCTTTACAATATAGTAGGTGGTTTAAGTTGGATTGTAAGCTTTTTGGCTCTTGGTTATTTCTTTGGCAATTTACCCTTTGTAAAACAAAATTTTAGTTTGGTTGTATTGTCTATTATCGTAGTATCTGTGTTACCCGCCATTTTTGCAGCTTTAAAACCTGCAAAAAAGTAATTTTTATTCTCCACGCCCTTTCATGGTACCCTTATTAAACTCTAGTTCTTCTTTTTGTGTACGTTTTTTCTCTACTTCTGTAGGTTCAATCTTAACTAAGTTTTTAAGCGTGGGTTGGCCAGCATCAACCCAGGCAGAATACCAATAACTTCCAATATCTAAAATGGAGGAGCGCATTTGCCGTTCTACCATACCTTTTAAAGCCTCGTGGTATGCTCGGGCGTATGCTTCCGAGTAATTACGCTCTACTTTGCCATTGCGTTGGCTGAAGCCGTATTTACGGTCTTTTGGGAATTCTCGGTTTAGTCGAGCTTCTATTAATAAAACAGAATCTTTATAACCATTGGCGGTCTGTACAATTTCCCAAGCTTTGTTCAGCGGATGTTCAATGTATTGGGCCTTGCCCACAATAAAATCATATTCGGTAGAGAATAATTCCGGTAACCTGCTTTCCCAAAAACCATGAATACCCATTTGATTGGTCTGCTGCCCATTGTAGTTTTCGGTGGTGTGTAGGGGTACGTGTGCATCGCCCACGTAATGGCCTAAATCGGCAGAATAATGCAAAATTTTCAAGGAATCACGTTCTTTAAAAGCCTTTACCAAGGCGTAATAATTGCGTTCAATAACCCAGGGCACCATGCCATAGGCTTCCAAGCTATCTTTGCCAAATTTGGCAACGGCATCAGTCCACTTTTTAGGTATAGAATCAAATGGGTGGAGACCATAATGATCGGCATCTAAATAATGTCGTGGCGCCTCTAATGAATCGGCATAGCGGCGTTTGTCTGGGTCAACGGCATGTTCGGTGAGATAATCTATTTGTTTTTTATAAAAACCAATCATTCCTTTCGGCAACGTAAATACGGCCAATCGATTTATTTTTTGATGTGCAAAAAAGCCCCAAGAGCTGCATATTTCTGCTAAAACGAATAAAATGAAGGTAAATAGAATGGGTTTTAGGGGTTTCATATTAATTTAATTTGAATAATTTTTCAATCGGTTTGTATTTTTGAAAGTAGCACGCTATATTTGCAGTCCTTAAAAAAGAACAGCTAAACGTATATAAATGGCAAATCATAAATCGTCCATCAAAAGAATCAGAGCTAACGCAGCAAAGCGTTTGCGTAATCGCTATCAAGCTAAAACTACTAGAAACGCAATTAAAAAATTGCGTGAAACCACGTCAAAAAAGGAGGCTAGCCCACTATTGACTAAAGTAATTTCTATGATTGATCGTTTAGCTAAGAAAAGTGTAATTCACAAAAACAAAGCTGCTAACAACAAGTCTAAATTGACTAAGTACGTTAACGCACTCAAATAAGTTTTCTTATACCGCATTAAAAAAGAGTATTGGTTTTTTCCAATACTCTTTTTTGTTTTAGGCCGTTTTATGTGGAATGAGTTTCCCTTACGAATCGCAAAATATTTCTATTAAGCAGTGGAACGAAGAAGATCGGCCCAGAGAAAAATTAATGCTGCAGGGGCGAAGAAGCCTTACCGATGCCGAGTTAATAGCCATTTTAATTGGTTCGGGTAATAAAAACGAAACCGCTGTAGAGTTAAGCAAACGTATATTGAGTGCCCAATCTAACAACCTCAATCACTTAGCAAAATTATCGGTACAAGAATTATCGGCATTTAAAGGCATCGGCGAAGCCAAAGCCATTAGCATTATAGCCGCCTTAGAATTGGGCCGGAGGCGTAAAGAGGAAACGGAAGAACAAAAGCCCAAAATTGGGCATAGCAAAGATGCTTTTTTATTATTGGGACCGTATTTTGCCGATTTAAATCACGAAGAATTTTGGATTATACTGCTTAATAGAGCCAATACGGTGCTTTCTAAACACCTCATTAGCAAAGGGGGCCAGGCCGGTACCATTGCCGATCCTAAAATTATTTTTCAAACGGCTATTTCACACCATGCCGCATCGCTTATTTTGGCGCATAACCATCCCTCGGGTAATTCAGCGCCCAGCCAAGCCGATAAAGATCTTACCCAAAAGCTTATTTCGGCTGCTCGTTTACTCGACTTAAGTGTTTTAGATCACCTTATTTTTGCCAATCGGGCATATTTCAGCTTCGCCGACGAAGGTTTGCTTTAATTTGCTATCCCCTGCAACGCAATTTTTATATCTTTGCTTTTTACCCGATTGCATCCGTATGAAGATTTCGTATTCTTGGCTTAAACACTATATAGCTACCGATAAAACACCCGATGAACTGTCGCTTATTTTAACCGATATTGGTTTAGAAGTAGAGTGTGTAGAAAAGGTTCAATCTGTTCCCGGGGGTCTAGAAGGTTTGTTTATAGGCCAAGTGCTTAGCTGTGCGCAACACCCCAATGCCGATAGGTTGAAAATTACTACAGTAGATGTGGGCAAAAGCGAAGCGCTACAAATTGTGTGTGGAGCTGCCAATGTAGCCGCTGGACAAAAGGTGGTTGTGGCTGTAGATGGCACCACGGTCTACCCAACATCGGGCGAACCTTTTAAAATTAAAGACTCTAAAATTCGTGGCGAAGTATCGCAAGGTATGATTTGTGCCGAAGATGAAATAGGCTTAGGCACTTCGCACGAAGGTATTTTGGTGCTGCCAGAAGACGTGAAGGTAGGCACCTTAGCAAAAACATATTTCAAGTTAGAAGACGATTATTTGTTTGAAATTGGCTTAACGCCTAACCGAGCGGATGCTGCTTCGCACCTAGGTGTAGCTAGAGATTTAGCCGCTTTTTTCAATTCAAAAGTTATTTTTCCAGATGTATCGGCTTTTAAAGTTGATAACGAATCGTTGGTGATTCCGGTAGAAGTACAAGCTACCGAAGCTTGCCCACGTTATTCGTCGTTGAGTATTAGCGGAGTAAGCGTGCAAGAATCGCCAAGCTGGTTAAAAAATAAATTGAATACCATTGGCGTACGCCCCATTAATAATGTGGTAGATGTAACCAATTACGTGTTGCACGAATTGGGTCAGCCTTTACACGCTTTCGATGCGGCTAAGATTTCTGGTAGCAAAATACTAGTAAAAACCTGTCCTGAAAATACGCCTTTTGTTACACTTGATGGCGTAGAACGTAAGCTATCGGCTCAAGATTTAATGATTTGCGATGCCAAAGGTCCTTTGTGTTTGGCTGGTGTATTTGGCGGATTGGGCTCGGGCGTGAGTGCCGAAACTACCACCATTTTCTTAGAAAGTGCGTATTTTAACTCGGTGAGTGTGCGTAAAAGTAGCAAGCGTTTTGGTTTAAAAACCGATGCTTCTTTTCGTTTTGAGCGTGGTACCGACCCAGAAATGACTGTTTTTGCTTTAAAAAGAGCTGCTTTATTGATTCAAGAACTAGCCGGTGGGCAAATCTCATCTCCTATTGCCGATTTTTACCCAAACCCAATTAAACCATTCGAGGTAGCCGTTAGCTACCAACATATAAACCGATTAATTGGTAAAACCATTGAGCCAGCAACAGTAAAAGCCATTATTAGTGGCTTGCAAATAGAAATTGTAGCCGAAACGGCAGAGGGTTTAAACCTTCTGGTGCCGGCTTACCGTGTAGATGTAACCCGTGAAGTAGATATTATTGAAGAAATTTTGCGCATGGTGGGCTATAACCAAGTAGAAATTCCGAACCAAGTACGGGCCTCTTTAAATTATTCGGCTAAACCCGATAGTGAAGCGGTGCAACATCAAGTGGCCGATTGGTTAAGCGCCAATGGCTATTATGAGTGCTTATCGAACTCTCTAACGAGTGGAAAGTATACCTTAGATGCAAGTAGAGCCGTAACGCTTTTAAATCCACTGAGCAGCGATTTAGATACCATGCGTCAAACGCTCTTGTTTTCGGGTTTAGAAGCTATTGTCTACAACCAAAATCGTAAAAATGCCGATTTGAAATGTTATGAGTTTGGCAAAACCTATTTCTTGAAAAAAGAAGGGGGTTACCAAGAACACCAACGTTTGGCTATTTTTATTACCGGAAAAAGTCAGTTGGCTGGTTGGAACCAAGCAGCAAAAGAATCGTCTTTTTATCATATTAAAGCGGTAATTGATTCTTTATTAGCAAAATTGGGTATTCAGAATTTACAAACTAAAGAAAGCGAATTAAATACCTTGGCTTATGGCTTGTGCTATGGTCGTGGCGAAAAATCATTGGTTGATTTCGGTGCCGTATCTACCAAAATTTTAAAACAATTGGATGTAAATTCGGAGGTGTTTTATGCCGAAATTGATTGGGATGCGGTGTTAAAATCGCTTAAAAATCACAAAATTACCTATCAAGAGGTGGCTAAGTTTCCGGCGGTTAAACGAGATTTATCTTTGTTGATTGATCGGAATATGAGTTTTGAGACGTTAAAAAATATCAGCCTAAAAACAGAACGCAGCTTGTTAAAAGAAGTAACTGTTTTTGATGTGTACCAAGGTGATAAATTGCCAGCCGATAAAAAATCGTATGCCTTGAGTTTTGTGTTACAAGACGATGAGAAAACGCTGAACGATAAGCAGATTGATGCGATTATGCAAAAATTAATACTAAATTTAGAGAAAGAAGCCGGTGCAACAATTCGCACCTAATCGATTTTAGCAAATTTATGTCAAGGGTAGCCGATCAATTAACACAAGTTTTAGATAAAACAGCTCGATTAGTAGAGTTGTGTGCTGCCTTGCAAGAAGAAAATGATAGCTTAAAATTAGATAATCAGAGCCTTCAGGTAGCTGTTGAAACAAGCAAAAAACTTACTTTAGAACTCGAAGAACGGGTACGAGCTTTAAAGTTAGCACGCTCATTAGAAGGCGATAGTGAAAAAAGTCTTGACATCAAGCAAAAAATTAGCGAATTTGTACGCGAAATAGATAAGTGTATTGTATTGCTGAAGAAGTAATACAAAGTGAAACAAGCTCAACATGGGAGAAATCTCCATAAAAATAAATATTGCTGACCGGATTTACCCCTTAAAGGTGAATCAGGAAGAGGAGGAAGTGATACGTAGGGCAGCAAAATTGATCAACGACAGGATCAAAGAATATCAGGATGCCTATTCGGTTCGTGATAAACAAGATCTGTTATCGATGAGTGTATTGCATTTTGCTACGGCTACGATAAAGGCCGAGAGCAAAGCAGGAACTACCGATAATGAAGTGGCTGAAAAGGTTTTTCAGCTCGATCAATTGCTTACGGAATTCTTCGCAACGAAGTAATACGTTTTTAAAATATTGAGTTTTATATAAGCCGTTAAGGTTTTTAGGTTTCACTAGCTAGCTATTTGTTGCTTCGAGCAAGCGGCGAATACACATGCCTGCACTTAAGAATTGTTAACGGTTTTTTATTTATAAACGAAATGGAAATTATAGTATATGTGGTAGGAAGTTTACTGTTGGGCCTAGGCACCGGCAGGTTTATGTTGAAACGTTTTTACCAAAGTGAAGAAGTTGCCGCTCAGGCAAAGGCCAAGAAAATTTTGAGAGATGCCGAAGAAAATGCGGAAATTTTACGAAAAAATAAATTATTAGAGGCTAAAGAGAAGTTCTTGCAAATGAAATCGGAACACGAGCAAGAAATTAATGAAAAAAACAACCAAGCTAACCAACGGGAAAATAGCCTGCGCCAGAAAGAGCAATCGCTCAACCAAAAGTTAGAGCATTTAAGCCGCAAAGAGCAGGATTTAGATCAAAGCCGCCAGAATTTTGAAAAGCAAACGGAATTGACTCGTAAAAAGCAAGAAGAACTTGATTTGGTGAAAGCTCAACAAGTAAGCCAATTGGAAACCTTAGCTAATTTATCGGCCGAGGAAGCAAAAAACCAAATGGTAGAAGCTTTGAAAGAAGAGGCCCGTACGCAAGCCATGATGCAGATTAAAGATATTGTGGACGAAGCCAAGCTAACGGCCTCTAAAGAAGCTAAAAAGGTGGTTATTCAAACCATTCAGCGTACCGCTACCGAGAGTGCCATCGAAAATACCGTGTCTATTTTCAATATCGAAAGTGATGAAGTGAAAGGTAGAGTTATTGGTCGCGAAGGCCGTAATATTAGAGCCCTCGAAGCGGCTACCGGTATTGAAATTATTGTAGACGATACTCCGGAGGCAATCATTTTATCGGGCTTTGATCCGGTACGTAGAGAAATTGCCCGTTTGGCTTTACACCGTTTGGTAACCGATGGTCGTATTCACCCAGCCCGTATTGAGGAAGTGGTGGCCAAAACCAAAAAACAAATTGAAGACGAAATTGTAGAAATTGGAGAACGTACCGTTATTGATTTGGGTATTCATGGTTTACACCCTGAGTTAATTCGTATGGTGGGTCGTATGCGTTACCGTTCATCGTACCGACAAAACTTACTGCAACACTCACGTGAGGTAGCTAATTTTTGTGCCACCATGGCTGCCGAATTGGGTTTAAACGTAAAATTAGCTAAACGTGCGGGCTTGCTCCACGATATTGGTAAAGTGCCTGATGATAACCCGGAATTGCCACACGCACTCTTGGGCATGCAATTGGCCGAGAAATATAAAGAACATCCGGAAGTGTGTAACGCCATTGGTGCTCACCACGACGAGATAGAAATGACTTCTATGATTTCGCCCATTATTCAGGCTTGTGATGCCATTTCTGGCGCCCGTCCGGGTGCCCGCCGTGAGGTAGTTGAAAGCTACATTAAGCGTTTAAAAGAATTGGAATCGTTGGCTTTATCGTACCCAGGGGTAGAAAAAACCTTTGCGATACAAGCTGGTAGAGAATTACGGGTAGTGGTAGAAAGCGAACGCGTTACCGATGCAGAAGCGGAAGTGTTGGCCGCCGATATTTCGAACCGTATTCAAACTGAAATGACTTATCCTGGACAAATTAAAGTAACCGTTATTCGTGAAACACGTTCGGTTGCTTTTGCTAAATAAGTAAATATGGCTACAAAACAAACCCTTCGCCCGGTAGATGTGTATTTTGAAAAATACGCAGAAAGCCACCAAAATCACACCAACAAAACCATTCATTGGATTTGTGTGCCAGCTATTGTATTCAGTCTTTTTGGGCTTATTTGGTCAATTCCGTTCCCAACATTGGGTTTTTTAGGCGAATACCAAGGTTATATCAATTGGGCTTCTTTTTTTATTGCCTTCTCCATTTATTACTACTACCGCTTATCCCCGGTATTATCGTATGTAATGCTTTTACTGATGTTTGTTTTTTCGGGCGGAATTATTGCCCTAGAAAAATGGGAACAAATAGGAGGCCCCGCCATGTGGCAAAGCTGTTTAGGTATTTTTGTATTGGCTTGGGCTGGCCAATTTATCGGTCATAAAATTGAAGGTAAAAAACCTTCATTCTTTGATGATTTGAAGTTTTTATTAATTGGCCCCATTTGGCTCATTCACTTTCTGTTTAAAAAAGCGGGTATTAGGTATTAGTTGCCTAAATTTTTATCAATCAGTAATTGAATAATTCCATCAGCCAAGCCTACACTTGGTACAATGGTTTGTTTCACATTGCCCCATTTAAATAAATTGGCATAAATTTCACAAGCCGGTATAATTACATCTGCTCGGTCGGGCTTTAAACCTAGTTCTACAATGCGTTGCTCTAAGGTTAAGGCTTGCAATTGTTTGGCTACTTGGTTAAATTTTTTGGTAGTTAGGATTTCGCCCTCTTTTAAATTGGCCAAACTGTATATTTTGTTGATATTTCCACCGGTACCTATGGCGGTTAAATTAGGATGGGTTGCACCCATTTTTTTTAACCATTCTTTTGCATTAGTCCAATTTTCGGGTTTTACTTTTTTATCCAGAATTCTAATGGTGCCGATATCAAATGATTTAGATGCAACTAAATTGGTAGACGAAAAAACAGATAATTCGGTACTACCTCCACCCACATCTATATATAAGTAGTTTTTATTTTGATCTAGTAATTGTTCTATATGGCTAGCATAAATAATATTTGCCTCCTCCTGCCCTTCAACAATATTAATTTTAATGTTACAGGTTTTGAAGATTTTTTTAACCAATTCTGGCCCGTTTTTAGCCTCACGCATTGCTGATGTTGCACAAGCCATATAGTCATCTACCTGATATACATCCATAAGCAGGGCAAAGGAAAAAATCGTTTTAATGAGTTGCTCAACTTTTTCTTCGGAAATACGTTGATGCATAAAGGCATCTTCGCCTAAGCGTAGTGGAATCCGAAGAAGTGTATTTTTTTTAAAGGTTTGGGTCTTTCCTTTGGTAAATATGTCAGCTATTAATAATCGTATGGCGTTTGAGCCAATATCTATGGCGGCGTATCTCAATTATAGATTTTTTAAATAGGTATAGGTATCGGTTTGTGCCCGAAAGGTATTATTTTTCTTCGGTTTTTTGCGTGGCGATAAGCCATTTGGTTGAATAATTCGTGCTTTGGTATTGTCTCTCAATTGCAAATCTATTATATCTCGTATTTGTAATTGAATTTGCGGATCGAGAATAGGAAAGCCTACTTCAAGCCTATGATCTAAATTTCTGGTCATTAAATCGGCAGAACTGAGGTAAATTTTTTCGTCACCTTTGTTGCCAAAAATCCAAACTCGAGCATGTTCTAGGTATCTATCTATAATACTGATGATGTTGATATTTTCGCTAAAACCTATTATGCCTGGTAGTAAAGAGCACATGCCTCTAATAATTAATTCAATTTTAACGCCTGCTTGGCTGGCTTGGTATAGTTTTTCAATTATCTTATGGTCGGTTAGGCTATTCATTTTAAGAATTATATAGGCCTCTTTGCCTTTTTTTGCATGTGCTATTTCCGAATCAATTAAATGAAATAGTTTTTTTCTACTTTCTAGTGGCGATACTATAAGATGTTTGTAGTCTTTATAAAATGTTTTTTTAAGCAAGCCAGTAAATACATGTTGTACTTCGTTCGTTATAAGTTGGTTTGCAGTAAATAAGCTATGGTCGCAATATAATTTTGCCGTTTTTTCGTTAAAGTTACCGGTAGAGAGGTTAGCATAATATACTTTTTTTCGTTTTTCTAATCGGGTAACTAAGCAAATCTTAGAGTGTACTTTAAAATCCCAAATGCCAAAATCTACATGTACACCTCCGTCTCTTAGCTTATCGGTCCAATAAATATTAGCTTCTTCATCAAAACGAGCCTTTAACTCTAAAAAGCAGTGCACTTTTTTGCCATTTTTTGCTGCATTAATTAATGCATTTATAATGCTTGAGTTTTCTGCCAAGCGGTAGAGGGTAATTTTTATTTCTTTTACTTTAGGGTCTATGGCGGCCTCTCTTAAAAAGTGTATAATGTAATCGAAAGATTGATAGGGTAGGTTTATTAAATAGTCTTTTTCGGCAATTTGGTTTAGTATACTGGTTCCTAAATCTAATTCCGAAATTTTTAAAGGCAATTGTTTTTCATATTCTAAAGCTAGGTTGCCCACATTAGGGAAGTTTATAAAGTCTTTAAAATTATGATACCGATTGCCAGGTATTAAACTATCGTTGCTTAAATGCAGTTTTGATACTAGAAAAGTACGCATTTCTGCGGGCATTTCACGGTCATATAATAAACGCATGGGTTTTCCGTACCTGCGTTTTTGCAAACTTTTGGTTAATACATCTATAAACTTATCACTCACATCGTGCGACAAGTCTAGTTCGGCATCACGGGTTAATTGTATGGTGTAAGCTTCAATGGTATCGTAATCTAGGGTATAAAATATGTCTTTTAGACAGTACCGAATAATATCGTCAACAAGAATTATAAATTGCAATTGGTTGGTTTGTGGAAGTACTAAAAAACGCTTAAGATTTTTAGGGAGTTCTATTAGTGCATATTTTACATGCGATTTTCTAGTTTTTTTAGTGAGTTTAATGAAGAAATATTCGTACCTATCTTTTAATTCTGGGAAAGATATTTGGTCCGTTAAAATGATGGGAACAAGTGTAGAAAGTACTTGCTCGTTGAAGTAGTTTCGAACAAATTCTCCTCGGCTTACATTTAATTGATGTTCGTTTAAGATAAAGATTTTGTTTTCGGCTAGTTGTTTTACCAGCTGTGTTTCAAACAGTGAATTAAATTTTTTTTCTTGCGTCACTACAATAGACCGAATTTGGTTTAGTAGTTTTTTTGGGTTGTAGCCCAATACATTGTTAAATTTATTATTGGTGCGTGCTAGCCTGTTAAGAATGGCAATACGCACTCTGTAAAATTCGTCTAAGTTGGAGGAGAAAATGGCTAAAAAACGTAATCTCTCCAGTAAGGGCACACTTCTATCTGCCGCTTCTTGCAGCACCCTATCGTTAAAATATAGCCAGCTTATTTCTCTATTTAAGAATGGTATTTTTTTAGAGTTCATACAACATCAAGCTCCTAACTTTATTAAGGAGACCTACAATTCTAAAAAAACTATGTTAACTGAATATGAAGTTTATCGAATTGGAAGTAAAAAGGATTAAGAGGTTTTCTTCGTATTTGTTGCTTTCGGGCTCGATTTAGGCTTTGAGGTGCTAGCAATAGGCTTTTTTGCTGGGCTAGTAGTTGTAGCAGTTTTCAGTGATTTTGTTTGAATGGTTTTTTTAATAGCTACGCTAGAAACAAGTGGCTTGTTTACTTTTTTTGCAGTTACTTCTTTTTTCTTCAATACACTCTTAACTAGTTTTTTAGCTGATTTTTCAATTTTTTTACTCAGCGAAACGGAGTCTATACCTAAACTTTCTATGGCCTGATGTAATTTGTTCGATAGTTTTTCGAGTAAATCTTGCTTAGGTGTTTTCTTATTAATTTTTATCTCTGGATTTTTCATACTTACTATTTTTTTTAGGTTATACAACCAAATATAGCGTATTATTTTCATGTTTAGGTACTTTATCTGCCTATAGGTTTTATGTACTTAACTTTAAATTAACATAAAAATAATATTTGGCTAATAATGTTTAATTAATTTTACATAAAGGTTACAAAAAATTTACATCATGTTTATAAACAATATTCGTTTGAAGTTAAATCCATTTAAAAATATACTTATGCTATCTATCGTATTGGTAGCAAGCATAATTCAAGTTAAAGCGCAAGATTATGGTAAAATTTTCGGAAAAGTTACCGACAAAAAAACGGGCGAAACGCTAATTGGTTTATCGGTTAAAATTTTTGGAACTACCTCCGGAGTTTCTACCAATGTAAATGGCCAATACGTATTAGCAGGCCTAAAGCCAGGAAAATACACCTTGCTTTTTTCATATTTAGGCTACCAAACCAAACAAATTACAGATATTGAAGTACTAACTAGTAAAACCACCACCTTAGATATTGTAATGGATGAAGCCCTTACACAAAACCTAAAGGAAGTGGTTATTACTGCTTCTGCAAAACAAGAAAGTACCAATACCTTGTACGCTCAGCAAAAAAATAGTTCTCGTATTTCTGACGGTGTTTCTGCCGAATCTATTAAAAAATCGCCCGATAAAAACACGGCCGATGTATTAAAACGAGTGAGTGGTGCTACCATACAAGATAACAAATTTGTAATTGTACGCGGTTTGAGCGACCGCTACAATTCTGCAAC